>MPOS01000049.1 GCA_001896555.1 Candidatus Phosphitivorax anaerolimi
ACAGCCCTTTCTGCGAATACATCTAAGGTGAAGACGGAAGGCGCTTGGCCCCGTACTGTCTGAGCGAAGCGAAGCGGAGCGAGTTTACGGGGCCGCCTGGAGTCGAACCGCGGATGTATCAGAAAGGGCTGTCCAGAGAGCGGAAGAGCCCCTGTAAACCCCCCTCCTCCCTCGCCGCTTTTCTGTAATGCTCTGCTACCAATTCAACCTTCTGATCCCGCTTCTTGAAGAAAATACCAGCCCTGTTTACTGTACCGGTCGACCATGCTCTCAGGTGCTGCTCGGCAATGAAGAATTTTCACGATCCGGTTTTTTGTGCCAGTCGATTGATGTATCCCGGATGAAAAAATCGAGAGGTATCCTGTTCATGAATGGGTAATATGAACTGTACGCCGGCGCCGCTGCCGGCGTGCGTTCTATTACGTCAGGGATATGCCCGGTAGATCATCCTGGGGAAGGGTATGGTCTCCCGGACGTGCTTGAGGCCGCAGATCCAGGACAGGGTGCGCTCGATTCCCAGGCCGAACCCCGAATGGGGGACGCTGCCGTACTTTCTCAGGTCGAGGTACCAGCCGTAGCGCTCGGGGTCCAGATTGTTTTCCCGGATGGCCTGCAAGAGCTTGTCATAGTCGTCCTCGCGTTCAGAGCCTCCGATGATCTCGCCGTAGCCCTCGGGCGCCAGGAGGTCGGCGCACTTGACATAATCGGGCTTGTCGGGGTGCTGCTTCATATAGAAGGCCTTGACCTTCCGGGGATAGTTTTCGATGAACACCGGCTTGTCGTAGAGGCTCGTGATCAGGGTTTCGTCGTCTCCGCCCAGGTCTGTGCCCCACTCGATGTCTGATCCCTTTTCCTTGAGGATGGTCAGGGCCTCGTCGTAGCTGATGCGGTAGAAGGGCGGCACGACCTTCTTTAACGGCTCGATGTCCCGCCCCAGGGAGGCCAGCTCCTCGGCCCTCTCGGCAATGGTGTTCTGTACGATGTACGAGACAAAGTCCTCTTGCAGGGCGAGGTTGCGGTCGTGGTCATAGAACGCGGCCTCGGCCTCGACCATCCAGAACTCGATCAGATGGCGCCTTGTCTTGGAACGCTCGGCCCGGAAGGTGGGGCCGAAGCAGTAGACCTTGCCCAGTCCGAAGATGGCCGCTTCCAGATAGAGCTGGCCGGTCTGCGAGAGAAAGGCCTTGCCCAGATCGAAATAGTCTACGGAAAAGAGACTGGAGGTGTCCTCGCCGCAGGTGGTGGTAAAGATGGGCGAATCGATGAGGGTGAAGTCGTTTTTGTGGAAGTACTCCCGGATATGCCTCACCAGGGTGTCGCGCACCCGCATGATGGCGATCTGTCGGCTCGATCGGAGCCAGAGATGGCGGTTGTTCAGAAGAAAGTCAGGCCCGTGCTCCTTCTTGCCGATGGGAAACTCTTCCTGAGACTTGTGGATAATCTCCACCCTTGTGACATGCAGCTCGTACCCGCCCGGGGACCTGCTTTCCTCCACTACTGTTCCCTGAACCTCAAGAGACGATTCCAGGGGGATTTTCTTCACCTCCTGGTAGATGTCTCCGAGCACTTCCCGCTCGGCTATGGCCTGGCACAGGCCGCTTCCGTCCCGGATGAGAAGGAAGGAAACCTTGCCGCTCGATCTCCTGTTGGAGACCCATCCCTTGAGGACGACCTCTTTCCCCGCGTGCCGGGGAAGATCCTTGATATAGCACTCTGTCATATGATCCTCTTCTTGCAGCTTCTTTTTCTGAAGAATTTCCATAACGCATAAACACCTTTGCGATCAACTGGAAACCGTGAAGCAGACCTGTCGAATCCTCGTATTTTCCGAACGTTTTCACACCATTGATTCTTTGCGCGCATAGTGGTATCCATGTCCTATGGAATTCGCATACAAGGTCTGGATTGAAAAGGATGGGAACACGGTGTTCGGCATGGGCATCTACAAGCTCCTCGATCTCGTGGCCGAAACCGGATCCCTCCACAAGGCTGCCCAGGAGCTCGGCATGTCATACCGGGCGGCCTGGGGGAAGGTCAGAGAATACGAAGAGAGGCTGGGGATCGGTCTGCTTGAAAAAGGGAGACACGGACGAACCGGTGCGAGCCTGACCCGCGAGGGAGAACAGATCCTGAAGCACTTTCAGGAAATCCTCAAAGAGATGGACAGACTCGTTTCCACCGGTCCCCTTTCCCGGATCATTGACAAGATTGAAGACATCGGGCCGGCGCAAGAATAACTCATGTCATTCCTCGATGCTCTCTGCCGGGTCATCGCCACGTTTTTCGGAGCGGGTTATGCGCCTAAGGTACCCGGGACGGTGGGGACCTTCGCCGCACTGCCGTTGTATCTGCTCCTCCGAAAGCTCTCCCTGTCGCGCTACCTCCTTGCGACCGCGCTGATAACCATAGCAGGAGTTGCATCATCCTCGCGGATGGAAAAATGCTGGGGGAAGGACCCCGGGCAGGTGGTGATCGACGAGGTCTCGGGCACGCTGATCACCATGCTCGCCAGGCCCCGGGGATTCCGCGAGATCTTCTTGGGCGCGGCGATCTTCCGCCTTTTCGACATCACCAAGCCGCCTCCGATAAGACGGCTGGAGAGGCTGCCAGCAGGGTTCGGGATCATGATGGACGACGTGGCGGCGGGCGCGATCAGCGCAGTCGTGCTGGCAGGAGTGCTCAAGATGCTCAGGAGGCCCAGGTGAAGGCTTCGATCATCATAACCGGTTCGGAAATCCTTACGGGTTTGCGCCAGGATGCACTCATTCAGCCCATGGCGTCGTGGATGACCTCCCGGGGCATTTCCATGGACGAGGTCCGCGTTATCGGAGACAGTCCGGAAAGGCTCGTAAAGACCGTGCGAGATCTCGCCCAGGCAAACGGCCTGATCATCGTCACCGGAGGGCTGGGGCTGACCCCGGACGACACTACGCACAGGGCGGTCGAAACACTGGCCGCCTCCGGCGACGCTCGGCTCTACCCCGAGATCGACAATCCCGTCGGCTCTGCCCGGGGGATCGACCTGCGCTTCGATCACGGCACCCGGGTCGTCTTTCTTCCCGGCGTCCCCCGTGAGGCGCATGCGATGTTCGGCATCCTGGCCCGGGAACTCAATGAGAGCGCGCCGAAAACCGTGGAGGTCACGGTATTCGGCCTCAGAGAGGTGGAAATCGCCCGGCGCCTGGGAGACCTGGCTGCGGCGTGCGGCTTTCTGCCGAGGGACATGGAGGTGGCCCTGATCGTGCCTAAGACGATCGAGCAGGACGTCCGCCGGATACTCGGCCCCCATGCCCTGGAGCAGGAAAACTTGAACGCCAGCGTGGCCGCTCTGCTCAAGAGAAGGGGGCTCACCCTGGCCACCGCGGAGTCGTGCACAGGCGGGCTCATCGCCCACATCGTGACCCAGCTCTCCGGGAGCTCGGAATACTTCATGGGCTCGGTGGTGTCCTACAGTAACGAGATCAAGATCCGAGTACTGAAAGTTCCCGAGGAAATCATCTCTCGTCACGGTGCGGTGAGCCATCAGACCGCGGCAGCGATGCTCAAGGGGGTTCTGGATCTCACGGGTGCCGACGTCGGGGTCGCCACCACGGGCATTGCAGGCCCCACGGGCGGATCGGACGAAAAACCTGTGGGGACGGTATGGATCGCCGCAGGGCGAAAGGAAGATCATGCGGTTAAGGATTTCCGGTTCAGATTCGACCGGCAGGGCAACAAAATGGCCTTTGCAAAGACCGCGCTCTTTCTTTTGAGGACCTATCTCCATGATACGGACATTCGTAGCCATTGACCTGCCCGAAGAGATCAAGGCCGATCTCGCCTCCGTGATCGCCGATCTCAGCAAAAAAAACGACCGGGTGCGGTGGGTGAAGCCTGCAGGGATGCATATCACGTTGAAATTCCTGGGCGATATTCCTGAGCAGACCGTCGGTCCCCTATCGGTCGAACTGAACGCCGTGGCACGGGATTTTTCCCCTTTGGGTTTGGCCGTGGAAGGCCTGGGCGTGTTCCCGAATCTCAGGCGCCCCCGGGTCGTCTGGGCAGGGCTGAGCGGTGAAATCGAGCGCTTGGGGCAGCTCGCCTCGCGGGTGGATAAGGCTTGTGCGCTATTCGGCGTCAAACCCGAGAAACGCCCGTTCCAGGCCCATATAACCATAGGTAGACTAAAGATTCCGACTGTGGTAGACCTGAATAAGGAATTGAGGAAAAAGGGTTTTTCAGCAACCGAGATCGTTTTATATCAGAGCGAGCTGCTGCCGAGCGGGGCGCGCTACACTGTTTTGAATAGGAGCATTCTGGGGTACAAAGGAGAATGAACCAATGGAAGAAGGAAGAAAGCGGGCATTGCAGGATGCCATCACAAAAATCGAGCGGACCTACGGCAAGGGGTCCATCATGCGCATGGGGGCTGACAGCGTCGGCAAGGACGTGCCGGTCATCTCGACCGGCTCGCTGCTGCTGGACTACGAGGCACTGGGCATCGGCGGGATCCCCCGGGGACGGGTGACCGAGATCTACGGCGCCGAGTCCTCGGGCAAGACCACGCTCGCGCTGCACTGCATTGCCTCGGCCCAGGCCCAGGGCGGGATGGCGGCGTTCATCGACGCCGAGCACGCCCTCGACATCAACTATGCGAAGAAGCTCGGCGTGAACATCGACGACCTCCTGGTCTCCCAGCCCGATTCGGGCGAGCAGGCCCTGGAGATCGCTGAGACCCTGGTGCGGTCCAATGCCGTGGACATCGTGGTCATCGACTCGGTGGCCGCGCTCGTTCCCCGGGCCGAGATCGAGGGCGACATGGGCGACGCGCACATGGGCCTCCAGGCCAGGCTCATGTCCCAGGCGCTCAGGAAGCTCTCGGGCGCGATCTCCAAGACCAACACCACGGCGATCTTCATCAACCAGACCAGGCAGAAGATCGGTGTGCTCTACGGCAACCCCGAGACCACCACGGGCGGCAATGCCCTGAAGTTCTATGCGAGCGTGCGTCTGCAGATCAAAAACGCGGGGCCCATCAAGGAAGGCGCCGACGTGATCGGCAGCCGGACCAAGGTCAAGGTGGTCAAGAACAAGATGGCGCCTCCCTTCAAAGAGGTCGAGTTCGACATCATGTTCGGCGAGGGCATCTCCCGGTATGGCGAGATCCTCGACGTGGGGTCACTGCCGAACCGGGGCATCATCGAGAAGTCGGGTGCGTGGTACAGCTACAAGAAGCAGCGGCTGGGCCAGGGAAGGGAGGCGGCAAAGGCTTTCCTGAAAGAGCACCCCGAGGTCTATGCAGAGATCTACGAGGAATTGAGGAATACGTTCCGGATGGCCGATGCCCCGGCGAAGAAGGAAAGCGCTTCTCCGGCCGAGGCAGGGACGCCCGAGCTTGCAGAAGCATAAGGGCGGCGATAAAAACATTAGGAGAGCAGAGATGGATATCAACGATGTCTTGAGGCAGGCGGTGGAGATGTCGGCCTCGGACGTCCACATCAAGGTCGGACTGCCGCCGGTGATCCGGCGGTTCGGTGCACTGATTCCGCTGAGGGACCGCGAAAAGCTCACCAATGACGACATCTCGTCCATGGCCTACAGCATCATGAACCAGTACCAGCAGGCCAAGTTCGATACCACCAACGAGATTGACCTGGCCTACGGCCTCTCGGGCGTGGCACGCTTCAGGGTCAACTGCTTCCGGCAGCGGGGAAGCTTCGGGATGGTGTTCCGGGTGGTCCCCACCGACCCCCCGAACCTTGAAGACCTGGGGCTGCCCGAGGTGCTCAAGAAGATCGCCCTGGAGCGCAAAGGTCTCATCCTGGTGACCGGGACCACGGGTTCGGGCAAGTCCACCACCATGGCCGCCATGGTGAATCACATCAACACCTACCGGAACTGCCACGTGATCACCATCGAGGACCCGATCGAGTTCCTGCACCGCGACCGCAAGTCCATCATCAACCAGCGTGAGGTGGGGGCTGACACGAACTCCTTTGCCATGGCGCTGCGCGCCGCTCTGCGGCAGGACCCGGACGTGATCCTGGTGGGCGAGATGCGCGACAAGGAGACAATCGACATCGCGCTGACCGCGGCGGAAACCGGCCACCTCGTGCTCTCCACCCTGCACACCCTGGATGCGGTGGAAACCGTCATGCGCATCGTCTCGCAGTATCCGCCGCACCAGCACCAGCAGGTGCGGCTGCAGCTGGCAGGCGTCCTCAAGGCCGTCGTTTCCCAGCGGCTTCTGCCCAAGGCGGACGGTCAGGGTGTTGTCCCTGCAGCCGAGGTGATGATCTCGACGGCGAGGATCCGCGAGTGCATTACGGACGAGACCCGCACCGAAGAGATCCCCGATGCCATTGCCGAGGGCACGATCACCTACGGCATGCAAACCTTCGATCAGTCGCTCATGGCCCTGGTGAAGGATAACAAGGTGAGCTACCACGAGGCCATGCGGCAGGCAACGAATCCCAACGACTTTGCTCTGCGCATGAAGGGCATCCGCGGCACCAGCGATTCAAAGTGGGACCAGTTCGAGGGCGAAACATCCGGGGAGCAGGGAGAAGGCTCTGGTGATAAGGAAAAACCGACGATATTCCAAGATGGGAAATATCGAAACATATGAACAGGGTCTCGCCTATGCCTTCCGGGTGATTGCCCGAAGGGCTGTCTCGACCTTTGAGCTAAAAAAAAACTCGAGCGCAAGGGGTTGAGCGAAGAGGATATACGGAGAGTCCTCGACAGGATTCTCGATCTCGGTTATCTCGACGACCGGGAATATGCAGTGCGAAGGGCCAGGCTCATGGCCGAGAAGGGGTGGGGGGATTTCTCCATCCGGCTTTCGCTCGAGGAGCTGGGGATTCCCGAGGGCATGGCCGATGAAGCCTTGAGCAGGGTATCGAAGGAATTCGGCGAGGAAGAGAGAATCGCCAGGCTCATCGAGAAGAGAAAGGGCCTGACACGAGAAAAGCTGATCCGCTTCCTTGCGGGCAGAGGTTTTGCGTTTGACAAGATTCTGAACATACTGGATGGGGTCGATGCATGAAAGGTTCCGAAATTCGCAGCTTGTTTCTCAAGTATTTCCAGGAAAAGGGTCACACCATCGTACCCAGCTCCTCGCTGGTGCCGGCTGACGATCCGTCCCTGCTCTTCACCAATGCAGGCATGGTGCAGTTCAAGTCCGTGTTTCTGGGCACGGATAAACGGCCCTATTCCCGGGCCGCCACCTCACAGAAGTGCGTGCGCGCAGGCGGAAAGCACAACGATCTGGAAAACGTCGGCCGGACGGCCAGGCACCACACCTTTTTCGAGATGCTGGGGAACTTCTCGTTCGGGGACTACTTCAAGCAGGGCGCCATCGAGTTTGCGTGGGAGCTCCTGGTGAAGCGGATGGAGATCGACCCGGACAAGCTCTGGGCAACCGTGCACACCAGCGACGACGAGGCCTTCGCCATCTGGCGGGACGTGATCGGGCTCTCTCCCGATCGCATCATCCGGCTCGGCGACAAGGACAATTTCTGGTCCATGGGCGATACCGGACCGTGCGGCCCCTGCTCCGAGATCATCTTTGACCAGGGTCCGGCCGTGGGCTGCGGAAGGCCCGAGTGCAGGATCGGCGAGTGCGAGTGTGACCGGTATCTCGAGATATGGAACCTCGTGTTCATGCAGTACAACCGTGACGCCTCCGGAGACATGACCCCGCTTCCCAATCCGAGCATCGACACCGGCATGGGGCTGGAGCGCGTCACCGCGGTGATGCAGGGCGTGAAAAGCAACTACGACACCGATCTGTTCACCCCGCTCATCTCCTTTATCACTCAGCTGAGCAAGGTGCGTTACGGCGAGAACGAGGACACCGATGTCTCGCTGCGCGTGGTGGCCGACCATGCCCGGGCGGGCGCCTTCCTCGTGGGAGACGGTGTGCTCCCGTCGAACGAGGGCAGGGGCTACGTGCTCAGGAGGATCCTCCGCAGGGCGATCCGGCATGGCAAGCTTCTGGGTATGGACAAACCCTTCCTCCACAAGGTGGCCATGGAGGTCGTTGCCCTGATGTCGGATGCCTATCCCGATCTGAAGACCCGCAAGGGTTTCATCGACAAGGTGATCGCCAACGAGGAAGAGCGTTTCCTGAAGACCCTCGACCGCGGACTCGCCCTGCTCGACGAGGTCATGGCCGAGGTGAAGTCTCAGGGGAAGAATGTCATCCCCGGCGATGCCGCCTTCACGCTCTACGACACTTTCGGGTTCCCGATGGATCTCACCGAGGACATCGCCCGCAAGGAAGGGCTCACCGTTGACAGCGTCGGGTTCGAAAAGCAGATGGAAATTCAGCGGGAAAAGGCGCGCACCGCCTCGGCCTTTACCGGGGCCGCGGGAGAGGGAGGCGGTCTGGATGCCTCGCTCGGGGATGCCCGGATCCGTTTCGTGGGCTATGACGTGTTCGAGGCTGTGGGCAAAATCCTTGAGCTCCAGGAAGAGACTCCCGAAGGGTATGTCTCCTGTCCCGAGCTCCTGGAGGGGAAAAGAGGCCGGATCATCACTGATATCACACCCTTTTACGGTGAGTCCGGAGGCCAAGTGGGCGATACGGGCACGATCCGCTCCGATGGTGCGAGTGCCCGGGTCGTGGACACCTCAAAGACCGAGTCCGGGATCATCATCCACCAGGCGGAGGTCACCGGAGGGGTTTTCGTCAAAGGGCAGGAGGTGACGCTCGCCGTGGATCAGAACAGGCGCAAGAGCATCATGCGCCACCACAGCGCCACGCACCTCCTCCAGCGGGCCTTGCGCGAAGTGCTGGGCGAGCACGTGCACCAGTCCGGGTCTTACGTAGACGAAAATCGGCTCAGGTTCGACTTCACCCACTTCGCGGCCATGAGCCGGGAAGAAATCGACCAGGTCGAGGCCATCGTGAACCAGTATGTCCTGGAGGATTTCCCCATCCGCACCGAGATCACCTCCAAGGAACAGGCCATGGCGAAAGGGGCCATGGCCCTGTTCGACGAAAAGTACGGCGAAGAGGTGCGCATGGTCGTCATGGGAGACGGCGTATCGGTCGAGCTCTGCGGGGGTACGCACTGCCACGCCACAGGCCAGATCGGTCTGGTCAGGATCACGTCCGAATCCAGCGTATCCGCAGGCTTGAGACGGATCGAGGCCATTGCCGGCACCCGGTCCCTGGAGCATCTCAGGGGCCTTGCCGCTATCGTATCCGCGGCATCCGAGAGGCTCAAGTGCTCCCCTCCCGAGATCAACGAGCGCATTGCAGGCCTGCAGGGCAAGATCCGTGAACAGGAAAGCACCATCAAGGACCTCAACGTCCGCATCGCAACCGGCGCCGGTGCGGGAGAAGACGAGAAGGAATACCAGGTGGGTGCCCATAAGGTGTTCTTCAAGAAGGTCGATACCGGGGATATCGCCCAGATGCGCGAGGTGGGCGACCGGATCAAGGAGCGCATCAAATCGGGCGCGGCCGTTCTCTATGCACCCGGAACCGACAAGGCCACCTTCATGGTCATGACCACCCCGGATGCGGTTGATACCTTCGACGCGGGGAAGATCATGAAGAAGGCCATGCAGGCCGTTGGCGGCCGGGGCGGCGGCAAGCCCGCCTTTGCCCAGGGAGGCGCCGATGCAGGGTCTCTGGAGAAGGTTGTCAAGATCTTCGAAGAGACTATGGGGGTTACACAGTGAGAACAGCGACCGTTACGCGCAAGACCAAGGAGACCGATATCTCGGTCACGCTCTGCCTCGACGGCGGGGAGTTCAGCCCGGACATCCCCTCCGGGTTTCTGACCCACATGCTCGATGCCTTTGCCAAGCATGGAGGCCTGGGGCTTAAGGTGGTCGCCAGAGGCGATGTCCACGTGGACCTGCACCATACCGTGGAAGACATCGGCATCGTGATGGGGCGCGCGCTCAAGAAGGCGCTGGGCGAGAAGAAGGGGATCAACCGCTACGGACTGGCAAAGGTGCCCATGGACGAGTCGCTCGTGGAGGCCTGTCTGGACATCTCGGGCAGACCCTTCTTTCAGATCCATGGAGGCGACGTATTCCACGGGCAGGCAGGCGATCTGAGCCTGGAACTCGTTCCGGAGTTTTTCCGGGCACTTGCCTTCAATGCAGACATCACCCTGCACCTGAGCGTTTTTGCGGCGGGAAACGGACACCATCTCGCCGAGGCCTGCTTCAAGGCACTGGCCCGTGCCCTGAAGGAGGCCACAGCCGTAACCGGGGTCGAGGTGCCCTCCACCAAAGAAAGCTTATGAAATACCGTCACGCCAAGGTCAGGACTTTAGACAGCTACACCTATCCGGGCAGGCCTTACCGGATGGAGATCGACGGGCAGAGCATGGAAATCGAGCAGGTATTGAGTCACTGGCGCGAGGCGTACGAAGACCCGGGATTCTACCCTGAGGAGTTCTACGAGGTGCAGGCTTCTGACAAGAAGGTCTACATCCTGCGCTACTGCATCCTCTTCAACAGCTGGTGGGTGAGAGAACACCGGAGGGTAACGTGATCGTCATTCCTGCCATCGATTTGCACGAAGGCAAGGTGGTCCGCCTGAAAAAGGGTGCCTTCGACGATGTCACCTGCTACAGCAGCGTACCGGCGGATGTGGCGAAGGCATTTCAGGATGCCGGGGCCGAGAGGATCCACGTGGTGGACCTCGACGGCTCGATCAAGGGCGAGGGCGTCAACGTCCCGGCCATCGAATCCATCTGTGCCGCAGCAGGGGTTGAGGTCGAGCTGGGCGGAGGTATCAGAACTGTCAGGGATGCACGGCGCGCCTTCGAGCTCGGCGTGCAATACGTCATTCTCGGGACGATCACAGCGGAAGCCCCCGAGGCTGCCCGCGAGATCCTGGCCGCCTTTCCGGGCCGTGTGGGCATCGGCATCGATGCTCTCAAAGGCAGGGTTGCCACCCGGGGCTGGAAGAAGATCACGGACAAGACCGCGGTCGCGCTGGCAAGGGAGTACGAACCGAGCAGCCCTGCATTCGTGGTGTACACGGATATCGACCGCGACGGCATGCTCACCGGGCCGAACATCGAGGCCACCCGGGAGATGGTGGAGCAGGTCGCTATCCCGGTCGTGGCGTCGGGCGGGGTGTCGTGCATGGACGATATCATCGCGCTTAAGGCCATACCCGGGCTCATGGGCGTGATCACCGGCAAGGCCGTGTACGAGGGAAAGATCGACCTGAGAGCGGCGATCGCACAGAGCGGGACACAGAATATCCGATAGCGTATCCGGAGGTATGAGATGGGATGTATCTTCTGCAAGATCGCAGGCAATGAGGTTCCTTCGAACAAGGTATACGAAGACGATCTGGTGCTGGCCTTCGACGACATCCAGCCCATGGCGCCCGTGCACACGATCATTATCCCCAAGAAGCACTACCTAGGCATCAACGATCTCGACGACAAGGAAATATGGTTCGCCATGCTCAAGGCGGCCCAGGAAGTGGCAAAGCGCAAGGGAGTCGATAAGTCCGGCTACCGCCTCGTCATCAACAGCGGCGAGCACGGAACCCAGGTCGTCAAACACCTTCATCTCCACGTCCTGGGCGGCAGGCAGCTCGAAAGCGGTCTGGGATAATCCTGCTGCTTCGGATATCGCTCCGGGAATACGCCGGGGCGTAGAGGCGGTATGAGGGAATCTTGCGCCCAGCCTGTTTCCCCGCATCTGTAGTCGGAGCTTCCTATTCAAACCGGCAGGGGTGCACGATCCCCCGGAAGCAAGGGCCAATCTCTGTGAAAGCCGGCGGAAACGAAAATGTGAACCCATCCCCGCTACTGGACGTAGATGATGTGGCCGAAGAGGTGGATCCCCTGCGGATGTGTGGGGAGTACGGGGAAGTCGGGGCCTTCGTGCAGGGGCTTGACGAGACGGACGTTCCGGGATGCCCTTTCCGAAGAGGCGTGAACGGCCCGGTAATAATCGAGGGTGGTGAACTGCGAGCCCAGGTACGACACGGCGAAGAGCAGGCCCGAGGGATTGAGCTTTTCCATGGCCATGGCCATTACCTTTTCAAAGTCGTCCTCCTTCATGAAGGGCGGGGGGTCGCATACCACGATGTCGTATCGGGAGCGGTCGTCCTGGAGGAACCTGAGCGCGTCGTCGCGCACGTGTTTCCACACAAAGGGACTGATCTTGTTCACCTCCATGTTCCTCTTCATGAGGGCCTGGGCCGTGGGGGAGGAATCAACCGACACTACGGACGAGGCGCCGCCCTTGAGCGCATGAACGGCGTACGCACCGGTGTAGGAAAAAAGGTCCAGCACGCTCTTGCCTGACGCCAGCCTCTGAAGCGCTGCGCGGTTGTCGCGATGGTCGAGATAAAACCCGGTGCGGTCGCCGGTGAGGACATCCACCACAAAGGGGATGCCGTATTCCAGCACCTGCACGCCTGCCTTGTCTATACTGCCGAAGAGCGGTCCGGTCAGGGGGCGCAGCCCCTCAGCCGAGCGCGATTTGGTGTCCGAGCGCTCGTAGATGACATGCTCCGGATAGAGCTCGCGGAAGATGGAAACGAGATCGTCCTTGAACTGCTCGACACCCGTGCTGATGAACTGCATCACCAGGACCGCATCGTACAGATCGACCGTCAATCCCGGGATTCCATCGCCCTCTCCGTGGATGACTCGGTAGCAGGTGGTGTCTGCCGGGATGAGGGTCTTTCTCATGCGGATCGCATCCTTGGTCCGTCCCAGGAAGAACGACCGGTCGATCGTTTCCCTGCCCCGGGTGAGCACGCGGATGGCGATTTGCGAGTAGGGGTTATAAAAACCCTGGCAGATGAACCGGCCCCTGGCGTCCAGAACCCTGCACAGGCTCGTCTCTTCCGGCGAGCCCTGTACCTTGTCCACGGCACCGGAAAAGATCCAGGGATGCCCCTTGATGACCGGCACATCCTTCTTGGGTTTCAACTGGACGATCAGCATAGCGTTGTGCCTTTACCACAGTTTCTTTTCAGGCGCCACCAGTTAATCGCGATAAGAGAGCAAAGCCCCATGCTTAAACCTGCCCGCGGGTGTGCGAGCGACTTACTTCCGGTTTCATGGACACAGGACGTGCGGCCTTTCTCTGCAAGACGCTTCTCCATCGGGTAGGGCCGTCCGCCTTCAAGGTGCACCGGCGAAAAAGGAGATACACGATCAGGGCGAATTGACGTCCGATCAGGGACAGCGAGAGCACAGAGCTCACTTCTGCCGGATACGGCCGTCGATAAACGCGCAGAGTCCTTCGATGTCGTCGAACGAGAACCACGGCAGCCCCGCGTCGAACGGCTCTCTGCTCACCAGGGCGATATAGGCGTCTTTCTCCTCCGGGTTCTCCAGGCACAGCGGGGTACCGTACAGGGAGGGGTTGAAGACCTCGATCTTGGGGAACGGGCCTTTCTTGAATCCCTCAACGAAAACGATGTCCATGCTCCTCCCTGCGAGCTCGGCGAGATAGTCCGTACCGGGGCAGGAGAACTCGTAGAGCATGAGTGCGTGATCCGAAAACAGAACGATCCGGTCCGCACCCTTGCGGGCGAACCTGTGGGTGTCCTTCCCTTCTTTGTCGACCTGGCCGAGGTGGCTGGCGTGCTTGACCGCCGCCACCTTCATGCCTCTCTTCTTGTACTCCTCGATGAGCCGCTCGATGAGGTAAGTCTTTCCGCTGTCGGTGCCTTTGGCCACAAAGGAAACAATGTTCCTGTACATGGTGTGGTCTTTTTGCTCCTTTGAAATGAAGTTCCGCTTGCACATGCAGGTATCGGATGGGGATATTCTATGACAGACATCCGCTCTTTTGTAAACACCTCCGCATCGGGAGGGCACATCACCGCCCAAGGTCGAATTGGGTTTTAGGCAGCATACCCTCGCGGTGCCCAAAGCCGTGTTGCCGTAAGGGCCGGCACTAGGTGTGAAGAGACAACAGCCGGGCTGCCCAAGCCACGCAGATGTAGGACAGAGGAGAAGACGTCAGGAGGATTCGGCGAGGATGGGATGCCGGTGCGAATACTTCTCGTTGGCGGATACGATCTGGACCGCGCGGCACTGGGACACATTGATGACAATGGGCCCCAGCAGGTTGATGGTCATCTTCTCGGGTCTGTCAGGCGGGATGGTGACGATGCACATCACCTCGAGATCGGAAACGCTGTCGGCCTCGAGCTCCTTAAGGATGCTCTCTTCGACATCGACTGCATAATCATCCTGAACCAGCTGGGGATTCATGACCACAAAGGCTATGGCCCCGTCGTCTACACTCTGCAGCCAGTAGAAGGGAGATCCCTCGCCGTGCGGGAAAAGGATGTATCTGGTATCGTGCGGAAATCCGAGGATGCCTCTGGGGAACATGATCACTTTATCTTCCTGTACAGGAATGGTTCCGAACCTCACCGTGGTAATCTCCAAGATTCTCCTCCTATACGAAATCCACAAGGCTCATATTCGTGATCAGCGACGCGCTCTTGAGCGCCGCCTCGTAGATGGTCTGCTGGTTTTTGAGCTGGGTGAGGGCGTATGCGTAGTCGAGATCCTCGATGTCAGACGCGCTCTCGATGGTATCCACTTCGGAGCGCTGGATCACCGATTTCGTGTGATCCATTCGGTTCATCACCGCACCCACCTTCGCCAGCTTGTTCGAGAGCACCTTGCTTGCGTCCTCCAGGGCGGGAAGCTGGTCTCGTATCGCATCCGGATCGTTGTCGAGCAGGGCCTTTTCGAGCCTCATGAGCGCCATGAAGATATTGCCGGCGGGATGCTTGAACAGCTCGTCGCCCGGGATATTGGTTTCAACGACGTCGTCTTTGCCGATCTTCACGGAAAAGGTCTCGTCATTGCCCTGATACTGCGAGAGCCACTGCCCACCCGAATAAATATAGAGCTCACCCTCGTCCGAGACAACAGCGGAGATGCCCTCGCTCGCGGCTGTGCTCACCTGCCATGCCGCCCCGTCATACTCATAGATGTTTCCATCTGTAGTATTGATGTACCGATCGCCTGCAGAGGCAGCGCCCCCGAGATTTGCCACCGCGCCCGCATGATCAGCGGCCATGGTATCCACGTCGTCCTGCCAGAGCTCCACATCGGCATTCAGAAAAGGCCTGGTCTGAGTCATGGTCCCGCTGAAGAGATACTTGTCGGCATATTTGGAATTGGCGTGCCCCAGCAGCATGCCTCTGATTCCCCTGATCTCCTGCGCAGCGCCGGCCCGGGTATCCGCGCTCGCCGTGGCGGAAGCCTGCTGCACGGCAAGCTCGCTTGCCCGCCCCAACAGATCGTCGACATCCGCACAGATGGAGTCGATCCGTGCGAGCCAGCCGTTTGCGAAGTTGATGTTCTTCTTGAACTGATCAAAGGAGTTGAGCTCGGTGCGGTAGATCAGCACCCGGGAGAGGCCGATGGGGTCGTCTGAGGGTTTGGTCACCCGCTTGCCCGAGGATATCTGGCCGTTGAGCTCGAAGAGCTTCTCGGTGCTCTTCCCAATGTCTTTGACGAGCTGGTAATAGAGAAATCGATTGCTTACTCTCATATTTCGTTCCTATCGGCATACGCCGTTGTGTGCTTTATCTTTTTGCAACGTTGCTGCCAGGTTGGGAAAACCGGATAAATCGGGAAGTTTCAAGCAGCGCCGGAGGAAAAAGATTCCCCCCAAGCGGGGCATACTTTTCCTGGGATGCAATCTTTGGGGGGCTACAGGCGGCATCAGGTCGTGCCCTGCCTGTGCCTGAAGATTATCCCGCTTTCTCACCGTCTTCCACCTGCATGGGTGGATCGATTTCCATGCAAGATATCGAGGAAGCAGTGCCTCTGACTATTTTTTCAAGCCCATGCCGATCTTTTTACAGATCGCGCGGCACTCCCTGATGAGCGCCTCCTCGTCCACGGTCAGAGAGGTAAAGTCCTTTACTACGATCTTTCCGTCGATCACCACGTCCTTGACATTCGAGCCGGTGGCCGCATAGACGATGTGCGAGACCGGGTTGAACATAGGTACGAGGTTCGGGGCGCGCCCGTCGAGAGTGATGAGGTCGGCGGGCCTGCCCGGTTCAAGTCTCCCACCGTTGAACCTCAAGGCTTTAGCGGCGTTTTCGGTCGCCAGGGCCAGGGCGGTGCAGTCGTCGAGCACCGTAGGGTCCATGGAGCTGACCTTGTGCAGCTTGGCTGCGGTCGAGAGCTCGCCGATCATGTCGAGGTTGTTGTTGCTCGCGCACCCGTCTGTGCCGATGGTGACGTTGACCCCGGCGGCGAGCATGGCTGGGATGGGCGCAATGCCCGAGGCGAGCTTCATGTTGCTCTCGGCATTGTGGGCCACTGACACGCCCCTTTCAGCCAGCAGGGCGATCTCTTCTTTGTCCAGATGGACGCAGTGGGCGGCCAGGGTTCTCGGCGAGAGGCATCCGAGCGAGTCCAGGAACCGGACCGGGGTCGTACCGAGCTGCTCACGGGCCTGCTGCACCTCGGAGGCCGTCTCGCTTAAGTGGATCTGGAACACCAGGTCGAACTCCTCTGCGAGGGCATATGCCTGCTCCAGGAGCTCGCGCGTGCAGGTGTATACGGCGTGGGGAAAAACGGTGGGCCTCACCAGGGGGTCGTCCAGCCACCGGCCGATGAACCTCCGGGAGTGGTCGATGGTGCGGGACGGGTCCTGAAGCGAGGGTGAGGGGAACTGGAGGATGCCCTCACCCAGCCACGCCCTGATGCCCACCTCGCGGGCCGCCCTGCCCACCTGGTCTTCGAAGAAGTAACCGTCACAGAACGCAGTGGTCCCCGACCTGGTCATCTCCCAGGCCGCGAGCAGGGTTCCGAGATAGACGAACTCCCGGTCCACGAACCTGGCCTCGGCGGGGAAGATATAGTCCTGAAGCCAGGTCATCAGCGGCAGGTCGTCGGCATAGCCGCGGAAGAGCGTCATGGCGGCGTGTGTATGGGTGTTGACGAGCCCCGGCATGACGATGTCGTCCGGGCCGCCGAGCACCTCGGTGATCCCCTCGGGGAGCTTCGGGACGATCTCCCGGATGGTGTTCCCCTCGACCACCACGTACTGATCGCGCACTACGTCCCGCGGCCCCTTGACCACAAACCCGCCCTGAACGGCAAACGATTTCATATCCACGGCTCCTTCGACTCTACCTGTCTTTGACGTTTCTCCTGTAGCGCAGCGCGCTGGCCAGAGTCACCTGGTCCATATACTTCACCTCGCCGCCCATGGGTATGCCGGAGGCGATCCGGCTCACCCTCACCGGATAGTGTTTTTCCTCGATGAGCCTGGCGATGAGGTGGAAGGTTCCCTCTCCCTCAACCGAGGGGTTGGTGGCCACGATCACCTCACCGTCCTGGAGCTTGGAGAGCCGCTCCATGAGCTCGGGCAGCCGGATGTCTTGCGGTCCGATCCCGTTCATGGGAGAGATGAGGCCGTGGAGCACGTGATAGAGACCCTTGTATGCATGCGCCGACTCCAGGGCGAGCACGTCGCTGGGTTCTTCCACCACGCAGATGACGGAGCGGTCGCGGTTGATGTCCTGGCAGATGGAGCACGTGGGCATGTCGGCGAGGTTGTAGCACACCGAGCACAGACGGATTGCGTCCTTTACCGAGGTGAGGGCTTGGGCGAGGTCGCCGGCGAAATTCTCCCGGTCGGCCAGGATGAACAGGGCAAGCCTGGTCGCGGTCTTCTCTCCTACGCCTGGAAGCCGCTTGAGCTGGGCGATGAGGTCTTTCAGCGGTTTGGGATAAGGATCCATCAGGTGATATCGAAGGGCAGCGGCAACCCGCCGGTGAGCTGTTTCATCTCTTCGGCCATGAGCTCCCGGGACTTGCGCAGTCCCTGGTTCACCGCAGCCAGGACAAGGTCTTCCAGCATGGGAATATCTCTGCTGTCCACGCAGACAGGGTCGATCTTGATCTCCACAACCTCCTGCCTGCCGTTTACGGTCACGTTGACCATGCCGCCTCCGGACGAGGCGGTCACGGTTTTGTGGGTGAGCTCTTCCTGTATCCTCTTCACCTGTTCCTGCATCTTCTGCACGTTTTTCATGAGTTCTTGAAAATTGAATTCCATACCCTCCCATAATACGGAAAAAGCAGGGGGTGTCAATTGTGAGATGATCTTTATTGACAATGAAGCAAGCACCTATTACCATGGAATCAAATGCTTTTTTACGGGAAGATGAGGCCCGGGCAGAATGGGTCTCCCCGAAAGACCGATCAGAGTCGTCTCGCAGGCTTGAGGCTTCGTGCCCCGGTCATGCGACCACTGATAAGTGCTTTGAAAAATGGGAGGTTACCCCGCCATGCCCAGAAAATTCATCGACCTTTCCATAGCCATTGAAAACGGTCTGCCCAGTGACCCGCCGCTCATGATCCCCAAGATCACCTATCTGAGCCATGCGATGGGCGCGGAGACCATGAAGCTGTTCTATCCCGGCATCACGACAAAGGACCTGCCTGGAGGCCTGGGATGGGCCCTGGAGATCCTCGAGGTCTCCACCCATGCAGGCACCCATATGGATGCACCCTGGCACTATCACCCGAGCCAGGACGGAGGCAAGCCCGCGCTCACCATCGACCAGTTCCCCCTTGAGTGGTCTGTGGGCAACGGGGTGCGGGTCGACTTCACCGACAAGCCCGATGGCTACAACATCACCCCGGATGATATCAGGGCAAAGCTCGACGCCATGGAATACCGCCTGCAGGAGGGGGACATCTTTCTGGCGCACACCGGCGCCGATGCCTTCTGGGGCACGCCCGAATACCTGGTGAAGGGTGCAGGTTTCGGCAGGCAGGCCACCTTGTGGCTCATCGAGCAGGGAATCCACGTGGTGGGAACCGATGCATGGAGCTGGGACAGGCCGCTGCCGTTTCAGGCCCAGGACTTCGAGCGCACCCATGATGCATCCCTGATCTGGGAAGGGCATTTTGCCGGGATAGAAAAGGGCTATTTCCAGATCGAGAAGCTCACCAACCTGGACAAGCTCCCGCCCACCGGGTTCACCTTCTACTGCTTTCCCATCAAGATCAAGGGCGCAAGCGCAGGGTGGATCAGGGCGGTGGCGGAAATAACCGGTTGAGCGCGGCGCGGGGCCGGCATTGTCCGCCCTGCTGATCTTTCACTGCTTTCCTTCTCTGATGATCTGGAGCCGTGTCTGCCCGTTCACAGAATCCAAAGAATGCTCGGGGGAAGGGCATCGAACTCCCGGGCGGATCGAGAACAGGGTTTCTGCCACTTAAAGATACGGGGGGCAACGGATTCTCCCGTAATATTCCTCGATCAGGGAAAAAAGACCTTGAAGAGGGAAAGCCTTGTAGGCTAGGAATAAGGGCATGCTCGCCATTGACGTGGGCAACACCCATATAACCAGCGCGCTCATGGAGGGGGTGGAGATCGGGCAGGTCCAGAGGCTTTCCACAGAGACATGCCTGAAGACCGGCAGCTTTTTCGAACACCTGGACCCGGAAAGCGCCCGGCATGCAGGGGAGTGCGTACTCTCCAGCGTGCGGAAGAAGGTTTCCGCCATCATCATCCGTGAGTGCCTGGAGAGATTCGGGAGAAGACCCTTTATGGTCGCCAACGAGACCCCCATGGGCATCGGAAACCGTTACCGGACAAAGGACACCCTGGGGACTGACAGGCTGGTGAATGCAGCCGCGTGCCACCACCTCTACACCAGAGGGGAGAGGCCCGGGATCATTGTGGATTTGGGGACCGCCACCACGATCGATTATCTCTCCCGGGGCGGGGACTTCATGGGCGGGGCCATCGCCCCGGGACTCGTCAGCGCCTTAAGGGGCCTGCTCTCGGCCGCGCCCGAGCTGCCCGAGATCGATATCTCGCCGGTAGAACGCCTCGTCGGCGCCACTACGCGCGAGAGCATACGCTCCGGTGTGATCGCCGGCCATGCGGCCATGGTGGAGTCCATGGTCTCCCACATGGCACGCAACCGCAAGCCGAGGCCTCTGGTAGTGGTCACGGGCGGTCTGCTTCCCGTGGTCGAGAACCGGCTGCCCAAGGAATATATTCGGGACGGACACCTCCTGCTGAAGGGTTTGGCGGTGATTTACCGATATCATGCCAAATATTCTTAAAGATTTCGCGCATGGTCTGCCGATAGGCTGCTTACGAGGGAGCTTGTCACAGCCCGTGACGGCGAAGTAAGGGATTACGAAAAGAATAACGTAATGGATTACATCGATGGGAAGCTAAAACTAGCCGCGTGTGCCCTCCTGTGCCTTGTGTTTTTTCTAGGGTTCGACGCCACGGCGGATGCTGCTGCCAATGCTGCACTGTCGTATCAGAGCGCCAATAAATCCTACGTGGAGCTCTTCAGGGACCCCTCCCGGAAAAAATACCGGCAATACTGGCTGGAGGTCATCAACGAGTATTCGACTATTGCGGAGAAATATCCGGATTCCGCCTTTGCGCCCAATGCCCGGTTCAAGAGCGCAAAGCTCTATGTGCAGCTCTATAACTATGCAGGCAAAAAGAGCGATCTGAAAAAGGCCTCGGAGATCTACCAGTCAATAGCCAGAGACTATCCCCAGAGCACCCTCGCCGACGACGCCCTGCTCAACGCCGGAAAGATCGCTGAGTCGCTGGGGAACAAGGCCCAGGCCCAGGAGCTCTACCGGCGCATCGTGCAGGAGTTCCCGCAAGGAGACATGGCCGGGGAGGCCCGGGCGCGGATAACCGGCAAGTCTCCGGCACCGAAGAAGGCCGTTGCCGGGAACACAAACAAGGCAGCCGCGAAAGGAGAGCAAGCCGCCCTCTCGCACCTCAGGAAGGTCCGGCAGTGGACGAACAAGGACTCCACCCGGGTCGTGATCGACCTCGACAAGAAAGCGGCGTACAAGGCCTTTACGCTTCCGAAGGACCCGAAGCACAACAAGCCCGAGCGGCTGGTCATCGATCTCAAGGACACTGCGACCCTGCCCGGGTTCCCCTACAGGCAGCAGGTGGACGACCGGTTCGTCACAGGCATTCGCGTCTCGCAGTACGATCACCGTACGGTTAGGGTGGTCCTGGACCTCAGCGACAAGCTCCAGTACAACACCTTCCACTTGGATGATCCTTCCCGCGTGGTGATCGACGTGAGCACCGACAGCTCGGCCATCAAAGAGGTGGCGTCATATCAGAGCAAGGTCAAGAAGGTGCGTGCACATACACCATCGCAGATGAAGGATGACGTCCCCTCCATCGCATCGCAGCTCTGCCTCAAGGTGTCCCGGATCGTCATCGACCCCGGGCACGGAGGCAAAGACCCCGGGGCCATCAGCCCCGAAGGCGTCATGGAAAAAGACCTGGTCCTGCAGATCGCCAAGCGGCTTGCCAGAAGGCTCGAAATGGAAGGGTTCGAGGTGTTCCTCACCCGCAGCACCGACAAGTTCCTGACCCTGGAAGATCGGACCAACTTCGCCAACGAGAAGCGGGCAGACCTGTTTGTCTCTCTCCATGTCAATTCCAACCGCGACCGGTCGATCCGGGGGATCGAGACCTACTTCCTCAACCTCACCACAGATGCCACGGCCATCGAGGTCGCGGCCCGGGAGAACGCCACGACCCAGAAGTCGTTGAGCGATCTGCAGCTCATCATCAACGACCTCATGCTCAACTCGAAGATCAACGAGTCGTCCAAGTTCGCCAACTGCGTGCATACCGACCTCTTTTCGTCCGCCGTGAATGTAGGCTATGCGGGCAGGGACCTGGGTGTCCGCCAGGCGCCGTTCTATGTGCTCCTGGGCGCCCAGATGCCCTCGATTCTTCTGGAGCTCGGTTTCATCACCAATTCCAAGGACATGGGCCTGCTGCAGCGGCGCTCGTACCAGGAGGCTCTGGTAGACGGTATTGCAAAGGGGATAAATAACTATATAATGAACACAACCTATGCATACGGCGGGAGGAGCAGATGAAGCGTTGTGTTCTGATATGTGCCCTGTTTCTGATGGCCGCACCCCTCTGGGCGGGGTATGACCTGAGCAACACGGTGACCAGGGAGATTCACCGGGCCCCGGTCATCGAGGATGTGCAGGACGAGCCCCTGAAGGAGTCCGCGCCGGAAAAAACGGCTGCCGCAGTCTCTCCTGCCAAGACCGTGTACTATCCATACACCATCCACCTCTCCTCCTGGCAGGACCCGAAAGAGGCATCTCGCCAGATCGAGAAGATGCAGGCCGGGCTTGACATGCTCTTCATCACCAAGATCGATCTCGGTGCGTCAGGGATCTGGTACCGCATCGATCACGGGATCTTCCCCACCATAAAAGATGCCGTGGCAAGGCTCAGGGAGCTTAAGGCCAAGAATGTCATCGACAAGGGCGCCTTTGTGGGCGGCCAGGTGGCTTATGCCATCGAGCTGGGAACCTACGAGAGCATGCAGGAGGCAACCGACGACGCCCAAGAGTTGAGGGACCTGGGTATGGTTCCCTATGTGATCAGGGAGCGGGATACGGTTTTCCGCCTGCTTCTGGGCGCCTACCCCGACGAAAAGAGCGCCGCTCCGGCCATGGAAGACTTGAAGGCCTTGGGCTTCGATCCTACTCTCAAAAAGAGATGAACCATGCATACCTAGACTCCTTCATCGAATACCTCGTTGTGGAGCGGTCTGCATCCGAGAACACCATCACTGCGTACGAAACCGATCTGAAGCATTTTTTTGCCTGGCTTGAGCAGCAGGGCAAGGGCCCTGATGAACTCGATGCGGGCGATCTTGCCCTTTACGCCTCTGCCTGCACCAGGCGCTCTCTGAAGTCGACGAGCATCAATCGGAGGTTGTCGACCATCCGGCAGTTCTACCGGTTTCTCCTGGAAGAGGGTTGCATCCAGAAAGATCCCACCCGGGACATGGCGAGGCCCAGACAGGGCAGGTATCTGCCTGCGGTGCTGAGCATCGGCGAGGTCGACCGGCTCCTGGCTGCACCGGACATTACCACGCCCCTGGGTGTGCGCGACAAGGCCATGATCGAGCTGCTCTATGCCACCGGGCTTCGGGTGAGCGAGCTCGTGGGGATCAAGGTGCACATGCTCAACCTTTCGGTGGGCTATCTCATCTGCCGGGGCAAGGGGAACAAGGAGCGGCTGGTGCCCATCGGGGAGTCTGCAATGAAATGGGTGGGCGACTACCTGACCGACGTCAGACCCGGCCTGGCAGGGGCTGAGACCGACAGCCTCTTTCTCTCAAACCGGGGATCTGCCATGACCAGGCAGAACTTCTGGTACATGATCAGGCGCTATGCAGCCGCGGCAGGCATTTACAAGACCATATCTCCCCACGTGCTCAGACACTCATTCGCCACCCACCTGCTAGCCGGCGGGGCGGACCTGCGCTCGGTCCAGATGATGCTCGGCCATGCGGACATCTCCACTACCCAGATCTATACCCACGTCAATGCATCCCGGCTCAAGGAGATTCATGACCGGTATCACCCCAGGGGGTAGGGAGTGGATGTAATCATCTCCCACATCCAGGCGGACTTCGATGCGTTTGCCTCCATGGTCGCGGCCAGGCTGCTCTATCCCGGCGCCGTGCTCGTCTTTCCAGGGGCGCAGGAAAAGAATCTGCGCGATTACCTTGCCGAGGCATCTCCCGAAGACACCGGGCCCATCGTCAGGATGAAGGACATCGACCTGGACATGGTCACGCGGCTCATCATCGTGGACAACCGGCAACTTTCGCGGATCGGGGAGTTCGCGCGGATCATCGGAAAGCCGGGAGTCGAGGTGATTGTCTACGATCATCACCCCTGCTCCACGGAAGACATCAGTGCCCACAAGGAGGTATGCATCGAGCTCGGTTCAAATGCCGCGGTGATGACAGGCATCCTGAAGGAGAAGGGGATCGTCCCGAACCCTGCACAGGCAACCATGATCGCCATGGGCATCTACGAAGACACCGGTTCCCTGCTCTTTCCCTCCACCACACCCGAAGACTGCCGGGCCCTGGCGAACCTGCTCGAATGGGGGGCTGATCTCAAAGAGATATCCCGAGCGATTATGCGAGAGCTCGAAGCTGAGCAGGTGGACGTGCTCGACCAGCTCATCAAGAATGTGTATATCCTCCACATTTCCGGGATCGACGTGCTCTTTACCCGGTCGGAATCGGCCGGTTATATCGAAGACTTCGCCATGCTCGTCCACAAATTGAGGGGGATGTTCGACGCAGACGCCATGTTCGCACTGGGCCTGATGGGCGAACGCATATACCTGGTAGCACGCAGCACCCTGCCCCAGATCAATGCAGCCGATATCGCGGCCCACTTCGGGGGAGGGGGGCACCCCACGGCCGCCGCGGCCTCCATCCGGGAGACCTCGCTCGATCTGGTGGAAAACAGGCTCGTCAACCTTGTCAAAAAAGAGGCAAAGCCCAGAATCACGGCCCGGGATATCATGACCTTCCCGGTTATCACCCTGGGTTTGGGGTCCACCATCGATGAGGCGAGTTCGGTCCTCAACCGCTACAACATCAATGCCGCGGTGGTGCAGACCCGGGACGGCCGGCCGGTGGGGATCATCACCCGCCAGGTGGTGACCAGGGCACAGGGGCACGGGCTCGGAGGCGCCAAGGTCAAGGACTACATGATCCGCGACATAAAGCAGGTGAGCCCGGATGCGCCGATCTGGGAGATCAGGACCCTCATCATCGACGGCAATCAGCGGCTCCTGCCCGTGGTGGACGACATGCAGACCGTTGGCGTAATCACGAGGACGGATCTCATGATGGTCCTGCACGAGAAAATGGCCCGGGTCGAAGGTCTGGAGCCCAGGGCCGTACAGACCAAGAACCTGAAAAACCTCCTGGACGAAAGGCTTCCCCGGGAGCTCTTCGAGCTGCTCAGGCTGGCGGGCGAGCTCGCATCCTCCATGGGGTACAATGTCTACCTGGTGGGCGGGATCGTGCGTGACATGATCCTGAGGATCGACAATCTGGACATCGACCTCGTGGTCGAAGGCGACGGCATAGCCTTTGCGCGGGCTTTCTCCCGGTCGATCGGGGCCCGGTATGCGGCTCACGACAAGTACAAGACCGCGGTCATCACCCTGCCCGACGGCAACCATATCGACGTGGCTACGGCGCGGCTCGAATACTACAAGACGCCGGGCTCGTTACCCATCGTTGAGCAGTCGACCTTGAAGCTCGATCTCTACCGGAGGGATTTCACCATCAATACCATGGCCGTAAGCCTGAACCCGCAACGCTTCGGCGAGCTCATCGACTTCTTTGGCGCCCAGAGAGACATCAAGGAAAAGCGCATCCGCGTGCTGCACGCCATGAGCTTTGTGGAGGACCCTTCGCGGATCCTGCGCGCGGTGAGGTTCGAGCAGCGCTACGGCTTTGCCTTGGGCAAGCAAACGACCGCCCTGGTGCACGCGGCGGTCAAGTCGGGGCTGCTGCGCAGTGTGCCCGGCAGGCGTATCTCCTATGAGATCCGCCAGATGCTCTCCGAGGACGACCCCATCAGGGGAATGGAGCGGCTCAAGGAGCTGGGCGTGCTTTCGGCCATCCATCCCGGGCTGACCTTCACCCCTCAGGTCAGGGAATACTTCGTGCGGGTCAAGGAGACGCTGTTGTGGTTCACCATGCTTTTCACCCGAGAAGCCTACCGGTCATGGTTCGTCTATCTGCTGGCCATGGTGGACCAGATGAAGCCCCGCAAGATCATCGAGATCTGCCAGCGTCTGGGGCTCACAGACGAAGAGGTGCGGGGTATTCTCTCTTCCCAGGCAAAGGTGCATACCATTTTGAGAGACCTGGCGTCCATCCGGCCCATCAGGCCGTCAGACGTGGTGAAGATCCTCGACGGAGCGCGGCTTGAGGAGATCCTTTTCGCCATGTCCAAGACCAGAAGCCCTGAGATCAGGGAGCTGATCTCCGCCTACATCACCACCTGGCGCTCCTACAAGCCCCCGGTCAGCGGCAGGGACCTGCTCGCCCTGGGCTTCGAGAAGGGCAAATTTCTCGGCGACACGCTGAGGCTCATCCGCGACAAGGGCCTCAACGGAGAGATCAGGGATTTCTCCGAGGCCGCAGCCTTTGCAACCGAAAGGCTCAAAGAGAGAAACACCGGCCAATCAAACAGTTGACGAAACCCTGTTCCTCATGTAGACAGGATCTCACGGACACGGGGGTGTAGCTCAGATGGGAGAGCGTCGCGTTCGCAATGCGAAGGTCGGGGGTTCGATCCCCCCCACCTCCACCACCAAGCCTTAGCATATCCTGCCCGGAAAGCGAAAAAACCCTTTGCCTAGAGGCTGATGGTTGCCGATACAGCCCTGATCCGGTCGACGGCCTCCTGAATAGTACGGTCCAGCAGTTCCTGAACAGTGGGGATGTCATGGATCAGTCCTACGGACTGGCCAACCATCATGGGCGCCAGATCAACATCGCCGGTTTCCCATGCATTAGCGATCCGGTCTCCGGTGATGAGCGGGAGAATGCCCTCAAGGCCACCCCCGTTCGCCTCCACCTGGAGAACCGCCTCGACGTTCTTATTTCTCAGGGCCCTGGCCTGGAGATGAATTGATTTGCAGATAAGCGCGGTCTCGTATTCCTGCCGCCTGACGAGTTCGTTTTTGATATTTTCGTGGATGTTGCATTCCTTTGTCGCCATGAAGCGGCTTGCCATCATGATGCCCTGTGCACCGAGCATGAGAGCCGCGGCAAGCGACTTTCCATTGACCATGCCGCCCACCGTGACCACGGGCAGGCTGACTTCCTCGATGATCCTCGGAGTCAGCACCATGGAGGTGACATCGTCGTCCAAAGGATGGCCGCCTT
The DNA here is from genome assembly GCA_001896555.1 of Candidatus Phosphitivorax anaerolimi. GTDB lineage: Bacteria > Desulfobacterota > Desulfomonilia > UBA1062 > UBA1062 > Phosphitivorax > Phosphitivorax anaerolimi. Next base: position 26,747 of record MPOS01000049.1, read on the forward strand.
CCTCGATTCCAGCGGCATAGATGCCGTCGTAACCCGCCTTCTCGGCATGCACCGCGTGGCGGACCGCTCCAACCTTGTGGAACAGCTTCACCCCCGCTTTTTTAAGCATCTCGATATATTCCATGCCGCAGGCTTTGTCCACCGGGGCACCGGAAACCTCCACGCCGGCCACCTGCTCTTCGGCGCATACCCTCAGGTACATCTTATAATGCTCGGCTGTGATGCGCACCGAGGGCAGGATCGTCACCCCTACCATGAAAGGCTTGTCCGTCAGGCTGCGTGTTTTGTGGATCGCGGCCCGGAAGTCTTCTTCTGTGTCGTAGTTCGCCGCAGTGACATTGCCCATGCCGCCCGCGTTTGATATGGCCGCGCAGAATTCCGGTTTGCAGAGCCACATCATGGCGCCGCAGATAATGGGATACTTGATGCCGAACATCTCGGTGATGGCAGTTTTCATCATGATATTCTCCTTTGCAAAATAATTTGATGGAACCGCCTTCCCCGGGCAGCATCTGCGTATTTTCTAAGCTATTGTTGCAGCCAAGTCAATTTAATAAATGTAATATAGTAATATAATAATAAATTAAAACGAGATGTCATTAACATGCCGATTGGGCAGTTGCCTTCGAAACCGATAAAGCCGCATCCAGAAATGATTTGAAAGTATAAGAGAGGAAGCTTTGCTATACGTAAAATAGCATTAATGTGTGGGTTGACAAAAAGGAAATAATAATTTATTAAAGAATCCATCAAATGATGGAATCATAAAATGTAACTTAATGATGGAATCACGAATTGCAATGGAGTGCGAGAGATACAAGATGGACATTTCCCTCCCCGGGGCAAGGTAGGGCTGTATCGGCTTCACCTGATCAGAGCAAGAGTTGCATGACAAATGAAAGGAGGATCTGGCATGGCAGGAATCACTTCCTTCGGGGGATACATCCCTCGTTACCGGCTCAGCAGGATGGTCATCGTCCAGAACATGGCCTGGTACTTTCCGGTGATCATGGCTGTCGCAGGCGGTGAAAAGGCGGTGGCCAACTGGGACGAAGACTCGGTCAGCATGGCCGTTTCCGCCGCATATGACTGTATGGTCGGACACGACAGGAAAGAGCTCGATGCTCTCTATTTCGCATCGACCACGATGCCCTTCGTAGACAGGCTCAATGCGGGCATCGTCGCAAGCGCGCTCAACATGCGAGAAAACGGGGTGTCGAACGCAGACTTCGCATCATGTATGAAGGCGGGTACAACCGCCATGATCTCCGCCCTCGATTCGGTGAAGGCCGGGACGAGGAAAAACGTTCTGGTGGCTGCATCCGACCAGCGGCGCACCAAAATGGCCACCATGTTCGAGATGTTCTACGGTGACGGCGCCGCTGCGGTGCTCATCGGCAACAAGGACGTAGTTGCCGATTATCTGGGGAGCTACTCCATCAACTGCGATTTCGTGGATCACTACCGGGGTCAGGCCAAGGAGTTCGATTACGGCTACGAAGAGCGCTGGGTGCGGGACATCGGCTACGGCAAGGTCATCCCCGAGGCCATATCCGGCTTTCTTGCGCAGAGCGGCTTGAAGATCGGTGACTTCGCCAAGGTAATCTATCCCTGCTATTTCGGAGGCACACACAAGGCCATCGCGGCAAAGCTCGGAATAGAAAAGGGGAAGGTACAGAACAATCTTCACGCCATCTGCGGAGATACGGGAACGGCGCATCCTCTGGTGATGCTGGTCGCCGCTCTCGAAGAGGCAAACCCCGGAGACAGACTTTTGGTTGCGGGGTTCGGTCAGGGCTGCGATGTGCTGGCTTTCGAGGTGACGGAGAAGATCAGAGACATGAAGCCGCGTACCGGCATCAAAGGTTCTCTCGCCAAGCGGGTGGAGCTGACGAATTACCAGAAGTTCACCAAGTTCAGAAACCTCATCACGGCAGATCTTGGCATTCGGGGAGAAGCCAACCCGAACACGTCACTCACCGTGCTCTGGCGGAATCGGAAAATGCTGCTCGGCCTGGTGGGTGTGCGGTGCAAGAAGTGCGGGACTCCGCAGTTCCCCGTCTATCCGACCTGCGTAAACCCCAGGTGCTGGGGAGTGAACGACTTCGAGGACTATGAGTTCTCCGACAAGGAGGCGAAGATCCTCATGTTCACCGGAGACATGCTCTCTCCGTCGGTCGATCCTCCGGCGGTATACGGGCTGGTCGCATTCGAGGGCGGAGGCAGGACCATGCTCGACTTCACGGACTGCGATCTGAATCAGATCAAGGTGGGCATGAAGACCAGGATGTCGTTCAGAAGGAGGCAGGTCGACAGCATGCGGGGGTTCACCGGATACTTCTGGAAGGCCGTCCCGCAGGTGGAAGGAGGGGGTGAATAATGGCTACGGGAATCAGAGACAAGGTAGCGATTATCGGCATGGGGTGCTCGCATTTCGGCGAGCGCTGGAACGACGGTCCGGAACAGCTCATGGTCGAGGCCTTCACAGAATGCCTCCAGGACGCCGGCATCGAAAAGACTGACATCCAGGCCGCATGGTTCGGATCCTGCTTCGATGAGGTCGGGGTCGGGAAGAGCGCTCTGCCGGTCTCCCTGGCCCTGAGGCTGCCCAACATCTCGGTCACCCGGGTGGAGAATTACTGTGCGAGCGGCACCGAGGCATTTCGAGGCGCGGTCTACGCCGTTGCTTCCGGGGCATACGACATCGCGCTCGCCATCGGCGTGGAGAAGCTCAAGGACATCGGCTATGGAGGCCTGCCCGAGTTCAGCACCGCCATGGGCACGCTGAACCAGCTCTGGATGGCGAACTTCACCGCACCGGGCGGCTTTGCCATGCTGGCGACCTCCTATGCGGCGAAGTACGGGCTCGACATGAACGAGGTCAAGCGGGCCATGGCCCACGTTTCGGTCAAGAGCCATGCAAACGGGGCGCTCAACCCCAAGGCGCATTTGAGAAAGCCGGTGACCGAAGAACAGGTGCTCAACGCTCCCCAAATCGCCTATCCCCTGGGCCTCTTTGATTGCTGCGGAGTGAGCGACGGCTCGGCCTGCGCCATCGTCACCACCCCGGAGATCGCCAAGTCTCTGGGCAAGAAAGACATCATCACGGTCAAGGCCCTGCAACTCTCTCTGAGCAACGGCACCGAGTTCGCCTATGACTGGGACGGAGATCACTTCGTTACCACATCCAAGGCGAGCGCGGAGGCGTACAAGGAGGCGGGCATCAAGAACCCGCGGGAGGAGATCAGCATGATGGAGGTTCACGACTGCTTCTCCATCACCGAGCTGGTGACCATGGAAGACCTGCATATCTCCGAGCGCGGCAAGGCTCCCAAAGACATCATGGACGGTTTCTACGATCTGGACGGCAAGGTCCCCTGCCAGGTGGACGGCGGGCTGAAGTGCTTCGGCCATCCCATCGGGGCGTCCGGACTGAGAATGCTCTATGAAATGTATCTGCAGCTTCTGGGCAGGGCGGGCGACAGGCAGGTCAAAGATCCGAAGTACGGGCTCACACACAACCTCGGGGGTTTTCCCTTCTTGAATGTGTGCAGCATCGCCATCATCGGAAAACAGGACGTATAGGAACGAACCATTTCATAAAGGAGGTGAGATGTGGCTGATTTATCAAAGGTAGGCACCGAGTATCCTCCCATTGTCTGGGAGGTGGAACGGGGCAAGATCAGAGAGCTAGCGAAGGCCATCGGCGATTTCAACCCAATATATCTCGACCGCGATGCTGCGGTGAAGGCGGGATACAAAGACACGCCGGCACCGCCGACGTTCCTGACCGTTCCCATGATGTGGTGCGGGAAGATGCCTGACTTCATCAACGATCTGAAGATCAACTTCATGATGGTGCTCCACGGAGAGGAAGAATACGAATACTACCAGGAGATCTATCCGGGCGACGTGATCACGGGCATTCCGAAGGTGACCAAAATGGAAGAGAAGACCAGCAAGTCCGGATCCAAAATGGACATGATCACGCTTGAAGTGCTCTACACCAACCAGAGGGGCGAAAAGGTCGCAAAGGTCCGATCGCTGCTCGTAGAGAGGAAATAGGGGGGCGGTCATGGTACAGGGAAAATACTTTGAAGACGTGAATGTGGGCGATGCGGTCATCGAGCTCAAGAAGGGGCCGCTGCAGAAGCTGCAGCTCGTCATGTACGCCGGTGCCTCGGGCGATTTCAATCCCCTTCATACCGACGATGATTTTGCAAAGGCGGTGGGTATGAAGGACGGCGTGATCGCACACGGCATGCTCATCATGGGGTTTGTGGGCCAGGCCGTCACGTCCTGGGTGCCGAAAAACAGGCTCAAACGGCTCGGTGTTCGTTTTGCCGGCATGTCGAAACCAGGGAACACGATCACCATATCAGGCGAGGTGACGGATAAGCGCGTGGTCGATGGCGAAAATATCGTCACCTGTTCCATTGTGGCCAAGGACGAGCAGGGTGATGTGAAGGTGAGCGGAAGCTTTGATGCGGCCTTGCCGAGCAAGGCATAACACATGAGAATCGATCGGGGGTTTGTATGGCAAAAATAGATTTTACCGGAAGAGTTGCAATCGTGACAGGGGCGGGAGCAGGCCTGGGAAGGTGCCACGCCCTTGAGCTGGCGAAGCGCGGGGCCAAGGTGGTGATCAACGACCTGGGAGGGGCCCGAGACGGTGTGGGCTCGGACAGTTCCGCAGCGAACAAGGTGGTAGAGGAGATCAAGGCCCTTGGAGGCGAGGCAGTACCCAACTACGACAATGTGGCGAGTGTGGAAGGCGGGGCGAACATTGTCAAGACTGCGGTGGATGCCTTTGGCAAGGTAGACATCCTCATCAACAATGCA
>MPOS01000010.1 GCA_001896555.1 Candidatus Phosphitivorax anaerolimi
CCTTATTCCCAAATAGCTTATGAAGCTGCTCCAGGATACTCCTGACTTCTGCATCCCATTGACCACCAGGGCCTTTCTCAATCTCCGCTGCAAGGTTCTGGTATGATGCCGCCGGGGTCATCCATATGACTTGCCAGCCTTCGCCCCGGTCATAGGTGAACCGTTCACGGGGTAGGGAATCCTTCGCAGAGAAGAACCACTCCACAAGGTGCGCATGGTCTCCCCACTGTTTTGCAAGTGTCCCACTTGCTGTCCCACCCGCTGTCCCACTTTCTGCTAAGTGTCCCACTGTCCCAGTATATAGGTTTGGGACAGTGGGACAGTTGGCACTTTCGCCTGTATTCATGCGGGTCCTAGCTGTCCCACGGGGTGTCTCTTGTCGTGTTTCTATGGGACAGAACGTCCCACCATTTGTCCCACTTGCTGTCCCACTTTTTTCTTTCAAGATCCGGTGTGCCATGTCCTTCAAGTTCATGACTCTGCCCCCTTGAGGATTCGTTGCACCTTAGACCGGCTCAACCCCGTTTCAGTGGCGATATCCCTAATGGAATACTCTTCAGCTTTCAGGGCAAGCACCTGAGCCTTAACGCTGTCTTCCAGGGTTCGGCAGGTCCATATTGCCGCCCCTCTCTCTGTGCGAAGTGCAGCTTCAAATGGTGCTGCTTCTGGCCCATACACGCCACGAGCTTTTTCAAGATGAACCTCAAACCGTGCCCCCTCGCTCGGGTCATAGTCCTTCGGTCTTCGGAGAGATATGACTGTATCAAGAACATCTTCCCGGCTCGATGTGCCCCGCTGTGCACCGCCCTTTCCCGCATGGTGGACCGTGATTACAGATTTCCCCTGCCGTCGTAAGCTGAGAAGCCACGTCTGAACAGGCAACCATGATTCTGAATCATTCTCTCTTCCGTGCCGGGCAAGACAGGCAAGGTTATCGACGATCACCACGTCTGTATTCTGAACAAGCGGTTCAAGGGCTTCCTGGCCTGCCTGGTGCGCAAGGTTCGGCATAGCCATATCCTGAAGGTCTGGTGTGATGATGGACAGATAAGAAGGGTCTGGTGGTTCTTTGTCTGAGCCTGCCACTATAGAAGCAAGCCTTTCCTGCATGGTTCGTGCTGGCATCTCTCCGTCTATGTAGAGCACACGCCGGGGTTTAGGAGCTTCCCAGTGATTCACTACAATCCCGCCACTTGCCGTACCATAGGCCATCTGAAGGACAAACCATGTCTTCCCATTTCCTCGGGGTCCATAGACCATGACAAGGCCCTGCTCTGGCACCACGGGGTTTATAATGTGTCCACGTTCGGGAAGATTGAGCGAAAGGAAAGAATCTATTGTAAGGGCCTTGTAGAGAGAAGATTTTTTTTCACTCCACGGTTCGGCCTTTGCGATAATCTGTGCCAAGCGTGACCAATCATTGCCGGGCTCTTTTGCCCAATCAATGATATCACCCTTTTCCGGTAAACCGGGCAGGAGCACCACCTTGACCTCGGGGCATTCATTCTCGAGAGCTCTTGCTGTTTTCTCTGCGAATTTGAGCCCTGCTTCGTCGTTGTCCCGAAGGATAACGATTCTCCTGCCGGATAGCTGAGCGATCATTTCATTGGTGAGATTGCTTCCCGCGCCGCTGTCCATGGACGTTGCCACCATACCCCAGGAGTTCAGAAGATCGGCCTTGGCTTCGCCCTCGGTAATGATTACCGTTCCAGCCTCAAGGACTCGCGGCAAGTTATACAAAACTTGC
>MPOS01000030.1 GCA_001896555.1 Candidatus Phosphitivorax anaerolimi
GGCGGCCCGGGGTCGGGGATCGCCACCACCTTAAACGCTGCAGGGCTCGAGGTTCCCGAGTTTTCCGATGCAGTCCAGAAGCAGGTCAGCCGGTATCTCCCGGGCCATGCGAGTGCGCGCAACCCGGTTGACCTCACCTTTCACATCGACATGACAGCCCTCACAGTGAAGATACCCGAGATCCTCTTTTCAGCGGATGAGATCGACGGGGTCATTATTCACGGGATCATGGACACGGGCTTCATGGACATGCTCTATCCCTCTCTGAGCAAGCACATGGACATCAGCCGGGAGCAGTTTCTCAAATACGGCGAAATCTCTCTCGACGAGCTTATCGCCATGCCGCACACCTATGGCAAGCCGCTTTTGATATCCTCGTTTTTCGATGAGAGCGACCACTGTGTCCGACTGTTTCATAAGGGCTCGATACCCACCTTCGATTCACCCGAAAAAGCGGCAATGGCCATGTGGGCGCTGTACAAGCACTATCTCTTCAGACAGCGCAATGCCTCTCCACCAGCCAAAAGGACCAGGGGCATGATCCCGGCACAGGCGCAGGAGATGTTCTTGAACCGCAGCCGCCAAGGCATGGACGAGTATGAGGCCAAACAGCTGCTGAAGGCCTATGGCATACCCACCACCAGCGAATTCCTCGCGGCGAGCCGCGAAGAGGCCCTGAAAGCCGCACGCCGGCTCGGCTTTCCGGTTGCGGTGAAGGCCTGTTCTCCTTCGATATCCCACAAGACAGAGCACGGCCTGGTGTTTCTGGATGTAAAGAACGAGGATGCTGTATCGCGCGCCTTTGATGAAATCCGGTCATATGACCCGGACACGCCGGTACTGGTGGCCGAGATGCTGAGAGGGAAGCGGGAGTTCATGGCCGGCGTCAGCTATCATCCCGGTTTTCCGCCCTGCGTCATGTTTGGGCTGGGAGGCATCTTTGCCGAGGCGCACCGGGACTTTGCCATCCGCCTTGCCCCCTTGAGCCGTGAAGATGCCCGTGAAATGATCTGCTCGCTCCGCGCCAGTGCGATCTTAGGGGCCTACCGGAACATGGAGAAGGCTGACCTGGATGCCCTGGCAGACATCCTCGTCCGCCTCGGAGATCTCGCCCTTGACTTCCCGGGAATAAAAGAGATAGACCTGAATCCGATCATCATTGTCAGCGGGGCCCCCAAGGTGGCCGATTCCCTGATGATTATTCCATAGGAGAGCACATGAACACCAAGAAAATCGAAGAAATGATCAGGATCTATCCGGAAAAGGACAAGCTCCCCTGTCCGGTCGCCCACTTCATCGCAGCCTCTCTGAAGGTAGACCCCGAGGCGGTGGGCGATGTTGCAACCGTACTGAACGTCAAGCTCTATCAGTGCCAGCTAGGCCTCTTCGGCTATGGCCGTAAGGGCATATCCGCCTACAAGATCCTCGGCAGGCCTGTAGAAGTCTCCGATAGTGTTCTGGAAAAGATCAAGGCTGCAGCAACAGACGGCACGATCTCCTGCAGGCAGCTCTGGGACATCGCTGATGAGACCGGGGTCCTGCGCCCGGAGGCAGGCAATGCCGCCGATTCCCTGGGCCTGAAGATCAACCCCTGCCAGCTCGGAGCATTCAAGGGGAAATAGGCACCAGGGAAGACCCGCCCCTGGGAGAACATTTCTGCTCATGTTCCGGAAACACGCTCTGTCTGCGCCCGTACACCTGTGCATGGGCGGAGGCGGGCGCGGTCATGGAAACGTGGAGATTTTTTATTGAAACACGCCCTTCGCTTCTGTATGATATTTTCCACTTCATGTTTCGCATTGCTTAAATACCACATTCCATGCGGAGGGGTTCGATGTCTATCGAAGTTATCTGGTTAGGTCACGCCGGGGTTATGATCCGATGCAACGCCGTGGTTCTCTACATAGATCCGTGGAAAGTGGCCCGGTCTTCACCCAAGGCCGACATCATCCTTCTGACTCACGATCACTACGACCACTACTCACCGGAAGACATCGCGCTTCTGAAGCACGGCTCGACCAGGGTTGCGGCGCCCATGCCCGCTCCCGAGGTGACCGATGTCATCAGACCGGGCGACAGGCTTGTCCTGTGGGAGGTCACGGTCGATGCGATTCCGGCCTACAACATCACCAAGGCTTTTCATCCCCGGGCGAACGGCTGGCTGGGATATGTGGTTCAGACCGGCGGCAAGAGGATATACCATGCCGGCGATACGGACCGCATTCCCGAGATGGATGGGCTGAACGTCGATCTGGCGCTCATTCCCGTGGGAGGGACTTATACCATGGATGCCCGTGATGCCGCTCTTGCTGCGGAAGATATCAAGGCCGGGGTGACGATACCCATCCATTTCGGCGACATCGTAGGCGCGAGAGAGGATGCCGAAAGATTCGCCCGGAGCTGTTCACGGCCCGTGCAGGTGCTCGACCCCGGGGGATCGTACATCCTCTCCTGAAGTAACTATGAACCAGGTGATCAATGAGATAAAACACATCTTTGAGCGGGCCCCGTTTGCTGTCTGCGCCTTTGATAGAAGCGGGACCGTGATCTACATCAACCCCCTGCTCGAGTCCAACCTCGGGCCCTCGGTGCCGCCCGTGATGGGGCAATCTCTCTATGAGATCATCCACAAGGTTCTCGTGGACGAAAGGCTGGAGAACAACCTCAAGCGGCTCATCGATACAGACAAGCCTTTTTCCATGATCGTGGAAACCCTGAGCTCGCCTGGGGTACGGGCCTCGGGTTTCATCAACGTCATCGGCTACAAGCTCGACTCGGTCTACATCCTCATCGGTGATTTCGTGAGCGGCGGCCTGTCGCGTGAAGGGCGGTACCGCCAGATCATCGAGGACGCTCCCGATGCCATCATCATCATGAGCCACGGGGTGATCACCTTCAGCAACCCCGCGTTCAACTCCATCATGGAGATGGAGACCGGGCAGGTCCTGGGCAGAGAGATATTCGAATTCCTCGACGATAGTGGCAGGGAGGACCTCAAACACCTCAGAAAGGAATATGCCAAGGGCTTTTTCAGCAGGTTCAACGTGAACACCCCTTCGGGTGTCAAGATCCTTGAGGGCAACTTCCATTTTATCGAGGAGCGTCCCGGAACCTCCATTGCCCTGCTGCGCGACGTGACAGAGAAGGTGGCCCTGGAAAGGAGGCTGTTGCGGCAGAATCAGGACCTCACCGCAGTGAACCTCATCTCCAAGACCTTGAGCTCCTCCATGGAGCTCAAGGAGATCCTCCAGAACACCCTGGCGCAGGTGCTGCAGATCATGAATATCGAGACCGGATGGATCTATCTGCTCGACGAGAAGAAGCAGGAGCTCAAGTGCGCCTATTCCCACGGCATCCCGGAAAAGGTGGTGCAGTCTATCAAGAAGCTCCGCATCGGTGAGGGGATCGCGGGCCGCGTGGCCGTAAAGGGCGAGCCCATCATCATCGAGAATGCATCGAAAGACCCCCGGATCAGCTCGCTGGCCTTCAAGAAACAGGGCATCAAGTCCTTTGCTTCGATCCCGCTGTACTCTCGCACCCGGCTCATCGGGGTCATGAACATCGGCTCTTTCGGCGAGAGAATCATCTCGCCCGACGACGAGCGCCTGCTCATCACCATCGGTGTTCACATGGGCACGGTCATGGAGAACATTCTCCTGTTTCAGGAGATTGCCAGCACCTCCAACGAGCTCAAGGACGCCATCAACCTCATCCGCCAGCGCAACGAAGAGCTCCGCACCCTTGTCTCCACGGTTTCCCACGACCTCAAGAACCCGATCATCGCAATCAACGGTTTCTGCGAGCGCTTTCTCAAGACCGCCGGCCCGAAGCTCGACAAACGGGAGACAGAGTATATCAATGCAATCAGAGAGAGCGGGAAGCGCATGGAAAAGTTCGTCACCGATCTCCTGACCCTGTCCGCAGTGGAGAACCTGAGGCTGAAGAAAGAGGAATTTCCCGGTCCACGAGCTCATCGACGAGATCTCCCGTGAGCTGGCGCCTCAGCTGGACTCCAAGGGCGGGACCCTGGTGATCGAATCGCCCCTGCCGCAGATCAAGGCCGACAGGGTGAGGCTCATGCAGGTGTTTTCGAATCTCATCACCAATGCCATCAAGTATGCGAATCCTGCAAGAGACCTCGTGATCAGCATCGGATATCGGCGTGAGCCCAACACCCACGTCTTCTCCGTCAAGGACAACGGTCTGGGGATCCCCCGGGAATATGCGGAGAACATCTTCGACATATTCTTCCGCGGACACGAGTCCCACGCCGAAGGCACAGGCATCGGCCTGTCCATCGTGAAAAAGGCGGTGAACATCATGGGCGGCGAGGTCTGGCTCAGCTCGGAAAAAGACCAGGGAACCGTGTTCTACTTCTCGATCCCCGCGGCATGATCAATAGCGGTATCCCTCCTGCAGACATCCGGCCATGGGCCTGAATTCTCAGCCGACATTCCTCTTGACACCCTCAACCGGCACCCTGTATATATCTCAACACCATCGGAAAGGGCCGCTAGCTCAGGGGGAGAGCGCTACCTTCACACGGTAGAAGTCGTAGGTTCAAATCCTACGCGGCCCACCAAATCCTTATTATATTTCAATGAGTTACAAGCCTTCATTTATTTGGTCCCCAATTAGTCCCTTATATTTACCCGCCATGTGCGCCCTATGCTCTCATAATTATCCCTCGCCATTGGCTTGATTTTCTTTTTGGCGCTTCTTTCGTTCTTTCAATTCAGGTAACGGTTGCGTAGCAGCAGACATGTTTAAGTGGAAAAGTTATCGTCTATTAAAAATGGGAAGGGCATATCCAGAAGGAAGAAAATCGGGGAAGATAGCTGCCTTATTTGATGCCTTTTTCATTAAAGAACGGTCCATATTTTTGGTTCATCACACGGAAGCGTACTTTTGAGTTGAAAGGAGTGGACATACCTGCCTTTCTGAATCTGAAGAAAGAAAACAGGAAGGGATCAGGGCA
>MPOS01000015.1 GCA_001896555.1 Candidatus Phosphitivorax anaerolimi
CCTTGACACGAGCGCCTCTCCAAAGATCGAATACAGCACCACAGAGGGCAGGACGCCCAGGCAGGTAGCCTTCATGAAGTCCTTCCATTCCACCCCGGCTGCGGCTGCAGCAGTGTTGATGGCCACAAAGGGGAAGACAGTGGCGAGCTGGAGCAGGAGCACGATGGGGTAGCCGTTTCTGTTGATGGTTTCCTTGATCCTGGCCGTCTTTTCCTCATGTCCCCACCGGTTTTCGATTCCCAGCGACTTGACCAGAACAAAGGCAAGGTTGGCGTTGATCAGTGCCCCGATATAGGACAGGACTATGCCTGGCAGCGGTCCGAAGCTCGCCGCACCGGTGACGATCAGAAGGCTCAAGGGCGAGATGAGCGGCAGGACCCCGGTGAGGAGAACGAATATGAGCCCGCCGGCATATCCAAGGTCTTCCAGGGTGAGCCGCAGGTATATCCAGCCTTTGAGCGGATAGGGATCGGTGATCCGGAACAGACCGAGCACGGCAAAGAACACCACCAAGGAAAACACCGCGAGGCTGATGCTCCGCCTGACCGGCGAGGGTGAGTGCATGAACCGGTGGTACCGGTCGATAATCCCCTCTATCGAGCGGTAAAGGTATGACGAGGTGATGGGATTCATACCGTGCATCACACATAATCATATGGACAGGCATGCTCCTTTGCAATGCCTCTTCGAATATCCTATGATCGCTTGCTGTTCGTCCTTGAAGCTGGTAAGATTGAGTAGTTTGAAATTCCGTTGATAATCTCCTGATCCTCCATTGAGAGTGAAGGGAAGGTGAACATGACAGCAGGACCGCTCGAAATCATCTTAAACCCGTCATCCATCGCCTTGGCAGGGGCGAGCAACTCCATGCGCAAGATGGGCACCATCCAGTTGCTCAACCTGATCGACAGCGGGTTCCCCGGTGAGATCATGCCCGTTCATCCCAGAGAGTCCGAGGTCCTGGGGAAAAAGGCATATCCGGCTATAGCCGATCTGCCCTATGCACCCGATCTGGCCGTTCTCGTGGTTCCTACGGCGCTTGTGCCCGGTATGCTCGAGGACTTTGGAAAGCTCGGCACCCGACATGCCATCATCATCACCGCAGGCTTCAAGGAAACCGGGGAAGAGGGCAGGGACCTGGAGAGGCGGATCATCGAAATCGCGCGCGCCTACCGCATCCGGTTTCTGGGGCCCAACTGTCTTGGCGTCGTGAACACGCATCTGCCGCTCAACGTCACCGTGGCGCCCATTTTGGAATATGGCGGGGGGTTTTCCCTGGCCTCGCAGAGCGGGACATACATCGCACAGAGCGCGCATTTCCTGCGCAGGAACGGGATCGTTCTGGGCAAGGCTATCAGTGTGGGGAATGAGGCCGACATCGATATCACCGACTGTCTGGAATACCTGGGGCAGGATGAGCACACAAAGGCTATCGGCATGTACATCGAAGGAATACGCGATGCCGGGCGTTTTCTCCGGGTGGCCAGGAGGGTGAGCAGGCACAAGCCTATCGTGGCCCAGTATGTCGGGGGCACAGAGGCAGGGGCGCGTTCCGGGTCGAGCCATACCGGGGCCATAGCAGGTCCGGATTATATCTATGACGGCCTCTTCGAGCAGGCTGGCATCATCCGCGTGGACACCATCGAGGAGGTCTACCGGCTAGGGTGGACCCTGGCCACCCAGCCGCCGCTGAAAGGGCCGCGTATCGCCGTGCTCACCAACTCAGGCGGCCCGGGGTCGGGGATCGCCACCACCTTAAACGCTGCAGGGCTCGAGGTTCCCGAGTTTTCCGATGCAGTCCAGAAGCAGGTCAGCCGGTATCTC
>MPOS01000038.1 GCA_001896555.1 Candidatus Phosphitivorax anaerolimi
GCAAGTTTTGTATAACTTGCCGCGAGTCCTTGAGGCTGGAACGGTAATCATTACCGAGGGCGAAGCCAAGGCCGATCTTCTGAACTCCTGGGGTATGGTAGCAACGTCCATGGACAGCGGCGCGGGAAGTAATCTCACCGATGAGATGATCGCGCAACTCTCCGGCAGGAGAATCGTTATCCTTCGGGACAACGACGAACCAGGGCTTAAATTCGCAGAGAAAACAGCAAAGGCTCTGGTGAACGAATGCCCCGAGGTCAAGGTGGTGCTCCTGCCAGGTTTATTGGAAAAGGGTGATATCATTGATTGGGCAAAAGAGCCCGGCAATGATTGGTCACGCTTGGCACAGATTATCGCACAGGCCGAACCGTGGAAGGGCTCTCTCGAAGAGTGGCCGGAACTTGTGCCCCTGAATGACAGCAAGGCACCCGAGATCCCCGACGATATTCTTCCAGGGTGGGCAGGTGATTTCACGCGGGAGGCTTCACGGTCAATCCAGATTCCCTATCCCATGGCTCTTGCATCCGTCCTAGGGGCCGTGTCTATGGCTGTATCCAGTGCTGTTAAGTGCATCCATGTGGGGCCGGGGCACATTGAGACACCGAACCTCTACCTATTCGCACCACTGCTTTCCGGTGAGCGCAAGACGGGGATGATGGGGGCTGCAACAGCTCCACTGTGTGAGTGGGAGACCGAGCAAGCAGAATTCAAAGCTGATGAGATAAGGGCAGCACAGAGCAGGAGAAAAACCCAAGAAAAAATAATCGAGGGCATGAGGAACAAGGCCGCTAAAACCTCTGATGATGAGGAACGCAGAGCCCTTATCGAGAGTATAGCAGCGCAGGAAGTAGCTCTTGAGGATATCCCTCACCTTCCCCGGTTGCTTGCCGATGATGCGACACCGGAGAGCTTGCCGAGGATACTGAAGGCACAGGGCGAGGTTCTGGGTATCATCTCCAGCGAGGGCGGTATTTTTGACATTTTTGGCGGTAGATATTCAAGGGATGGAATCCCGAACCTTGATCTACTCCTGAAAGCACACAATGGAGAATCCTACCGCGTTGACCGTATCGGCAGAGATCCTATCGTCCTGAGCAATCCCCGGCTTGTGGTGTGCATCTGTCCTCAACCTGACGTGCTTCTTTCGATGGCAGACAAACCCTGCTTCCGTGGGCGCGGGCTCTTGGCAAGGTTCCTGTATTTCTTTTCCGAGTCACAGGTTGGATATAGGGTCATATCTCCAGACCCGATGCCGGAGAGTGTGACCAGGGTATATTCTGCTCACATTAAGGCCCTGCTTGATATGCGGGGGGCGAATCTTGAACTGACTATCTCGCCGCCTGCAAGGGCTCTATGGCTTGAATTCGCGCAGGCGGTAGAAGAGCAGATGAGACCCGGGGGCGAGTTTGAGCACTTCAGAGATTGGGCAGGCAAGCTCCCTGGGCAGGCTGCGCGGTTGGCTGGAGTGTTCCACTGTATCGAAGCACAGCTCCCGAGATCCCTTATTGTTTCGGATGAAAGCATGCGTCGTGCCTTGTCTCTGGCGGCACTACTCGCAGACCACGCGAAGGTGGCATTCTCAACCATGGGTAGTGACCCGGCAACCGAAGCAGCGCAGGCTATCCTTGGTTGGATACAGCGCAAGGAAC
>MPOS01000001.1 GCA_001896555.1 Candidatus Phosphitivorax anaerolimi
ACATGCCCTGATCCCTTCCTGTTTTCTTTCTTCAGATTCAGAAAGGCAGGTATGTCCACTCCTTTCAACTCAAAAGTACGCTTCCGTGTGATGAACCATGAAAAGAATGAAATCATCCAGGCGCAGAACAAGCGGATGGTCGATGAGCTCAAAATGGCGGGCAAACTCCAGAAGAGCCTTCTGCCCAACATTTACGAGAATATCGGCGGGGTGAGCGTCTCCTGCAAGTATATCCCCTCCATTCATATCGGCGGTGATCTCTACGATGTGGTGGATCTGGGGCAGGGACTCTCCGGCTTCATCATCGCCGATGTGTCCGGGCACGGTGTGGCTGCGGCCCTGGTATCGTCCATGTTCAAGATGAGTTTCCACACACTGGCGGCGAACGTGGCGAGCCCCAAGATCCTCTTCCACATGCTCAACCAGGAGTTCAACCCGATCCTCTCGGATGACTATATCACGGCCTTTTACCTCCTGAGCGACTCCGTGAACAACGCCATATCCTTTTCCAATGCCGGTCACCCTACTCCACTCCTCTACAAGAAGAGCACCCGGGAGGTCATAGAGCTCGATACCGACGGGTTCTTCCTCGGGATGTTCGACGACGGCGCCTACGAGGAGAAGACCATCACCGGCATTGAACGGGGCGATGCCCTGCTCCTCTATACCGACTGCCTCCTGGAGACGGAGAACAAGGAGGGCGTCCCTTTCGGGCTGACCCGGCTCAAGGCGCTCTTCGCAAAAACCATCGAGGAATCTCACGGCCAGGATGTCATCGACCTCATCGAGGCCCGGATACGGGTATACAACGCCAGAGAAAACTTTGATGACGACTTCACCGTCATGCTCCTGGAATTCTGGGAGCAGGCCGATCACAGCCGGGAGAACGGTATGGACTCACTGCCGGCAGACAGCGGCGGATTCGTGGAGTTTTAGCGCTTCAGGCCCTATCCGGGAATCCCCTTTTCTCTCCAATAGCGGTAGCCACTGCTCATAAAGGAGAGATCGGAGGTTTTTAAACAGGACATCAAGCCATCCCCAGCCGCCGTTCTAAGAGGACTCACCCTTTTGGTACATACGGGTTGAAGTATCCCCGCCTCACGGGAACCTCCTCGATCAACCGCCTGATGCCGATCCCGGAGGGAAAGGCCTGGCCGAGGAGATCCAGGTAGACATCCGGGTCCATATTCTGGTTTCTCCACTGCACCATGTCGATGCGGTTCTCTTCGATAAACCTCTTGAGGGCCTCTGCCTCCTTGGGCGCGTCCGTCACGCCGGGAAAAACGAACAGGTTGATGGACACGAACCTGCCCCTCTTCTTCATCTCGGCGGCGCTCGCGGCGAGACAGCCGAAATCGTAGGACGGTCTGAAGTAGGAGCGGTAGGTGGCCGGACGTGCCGAGTTCATGCTGATCCGCATGCTGTCCAGCCCAGCGTCCGCGAGCTCGGCGATCTTCTCGGGCATGCTTGCATTGGTGTTGAGGTTGATGGTGCCCAGATCGGTCTCTTTCCGGATTAGGCGGATGGCATCCCGGATCACGTCGCCGACAATAAGCGGCTCTCCTTCGCAACCCTGGCCGAAGCTCACAACAGGCTCTTCCACTTGAGATATGTGCTTCATCGCCACCTGTGCGATCTCTTCGGGTGTGGGCACAAACGTGATGCGCTGCTGGGGCGAGGGAGGCTCGCACCCTTCCTGAAAGGAGATGCAGCCGATGCACCGGGCGTTGCACGCCGGAGAAGTAGGCAGCGGCCCTTCCTCACGTCCCTGGAAGAGGTTGAGAGCCGCAGGGCACCCGTAGACCATTGCGCAGTGAGTGAGGTGTTCTACCAGGCGGTTCTTCGGCAGCTCCTTTTTCCATGCCGCGATCCCCTCTTTCACCTTTTCCATCCGGAACATGTCCGGGTCCTGCCGCCGGGATTCGTCCGTCCTCATGGCCGCGGTCACCAAGCCGTCTTTGAACCCCAGCGCTGTGTAGGCGTAGAGAGGCAGCACACCTGCGCCTTTCCTGCGCTCCCAGGCCGCGAGATAGGTCTGGGTATGGGCCGCGCACAGAAAGGCGGCAACGGCAAAGACCGGGCCCTTGCCGTCAAATGGGTTTTTCTTCAGGACCACGATCTCTCCGGTCTGCCTGTCCACGCCGATGGGATACCTGTCAGGGAGCACATAGAGCTGCGAGCCCCTGGGCAGTGCAATGGTCTCTTCCGATGAGACCGGCACGAGATAGTCCCCGCTCCTGCCCACCATACCGAGGCCTTCAAAATCCATGATGTTTCCCTGCCGGTCGGCGAACACCATATTGGGGATGTCGGTTCTCATAGGGTAGAGCACATAGTCCATCACTCTCACTATTGCAAGGGGAATCGGCCCCTGGGGATCATTCACGAGATCATGGCCGGGCCGCCGGATATCGAGTATGGTTTCATCCTCTCCACCGGCCGGACGTATTCCCAGTATCAGACCTTGCGGGTAAACCGGCTGATCCGGTCAAGAGAATCCTGCTGATAAGCAATGAGGCCTTGTTTCATCCGCCCTTGCCTATCAGGCATTGCCTCGCATCCCCGGGAAGTGTTATAAGGAGTACATTGTAATGTAAATCCTCTCGAAAGATATTTCTCGTATGAAGCTGCAGAGCCGCCTGGTTATGGGTTTTCTCATTGCCACCTGTCTTACGGGGGCGGTAGCCACCGTGGTGGGGATCACCACGATCAACAAGAGCACCTTGGATGAGGTGCAGCGAAAGGTCCAGCAGGACATCAACACCGCCAAGCTCATCTACCGCCACGCCCTGGAGCGCCTCGAGTACCAGCTTGAGTTCATCTACCTCAGGAGTCCGCTGCAGGAGGCGATCCTGAACAACGACCCCGGCGCCCTGTCCGGCCTGGAAGGTCTGATCCGCACCGGGACCCACTACTTCGACGACCGCCGCGCGCTCGACATGCTCACGCTGGTCGATGCAAACGGACGGGTGATCTACCGGGTGGCGAACCCCGAGGCCAAGGGTGATGTCATTCTGTGGGACCCGGTGGTCCGCAAGTGCCTGTACGAGAAAAAGCCCCAGGCCTCGGCGGTGGTCATGTCCCTGGAGACCATCAAGGATCAGAACCCCCGCCTTGCCTCCCGGGTCCTGATTCCCATCGTGAAAACCCCCCAGTCTGTCGAGGTGCGTGAGACCACGCTCTCGCAGGGCATGGTGCTGAGGGCCGCCTACCCCATCTTTCTTAAGGACGGGACACTGCTCGGCGCGCTTATCGGCGGCATCCTGCTCAATCGCGACTACAACATCGTGGACACCATCAAGGAAACCGTATACCAGCACGAGACCTATCGCGGCAGGGATATCGGGTTTGCGACCATATTCCTGGGCGGAGTGCGGGTGTCCACCAACGTGATCAATGCCGATCAGCAGAGGGCCATCGGCACGATTGTCTCCAAAGAGGTCTACGACCAGGTCATCACCCGGGGAGAAGACTGGATCGGCCGGGCCTTCGTGGTCAACGACTGGTACATCAGCTCATACACCCCGATCTACGACATCGACCGGAACATCATCGGCATGCTCTACACCGGCATCCTGGAGGCCAAATACCGGGACATCAAGCTGAATACCATGTGGCTCTTTCTCGGAATCACCTCTCTGGGCATGGTCGTGGCATTCTTCATCTCCTTCCGCCTCGGTCAGAGCATCATTCGCCGGATCAGGATACTCAAGCAGGCCACCGAGGCCATTTCATCGGGCAATCTGGAATACCAGCTCCCGCCCGGAAGGTCCTCGGGCTTCGACATGCTCGACGAGGCCTTCAACAACATGGCCAGATCTCTGAAAGACCGCGACGACAGGCTCCAAAAGGCCTTCCACCGCATCACGCGCACCGAGCGCCTGGCCTCGCTCGGCCAGATGGCGGCCGGGGTCGCCCATGAGATCAACAATCCGCTGGGGGGCATCCTGCTCTACAGCAACCTCGTGCTCGAGGAGATGGAAAACGATCACCCCTGCAAAGGCAACTTGGAAAAGATCATCTATCAGACCAACCGGTGCAAGAAGATCGTCCAGAACCTCCTCGACTTCGCCAGGACGCCTTCGGGCGACATGCGGCCGATCAGCATCAACGATGTGATCACCACCTCGCTCAACCTTGTGAAGGACCAGTCCATGTTCCTGGGCATCACGGTGAAGCACGATCTTTCCCCCCAGCTCCCCCTGATCATGGGCGACAGCTCACGGCTCGAAGAGGTCTTTCTCAACCTCTTCATCAATGCCTCAGACGCCATGGAGGGCAGAGGGGTCCTCACGATTTCTACATGGCTCTCCAGCACCAATGCGGTCAAGGTATCCATCTCGGACACCGGCAAGGGCATTGACAGGCTCTATCTTCCCCACATCTTCGAGCCCTTCTTTACGACCAAGGACCCGGGCCAGGGAACAGGGCTCGGACTTTCCATCACCTATGGAATCATTCAGAAGCACAACGGGTTCATCGACGTAGACAGCGAACCGGGCAAAGGAACGACCTTTATCATCACCCTGCCTGTGTATCTTGGGAGCGAAGACAAGCCGGGTATGAAGTCGTCCGATGCCATCCAAGGAGCGGAAATTGGCTAAAAAGAATATCCGAATTCTCATCATCGATGACGAGGAGTCTATCAGGGACGGTTGCCAGCAGATCCTCACCCGCCAGGGATACGAGCCGACAGCAACCGCGGACGGCATGACCGGCCTTGAGCTCGCCCGGACCGGCGCCTTTGACGTGATTCTCCTGGACTTAAGGATGCCCAGAATCGAGGGGCTCGAGATCCTGAGGATACTCAAGAGCGAACACCCGGTCGCCTCCAAGATCATCGTGATCACCGGATACGGCACCATCCCGGTGGCTGTCGAGGCCATGCGGCTTGGGGCGCACAACTTCATCACCAAGCCCTTCAGCGCCGCCGAGCTCAAACTCGCGGTGCAGGACTGCCTCTCCGAAAAGAGCGAAGAGCGCCCCACCGGAGACTCCCTCTCGATGATCATCGGCACGAGCGACTATGTGGAAGAGCTCAAGGAAACCATCCGGCGCGTTGCCAAGACGGACAGCACCGTGCTCATCACCGGGGAGAGCGGCACCGGAAAGGAACTCGTGGCCCGGACCATCCACAGCCTGAGCGCACGGTCCAACAAGCCCTTCGTCCCGGTAGACTGCTCTTCCCTGGTGCACAATCTCATGGAGTCGGAGCTCTTCGGCCACATCAAGGGCGCGTTCAGCGGGGCCACCGAAAACCGGGACGGCAGGTTCCAGACCGCCGATAAGGGCACACTGTTCCTCGACGAGATCTCCAATATCAGCCTTGATGTCCAGGCCAAGCTGCTCCGCGTGATCCAGGAGCAGGAGGTTCCCCGGGTGGGAAGCTCTATTCCCGAGAAGATCGATGTCCGGCTCATTACCGCCACGAACAAGGATTTGAGGGTGGAGGTGCAAAACGGCACCTTCCGTGAGGACCTCTTCTACCGCATCTCCGTGGTCCCCATCCATATCAAGCCCTTGCGTGAACACCGCTCCGACATCGCGCCCATCGCGTTCCACTATTTCGACATCTTCCGCTCGAGGCATGGGAGCAAGGCTCAGTCGCTCTCGCCCGAGGTCGTGAAGTCTCTGACCTCCTACACCTGGCCGGGCAACATCCGCGAGCTCAAGAATACGATCGAGAGGCTCTGCGTACTCTGCGATCACGAGGAGGTCACACTCTCCGACATCCTCTACTACGGCCAGGACACATGCTCCAAGGCGCCGGTCGTAGACCCCTTCTCCGGAAAGATGACCCTGGTGGAGGTGGAAAAGGAGCACATCGAAAAGGCGCTCCACCACTTCAACAACCAGATCAACAAGACCGCCAGGTTCCTCGGGATCGACCGGAAGACCCTCAGAACCAAAATCCGCAATTACGGAATCGAGATAAAAGACGATGAATGAGCTGCCCCCCTCCTGACCGGGCGGCATTCCGGATCTCTCAGGAGAGGGGTCCGGACCTTATTTCGCCCATGGGGTTATCTTCCTCACCAACGGGGTGTTTTGCCCCTCAGACAAAGTCCAAGGCATGTATCATCAACCATAATGCCATGTAATATCTTCAAGTTATATAGTGGCACCGACCTTGCTTTCTTCCAGTGAGCAGATCAAACAAGGAGGAAGAGGCAATGGATGCAAAGAAAAAGATATTGCTCATTGATGATGACAAGGACTTCCTGATGGCCACCAAGCTCATTCTGGAAAAGGGAGGGTACGAGGTTTTCCTGGCCGAGGACGGCAAGAGCGGTGTCGAGATGGCGAAATCCGTAAACCCCAACCTCGCGATCGTCGACATGATGATGGAGACCTGGAGCGAGGGTTTCAACGTCGTATCCAAGCTCAGAACCTCTGATTCCGGCAAGCAGATCCCCCTGATCATGCTCAGCGCCGTGGACCTGCAGGGGCCGTATCAGTCATTCGAGCCCCCGGAAGGGCTTCCGACCGTGGACATGGTGCTCCACAAACCCATCAAGGCGGACGACCTCCTCAGGCACGTAGGGTCGCTGCTGGGGGAATAGCCGGTGATTGAAACCGCTCGCGGTTCCCGTGTCCTCATCATCGACGATGAAGAGTCGATCCTCGATGGTTGCAGGCAGGCCCTTGAGAAGTCAGGGTATTCGATTACCACGTCCTCCGACGGGCTGGCCGGCGTCAACCTCGCCCGGGAGATCAAGCCCGAAGTCCTCTTTGTAGACCTCAAGATGCCCAACTGCTCGGGCATGGACATCATCGAAAACATCTCCCGCGAGATGCCGGACATCGTCCTGATCGTGATCACCGGATACGCCTCCATTGTTTCGGCGGTGGAGGCCATGAAAAAAGGCGCGTACGACTATCTGCCCAAACCCTTTACCCCCGACCAGCTCAGGGCTGTCACCAAGCGCGGAATCGAGCATAGGCGCCTCAAGGTTGAGGCGGAGTTTCTCCGGGAGGAAAAGGCCCGGATGGAGAGGAACTTCATCACCTTTGTCTCCCATGAGATGCGATCTCCACTGGTGACCATTCAGCAGTATATCGAGTCGCTCAAGCTCATCTCCGAGGGCGAGCTCAAGCCCGAGGCTAATGAGATTATCCAGCGGTGCGAAAAACGCATCCAGAACCTCCATGATCTCATCGAGCACTGGCTCGATATTTCCCGCATCGAAAACGGCACCTTCTCAGAGGCGAGGGTCCCCCTGAACCTCACCGAGGTGATCGAGCGAAGCCTGGAAGAGATGTGCCCCCTATGCCAGAAACGGGGGATCAGGCTTGAATCGGACCTCAAGAAAGGTCTCCCGATGATCTACGGCGACCAGGAGAGCCTGCTACGGGTTTTCAGCAACATCATCGGCAACGCCACCAAGTACACCCCCCCGGGAGGAAGAATTCTCGTGTGCACGGACTGCGATGATTATTACATATCGGTGAGCGTCTCTGACACCGGCCAGGGCATCCCCCAGGACAAGCTTCCCTTCATCTTCGAGCCGTTCTACCGGGTGCGGGGGAAGCAGGAGCGCCAGAGGGGCTCGGGCCTCGGGCTGACCTTCAGCAAGAAGATCATGGAGGCGCACAACGGGAGGATCGAGGCGTTCTCGAAGGAGGGAGAGGGAGCGACCTTCGTCATGAAGTTCCCGCGGGCCTACGATATGTGAAGGATCATTTGCTGCTGCCCTTATCCCCTTCCCAGGGGCGGGTATTGTCGAGGAGATATTCCGAGGAGTTGCTCACCATGCACTCCCCGCACATATGAACCATCTTCATGCTGGCGATCTGCCGCACGATGAACAGTTTCCGGGAATTCTCGCTGCAGAGGAAGCACCTCTGAGCGGTATCGTCTTTGTGAAACTCATAGCATTTTTCATCGAGATACGTGCACTTCATTGCTTCCCCCCTTGAATTTTTCAAGTCTATCACAGCAACTCCCATGCTGGCAACCGCATCGCGGGGAAAAGGGTTGATCCGGCGGCCCTAATAGTAATAATACAACCTTGCAGTCAAATGTCTCCCGTTTGAGGTGAAGAGAGTGAAGAGGCACTGGAACTTTCTCGAATCGCGTGTCGCGTATCAGAACCGGATCGTGGAAGTGCGGGAAGAAACCTATCGCTTCGTTCCCAACGGCATTGTCCAGGACTTCACGGTGCTCGGCTTTGCCGACTGGGTGAACATCATCCCCATAACGCCTGATGAAAAAGTGGTCATGATCCGGCAGTACCGTCTGGGCACGAGGAGCGAAACCCTGGAAATACCCGGAGGGCTCATCTCCGAAGATGACACCGACCCGGCTGAGGCGGCCCTGAGGGAGATGATCGAGGAGACGGGCTATCACAGCGACGAGGTTGTCCATATCGGGACAGTGGAGCCCAACCCAGCCATCCAGAACAACCGGTGCTACACCTATCTCGCATGCAACGCCGTGCCCGTCTCCGGGCAAAGCCTCGATCCCACCGAGGCCATCGAGGTCGAACTGGTCGACCGGAAGGACATCCCCGCACTCATCCGCACGTCTTGCATCACGCACGGCCTGGTGCTGGCCGCGTTTGCGCATCTCATGATCTACGAGGCGTCATCGAACCTCTGACCCTTTAAGGCCTTTCCCGTCACCGGCGCCCCCTGCCCCTTTTCCCCCCTTCGTTCCCGTCCGGGTGTTCTCCCTGCCTTGCTCCGGGGCATCGGGACTCCGCCGCAAACAGAGGATGCCGCTTTTCCCCTTGAGAAACACCGCCCTGTACTCGTATAATAATGATCATTCTCAAGAGAGGAGGAACCATCGTGGCCGAAGAAAAAAAGTTGATCGGAAAAGTGACCCACTATTTCGGCAAGATCAGTGTGGCTGGCATATCGCTGACCGACACCCTGAAGGTGGGGGACACCATCTCCATCGAGGGAGCCACCACCTCGTTTGAGGAAAAGGTCATATCCATGCAGATCGATCAGAAAACCGTGGAGCAGGCAGGTGCCGGAGACCTCATCGGCATCAAGGTGAAGGACAAGGTCAGGGTCGGCGACAACGTCTATCTCGTAAGCTGAGCATCCCGCCCGCCTTCTTCCCTGCCCTCCTTTAGTACTAAAGCGGCAATCAGTCATGAGGTCATCATGGGGGCAGATCATGGGGTCAGGCCTCAACATATGAGACCTGACGCCGGCATGTGCTGATATCGACCTGTGTGCTCGGGGTTTACTCCCCTATAGGACAGGTCCCGGAAAGAAGCATCATCTCTCGTGCGCCCGGCCCGGTGGACTTCAGGTCGTGTTCTCCTCGGCCTTCTTCTCCACCTCAACAACCACCTTGACCGAGGGCAGCTGTCCGCTCTTGATCCGCACATCGTGCGGCAGAAGAACCCTTGCATCCATCGAGATGCTCTCTTTGATCTGAGAGAGGTCGATCTCCTCCGTCTGGATCGGCACTTTCTTCTGTATGGTGCTGTTCGGGGCGAGAACGGCAAAGGTCTCCGGGACCGCGGCTACACGTTTGAGCGTAAATCCCTTCTGCAAAGAGCCGGTCGTTCTGACATGGACCGGGGCATTATAGGCATAGAGACGATATGCAGACAGTCTGATCCGTTCGGGCTTTATCCTCATCAGGGAGAGATTCGACGGGATCCTGACCATGTCGCTCGTCAGGGGGATTTCCTGCTTCCCTTCCGTCAAATTGGAGAGATCCACCGAGACCTTCAGAGTGGACGGGTCCAGAAGATTGAAGGCCTGGACAGGCCCCATCAGGGTCACGGTCACCTCCTTGTGGAGATTCTCCTCGACCTCCCACTCCTGGGAAATCTTCCGATATTCGATGGGCACCACAAAATCCCGCTGGATCGATTCCTTCTGATAGCCGAAGGCAAACCAGAGCCCGAGTGCCAGCACGACGGCAACCGCCTTTTCAAGGGTATTTCTCCGCGTCCAGTGCGGGTTCTGTCTCTTGTTGCCAAGCATCTCCTCCCTTTCGTAAAAGGCCCTGATCATAGAGCTCAAGTCCGAGGGTTTCCGCGAGACCACCATCTTCCCGTCCTGGACCACCGAGATGGTCCCCCGTTCTTCCGAGACCACGATGCACAGAGCGTCACACCGCTCGGAAAGCCCCAGTGCGGCAGTATGGCGAAGCCCGTACTTTCCGAACTTCTCCGTATCGTGTGACAGGGGAAGATGGCACCCGAATTTCGTCACCCGGTTGCCGTGTATGACGACCGCCCCGTCGTGCCCGATGGAATGCGGGTCGAAGATGCTCGCAAGAAGGGGCTGGGTAATCTTTCCGTCAAGTTCGTATCCCCCCTTGAGATGGCGCTCGAGGGGGTCCCTCCCCTGCAGAATGATGATGGCGCCCACCCTCTTTGCAGCAAAATCAGCCACGCTCTCGATGATCACGTCTACATCAACCGGCCATCTCTTCTCGCCGGAACTCTTTCGGGCCGTCCTGAGAGATCCGAGGGTTGCGAGCCGCTCGAAGAACCTGCGGATATCCTCCTGAAAGATCACCACAAGGGCGATGAGCAGGATGGTGAAGAATCCCTGCAGAACGAGCGAGGTCAGATACAGGTGAAAGACACGGGCAAGGATATAAACCAGGCCCAGGAGGCTGATCCCTGCGAACACGAAGCGTGAGGCGGTATCCTTGAACCAGATGAGGATGACATAGATCAGGGTGGTGATGATGACGATATCGAAGAGATCCTGAATCCGAAAGCCCTCTATCATCCCAAGAAGATGTTCCATGTTCTACTGCCCTGTCTTCTTTAAAAAGTTCCCCTGCATACGCTCCTTATTGGGGGCCTGACGGGGTTGATACGGCGCTCCCTTATTCGACTCTGGCTTAGTATCCTGTTTCCTCCAGGAAGATGAATGGAATTTGCTGCGTTTCTTCCAAGTCTGTTTCTTAACGCGTTAGCCGCGATTATGCAAGAGGGATTGACGATTTCTGCAAACTTGTTCGAGTTTGGCTGCATTCCTTGAAAATTTTCCATGAGCTGGGTCTTTCCATAAAGGAAAGGCGGTATACATCGAGGGCGGCATGCCTCTGACGACACCTCCGGCGTTTTAGAGGCGAGACTTCGGTTGGAAGAGGACAGACGGCCATTACTATCTCTCAATAGATACATGGAGAAATCCGGGTGGAGAAAGGAGGCTGATATGCCTGTTCATGGGAAGACGGCACTGGTGACCGGTGCAGGCAGGGGGCTCGGAAGGGCCATAGCAGAGGAATACGCCCGACAGGGGATGAACGTCGTGATGATGAGCCTGGACCTGAAAGAGCTCGAAAAAGCGGCGGATGAAATCTCCCGGGGAACAGGGGCCGAGGTGGTTCACTTAGCAGGTGATGTATCGTGCCCCGAAGACGTGAGGCAGACTGTGCAGAACGCCCTTGCGAGATTCGGCAGCATTGATGTCCTGGTCAACAACGCGGGAATCATCGGTCCTCCGCGTTTTCTGGAAGACACCGACCCGGATGCCTGGAACCGGACCCTGGGAGTGAACCTCACAGGTTTCTACCTCTGTGCCCGCGCCGTGCTTCCATCCATGATCGAAAGGCGGCAGGGAAAGATCATCAATATCATCTCAGGCCTGGGCGAGATGCCCTATCCGCGCTTCTGCGCCTATGCCGTGTCCAAGGCGGGCGCCATCCAGCTCACCCGGTCCCTGGCATCCGAGATGCAGCCCTGGAACATCCAGGTCAACGCCATCGATCCCGGGGTCATGGATACCTCCATGCAGACTCAAATCAGGCAGATAGGTCCCGGCATCCTTGGTGAAGACGTTCACCGGAATTTCGTCGCCTACAAGGAACAGAGCCTGCTCAAGGATCCCCGGGACGTAGCCAGGCTGGCCGTTTTCCTCGCATCCGACGATTCCAGCCATATCACCGGAGAGATCGGCACCCTGAGACATTTCCGGCAGCTCGGCTGGAGGCCCGGCAGATGAATTATCAAACTTATTGATATCTATTTACATTGCCTCGATCATGTGCTAGTATTTCCCCATTCCAGAAGTGAGCCTGATTTTCGGGCATTTTGAAGGCCTTGTCGACTATTGTCAAAAAAGGAGGAGGACCCATGAATCTGAACCATCCGGAAGCAACGCAGCAGGCCCTGGACATCGTCAGGTCAGGGGACCCGTTTCAATGGTACGTCATCACGCTTGCGGTCATTGTATTATATATCTATGGTCACGAGTATGAACGCGGCAATTACAAGGCGATCGCCGCCGGTCTCTCGCTCTATATGGTCCACTGGTTCGTAGAGATCGTCAACGCCCTTATCCAGCACTTCTCCGGCCATGCCCTGTGGACCGTTCCCGACCGGACCGCGTTTTCCATCATGGTGGGCGTGGGCATCGAGATCAGCCTCATGTTTTCAATTGCCGGCATCGTGACCACCAAGCTCCTGCCCAAGGACCCAAAGGCAAAAATCGCGGGCATCAACAGCCGCATCTTCGTGGCGGTTTTCACAGCGGCCGCTGCCGCCATTATCGAAATCTTCCTGGTCAGGACACCCGCCTTTGTCTGGGTGTATCCCTTCTGGGGATCCTTCCCGGTCTTTGTCACGGTCTACATCCCCTTCTTCGCCGCCGCCGTCTATGCCTACGATGCTCCCCTGAAGCGGAGCTTCACCTTCGTGGGCGCCCTTGGGGCTGTCAATCTCGCAGGGCTTGTCGTTTTCGGGTTGCTTGGCTGGATCTGATTCGGTGAGAGGATAGGCCGTGAGTAAATTTCATGAGTACGATCAATACGATGCCCTGGGCCTGGCCGAGCTCGTCCGCAGACGCGAAGTATCTCCGGGCGAATTGTGCGAGGAGGCTATCAGGAGGATCGAGCGGTTCAATCCGGCGGTCAATGCGGTGATCTGCCGCATGTATGACCAGGCGAGAAGCTCCATCGATTCAGGGCTGCCCGATGGCCCCTTCACCGGGGTGCCCTTTCTCATCAAGGACCTGGTTTCATCCTGTGCCGGAGCACCCATGACAAAGGGGTGCAAGGCATTGAGAAACCATATCCCCCGGCATGATTCAGAACTGATGAAGCGCTACCGCAACACCGGCGTAGTGATCCTGGGCAAGACAAACACCCCGGAATTCGGGCTCATGGGCGTTACCGAGCCCGAGCTCCACGGTCCCACAAAGAATCCATGGGATATCACCCGCACCCCCGGGGGTTCCAGCGGCGGGTCTGCCGCGGCCGTTGCCTGCGGGATGACCCCCATGGCATCTGGAGGAGACGGCGGCGGGTCAATCCGCATCCCCTCCTCCTATTGCGCCCTATTCGGGCTCAAGCCATCGCGGGGAAGAAATACGGCCGGTCCCGACTACGGCCAGCTCTGGCAGGGGGCGGCTGTTGAGCATGTGCTCACCCGGACGGTACGGGACTGTGCCGCCATGCTCGATGCCGTAAACGGCCCAGCTCCGGGCGATCCCTATGAGATACCCCGCCCGGTACGTCCCTATATGCAGGAGATAACACGCTCTCCGGGAAAGCTCAGGATCGGCTTCAGCACAGCCTCTCCCCTGGGCACCCCGGTGCATCCTGAATGCATGAAGGCCGTTGAGGACGCTGCGCGGCTTCTCGAGGACCTCGGGCATGCCGTAGAAGAGGCAGGACCGCGGATAGACGGAATGGCCCTGGCCAGAAGCTATTTCATGATGTACTTCGGAGAGGTAGCCGCGGACATATCCGAGATGCAGCAGATTCTGGGGAGAAAGGCGGCACCGAAAGACGTGGAGGGGCCCACCTGGCTGCTCAACCTCCTGGGCGGCGCGTATTCGGCGCGAGAGTTCGTTCTGGCCTTAAGAGAATGGAACCGAGCAGCCCGGGCTATGGGGGAATTCCACCAGGACTACGATCTCTTCCTCACCCCCACGACCGCGTATCCGCCGGTGAAGATCGGCGAGCTCAAGCCCTCTCCCGCAGAGGAGATGCTCATGAAGGTTGTGAATACCTTCGGCCTCGGTCGGCTGGTGCGGCTCTCGGGCATTGCAGACAAGATCGCGATCGAGTCGCTTGCAAAGACCCCCTTTACCCAGCTGGCAAATCTCACCGGCCAGCCGGCCATGTCTGTCCCTCTGTACTGGACCGAAGAGAATCTTCCCTGCGGGGTGCAGTTCATCGCACCCTTCGGGAACGAGGCCTCCCTGTTCAGGCTGGCTGCACAGCTCGAGCAGGCCCGGCCGTGGTTCGACGTGAGGCCTCCGCTCCTCGATCCGGATCGATCGAGCCGCGAAAAGAGCAGGCAGACAATCTCGTGATCCCACTGGGGAAGCGCCCCATACGGCATTTTATCGGCTGCATCACCGGAGACAGGAAGAACCTCTGTGACCGGAGGCGGTGCAGGTCCGGCCGGGCATCGCACCCGCATGAAGCAGGAGGCGGTTTGCCGGACGCTACCACACCGGCTGTTCACCGGGACGGATCGGGTTCGAGAAAAAACGGCTGATGCACGCAGAAGACACCCCTGCAACCCGGCTGCGAACCGTCGTCCTGTAAACAACCCGCTCCGGATTCCGGATGTCCCCGCCTCACCCGGCCGAGTCCTGGGCGGTCTTCTTGCTCCGCTTTTCCAGCTCCTCCTCCCGCAGTACCTTGCGCAGTATCTTGCCCACGGCGGATTTGGGCAGCGACTCGCGATATTCGATGATCTTGGGCACCTTGTACGGAGCCAGTTTCTTTTTGCAGAAATCGATGAGCTCCTGCTCTGACACCTGCTCCCCGGGATTGAGCACCACAAATGCCTTGACTGTCTCTCCGCGATACTCGTCCGGGACGCCGATGCAGCATGCCTCCATGACCTTCGGGTGCTGGTAGAGGACCTCGTCGATATCGCGGGGATAGATGTTGAACCCGCCTGCGATGATCATGTCCTTCTTGCGGTCAACGATGAAGATATAGCCGTCTTCGTCCGCCTGGGCGATGTCGCCGGTGTAGAGCCATCCGTCTCTGAGCTGGCCTTTGGTCTCTTCCGGGTTGTTCCAGTAGCCCTGCATGACGAGCGGGCCCTTCATGATGATCTCGCCCGGCTCGCCGGGGCCCACCTCTTCTCTTCCCTCGTCCACGTCTACGAGCTTCACGTCCATATCAGGGAACGGAATGCCGATGCTCCCCGCCTTCTTCAAACCCAGCACAGGGTTGGATAGGCCCAGCGAGGTTGACTCGCTCAGGCCGTATCCCTCGCTGAAGTAGATCCCCATGTCCTTCACGTGCTCGATGAGCTCCACCGGCATGGGGGCCCCGCCTGAGTTGAGAAGGCCCAGCCGCCTGTCGAGGCTGAGCTCCGCCGCCCTGGGGTGGTTGACCACTGCAGTGATGATGGTGGGTACGGCCGGGAAAAAGGTGATTTTCTCGAAGTTGGCGATGATCCCCATGAACTCGTCTATCTCGAAGCGCGGCACCAGGATCTGGGTTGCGCAGTTGAACAGTGACCAGTTCATGGCGACGATGTTGCCGTAGACATGGAAGAAGGGCAGCAGGCACAGGGTGATCCGCTTCTCCATTGGCACCAGGGTGATGGTGGGGTTCCCCCACAGTGAGGCCTGAAAGGTCGCTGCGATGATGTTCGCATGGGTGAGGACCGCTCCCTTGGGAACACCGGTGGTACCGCCGGTGAACTGGATGAGGGCTGGGTCTTGAGGCCCCACATCCACCTTCGGCACCCTCGCAGCCGAACCGCTTTCCAAGAGCTGGGAGAAATGATGCCATCCTTCGTCGAGATCAAGATCCTTGGGCGTGCTCACCCCGAAGCCCTTGATGAAGTCGGTCACGCGGGTGACGACCACCCTCCTGACCCCGGAGCCGACCAGCACAGGGCGGACGTTGGCAAGGACCAGGTCGAAGGTGATCAGGGTCTCCATCCCGGTGTTCTGTACGATGAAACCCAGCTCGTCTGCGGTGTACATGGGATTCAGGTTCACCACGACGGCGCCCAGGGACAAAGATGCGAGGTAGGAGATCACGAACTGCGGACAGTTGGGCAGGTGGATGCCCACCCGCTCTCCCTTCTTCACCCCCAGCGCGCCCAGTGCGCTCGTCATGCGTCTCACCTGGGAACGGAGCTCCCAGAAGGTTGTTTCGGTGCCGTAAAAATTGAGCGCCGGCTTATCCGGAAAGGTGTTGGCTGCAAGCAGGTACAGATCATGCGCGGGCAGCCTGGGATACCTGATGGTGGTGGGAACGTTGTAATCATAGTGCTGGTGCCAGGATTTCTCAAACATGGCAAGAACCCCTCCTCTCGATACAAAGCGTTAAAAAACCGTTTCATGACAAATGGTGTCTTCTATAATAATTTTCACCCGCAGGAATGCAAGGAGCTGCCAACAGATTGTGATCAGAGAGGGATATCCACGTGCGCGAAGGGAAATGTATGGGGCCTTGAAAAACATTCTTCCTTCAGTCTTCTTCAGGAAGAATGCCTTTCAGAGACTTTTTCTCCAGGTCGATTTTCGCGGGTGAATGGATTACCTGTCCGTCCGCATCGAAACGTGACCCATGACAGGGGCAGTCCCAGGACTGCTCGGCATTGTTCCAGCTCACAACACAGCCCAGGTGGGTACAAATCGGGGAAACTGCATGGATATTGCCGTCACGGTCTCTGGATACACCTACCTTGTCATGGTCCACGGCAAAGATCCCGCCCTGGCCCAGTGCAATCCTGCTTTTTTCGAGCCTCTCCGGCTTTGAGGTGATCCGGTCTTTCACAAAGGTCTTTGCCACTTGGAAATTCTGCTCGAAAAAGGTGTATGCGCTGCTCGGCTTGAAGCGGAACGGATTGTACAGCTCGCTCCAGTCATTTCTGCGCCCGAGCACGGCATCGGTAACAATTGTGGCCGCCACCATGCTGTGGGTCATTCCCCACCCGTTGAAACCGGTAATGATAAATATATTTTTGTGCATGGGCGAGGCAGCGCCGATATAGGGCACCCTGTCGGTGGTGACATTATCCTGGGTTGACCAGCGGTATTCTATGGCTCCTATGTCGAAATGCCTGCGGGCGAAGTCTTCGAGCCTTTTGTAGAGGGCGGCCGTGTCGCTGACATGGCCGGTCTGGTGCATCTCCCCGCCCACCAGGAGGATATCGCCCTCTGCCCCAGGGTGGGAGCGGATGGAGTGAAAGGGCTCTTCGATGCTGATGAACATGCCGTCAGGGAGAGGATAGTTGACCCGCACCCCCAGAACATATGAGCGCTTCTGATACATCCGGGCAAACATGAAGGTGGGATCAAAGATCGGGAAGTTCGTGGCGATCACGACATTGCGGGCCCTGACCGGGCCGCGGTTGGTTGTGACCGTTGTATTTCCTCCATCCTTTCGGACACCCAGTGCCCGGGTGTTCTCAAAGATCAGTCCTCCTGCGCCGGTATACTTCACGGCCAGGGCAAGCAGGTATTTCCTGGGATGGAAACGCGCCTGGTCCCTGAGACAGACCGCAGCCCGCGTGGGAAAGGGAAGCGAGGTGTCCTGGACAAGGAATGCCGGCAGGCCGATGCTCTCAGCCGCCTTCACCTCTTCTTCGATTCTCCGCTCCTGGCGGTCGTCCACGGCATAGGTATAGGCCGATGAACGGCTGAACTCGCAGTCTATGCCCTCCTTATCGATGAGAGCCGCGATCTTTTCGATGGCTGCTTGATTGGCCTCTGCGTATATGCCCGCACCTTCCCTGCCGAAGTGCATGATCAGGGTGTGGTAGATGTCACTGTGCAGGGAGGTGATCTTTGCAGTGGTATGGGCTGTCACACCACTGACGATGCGCCTGGCATCGATCACCGCAGTGCTCGCCCCTGCCTCCTGCAGCAGCAGGGCGGTCGTCAAACCGGCTATGCCTCCGCCCACGATAAGGGTGTCCACCTTAAGGTCCCTGTCGAGAGCAGGGTAATCCGTATCCGGCGCGGTATCCAGCCAGAGTGTGGTGGGCTTTCCAGGGAGATCCTGCACCGGCTCAGTGAACGTGGTATGATGTTCGCTCATAATCGTTCTCCCTTCTTCATATCAGGGGATGTGAACTCACCCTGCCCGGCGATTCTCCCTGAATCGGGTCTGTTCCGGGCGGTGCGCCGGAGCCGGGCATCGGGTGAGCAGCAGAGATGATCACAGGAGGGTACCCATGATCTCTTTGTCCCGGCATCTTTTGAGCAAGGATGTTACGAGCCATAAGCATCTCCGTTTGGGTAAGGGAGGAAACTATCCTTATCAGAGGTACCGATGGCTCGTAAGAGTGATGATAACGGCGCGGTGTGGTTTCACAAGAGGAAACCAAAATCATTGAGATGGGCTTCTTTCTTAGATCTCCCGGCAGGAATGCCGGCATGAGATCCCCTCGCATGCCTCATCTATTGCCAAACCATTCATGCCGGATTCAACATAGGCGCATGGGGACGGTTATCCTCGGGAGCATGCCGGGGCTGTTCTCAAGAATAATCCTCATTTACCGAAATAGAATAGGAAGATCTCCGGTAATGTGAGAGAAGAAGCCTTAAGAGACGGGTATGAAGTGGAAGATCCTTATCGTCGATGACTCCAATGTGGTCAAGGCGGTCCTCATGAAGGCCCTTGGGGAGAGCGGCGCCCCGATCCAGCGTGTGTTCGACGCATCGAACGGCAGAGAGGCCCTCGACATCCTCAGAGCCGAGTCTATCGATCTGGTGTTTGCGGATATCAACATGCCGGTGATGAACGGGGTCGAGCTCGTGGAGAGCATGGCGGACGATCCGGCGCTCAAGGACATCCCTGTCATCATGATTTCCACCGATGGCAGCGTGAGCCGCAGGGAATACCTGCAGAGCAAAGGCGTGCGTGCCTATGTCAGGAAACCCTTCACCCCGGAGCAGATAAGGTCTGTGGTGCGTGAGGTGATGCTTGGCCGTTGACATTCTCCTTTCCAGTCGGGCGATGGAAAACGCCGTTGTCTCGGTCCTGAACGACATGGCGGCGACCCGGGCGGCAGTGATAAAGCCCGAGAAGCTCCCCTGTTTCGACCAGACCCTCATGCACGCCCATATCACCTTTGAAGGCCAGTCGTCGGGAGAGCTCGGCCTGCTCATGGATCCGGGTTTTGCCGCCGAGCTCGCCTCACGGATTCTGGGAGTTGATAAGAGCGGGGACCTGCTCCAGGAGATGATCGTCGACGCGGTCAAGGAGTTGCTCAATGTGATATGCGGGCAGTTCCTCACCCAGAGATTCGGCTACGAACCCGCTTTTACGCTGGGTGTGCCCCGGGTGTTTCCCTTGAGTGCACAGGTGTGCAATGCCCTTCTCAAAGGTCCTTCCATACTGATCTTTCAGAGCGGCGATTTCATTATGCCGGCATATGTGCGGGTGAAGGGCCAGACCGCCTGAGCACCCCCCCCAATTCTGCAGGGCCGCCGGGCCCGAGTTTCTCTTTGTATTCTTGCCAAGCCTCTGATGCACGTTATCATCATTCCTGAAGGCCTTTCGGGAGCAGTGGTCACCTCCATGTGTTCCTGCGGCCTTTGACCAACGGACATTCGCAACCACACACCATTGGGGAGGGAACGCCATGAGCTCTGTCAGTCGACTGGCCTGTGTAGACCGTCTGAAGAACCAGGTGGCACTGGTGACGGGCGCATCTTCCGGAATAGGCAGGGGGATCGCGCTGGCCTTGGCGGATGAAGGCGCACAGATCGTGGTGAACTATATCGGCGACCGGCAAGCGGCAGAGGAAGTTGCCCGGGAGATACAGTCAAAGGGCACCGATGCGCTCGTTCTGGAAGCGGATGTGAGCCGGGAAGACCATGTGGAGTCCATGTTCGCAAGGACTGTACGGGAATTCGGCACTGTGGATATCCTGATCAACAATGCGGGGGTTCAGCGGGATGCCGCCGTACACGAGATGACCCTCCAGGAGTGGCAGCAGGTTATCGACGTGAACCTGACAGGCGCCTTTCTCTGCTCGCGGGAGGCAGTGCGTGAGTTCCGCCGCCGCGGGCTGGTGCCGGAGCGGTCCATCGCCGTGGGGAAGATCATCTTCATCAGCTCGGTCCACCAGGTCATTCCCTGGTCGGGCCACTGCAACTATGCTGCATCCAAAGGAGGGCTCATGCAGCTCATGAAGAGCCTGGCCCAGGAGGTGGCCCGAGACCGGATCAGGGTCAACGCGATAGCGCCCGGTGCAGTCCGGACCGACATCAACCGGGAGTCATGGGAAGACCCTGCCGCCCTTGAGGCATTGCTCAAGCTCATCCCCTCAAACCGGATCGGCGAGCCCCGCGATATCGGCAGCGCAGCGGTATGGCTCGCATCGGACGAATCCGACTATGTGCATGGGGCCACGATTTTTGTCGACGGCGGGATGACGCTGTATCCAGGCTTTGCATCCGGAGGTTAGGCTCGCACGATCGCACCCGCTTCAGGCCTTTCAGGCTGCAGAAGAAGACCCTTGCAGCCGATCGGTTCTCCGGTTGCAGATTTTCTTCAAGGGGGAGAACCATGCAGAGGCCCAGACGCCTGGATCAGGAATCAGGTGAGCATCTCCATCCGCCCGGCGCAGCCCTACCCCCTAAACATCCGCGCGAGCGTAGGGAGACCTTCTGCATAGGTCGGGTGGATGTGCTGCGCCTTTCCCAGCAATTGCCTGTCTGCACCTGCCTCCATCAGGTCCACGAATACATGGATCAATTCGCTCACCTCGTATCCCACCATGGTTGCGCCGATGATCCTGTCGGTCCCTTCCTCGATCACCATTTCATAGAACCCGCGTTCCTGGTCCCATTCGATCCCCCGCGCGATGTCACTAATGTCAAGAACCATTTTCCTCGCTCGAAGGCCATTCTGCTGAGCCTGCTCCAGGCTGTATCCTGCCCTTGCCACCTGAGGTTCGGTGAACACCGCATATGCCAGGACCCTGTCGTCCCTGGTCCGCTCTTCCCCCGACAGAACCGCCAGCAACCTCCGGTGGTCTTCCCAGGAAACATGCGTAAAGGCCGGCTGACCCGCGACCTCGCCTATGGCATATACCCCGTCACGGCTGGTCTTCAGGTGCTCGTCGACCACGACATGGCCTCTCTCATCGAGTGCAATCCCTGCCTCAGGCGCGTTCAGGGCGGCTGTGCAGGGTTCTATGCCCGTGACTACCAGCAGCGCGTCGCCAGCAATCACTTCGCCGCCTTCCAGGTGCAGGCGCACGATGTCCCGATCGTACTCCACCTTCTGTACGCTCTTACCCAGGGAGAATCGTACTCCATCTTCTTCCAGGGCCTCGGTCAATATCACGCTGACATCCGGGCTCTCTCTCTTGAGGATTCTCTCGTTCACCTCCACGATGTGCACCGAGCTTCCCAGCCTGGAGAGCCCCTGACCCAGTTCGAGCCCGGTATAGCCGCCGCCCAGGATCAGGATGCTATCCGGAAGCGCCTCAAGATCCCAGAAGCTCCGGTAGGTGAGAAACGGCCCTTCTTCAAGCCCGGGAATCGGTGGTATTACAGGCATGCTCCCGGTATCGATCACAGTCAGGGAGGTCTCGTATTCTCTGTCCCCTGCCCTGATATGCCCGCTGCGCGTAAATGACGCCTCGGCACGGACGGTCTGGACCCCGCTCTTCTCGAGCCTGTCCTGCGTTGATTGGGCAAATCTGTCGCGTATGCCCCGCACGCGATCCATCACTCGCGGGAAATCCACGTCCACCCGTACCCGTACGCCCAGCCCGGCAGCCGCCCGCGCCCTGCCCGCCGCATGGGCCGATGCCAGAAAAGCCTTGGAAGGCGTGCATCCCCAGTTGATGCAGCTACCGCCAAAACGGCTTCTCTCGAAAAGCACTACATTCCTGTCTTGAGAGGCCATCTCCACGGCAAAGGGGACCCCGCCCTGTCCGCTGCCGATCACCGCGACATCGACGTGTTCCATGAAAAGCCTCCCTGGAATCTTTTTTCGATAAAACACTCCTATGATATTTCGTAATGCGCTCTCGTGTCCGGATCGGTAGGCCTCTTGTGATCTGTCTGCCCGTCAACCCGGTGATTCACCCGGCCTTCCGCGAATCAATGGTGTGAACTTTTAACGGCAAGCCCTGGTCCTCTCCCGCCTCTGCAAGCGGGGGGGGGGGGAGTGCAACTCCGCCTTCAAAATGCGCACTAAGAATGGGTATTCAGGAGCGTCCTTGATAAGATCATGCTTGGGAGTACATAAAGTCTTATGAACATCGAGCCAGTGGGGTCGTTTTCTTATAGAGGTCTTCGATGAATAGACCGTTTGGAGCATTGGGCAGTCACTGTACTGAACTTCGATGAAGCCCTTGCCGAGCGGCTCGGCAAACCGGACATGGCCTGCATTCTGGCATCTGACTGCGGCAGGGGAATCTTCCTAGAGCCCAGCGGCTGCGTGTATTTGTGCGATCGGTTCATCGAGTATGGTCATTCTCCGGGGAACATCCTCAACAGCTCTCTCATGGGCATCGTATCATCCGAGAGACAGCTCAGATTCCAGTCAGGCCAGCGTGATATGCTTCCCCGGCCGTGCCGGGAATGTTCCTATATATTTATCTGTAATGGAGAATGTCCGGCAAAACGCTTCATGGTGAACCCTTATGGAGAAACCAGGCTGAACTGTTTATGTGAAGGGTACCGGTCGTTTTTCCGGCATACCGGCTAACCATGGATCTCATGGCCGACCTTCTCGGCCGAAGCGAGCCGGTCTGCAGCATCATACTGGTACCATTGCACCAGGAAACTGACTCTCCAGCAGCAACCATCAACGAGTGAGGGATCGGCGCACTGATGTGACAGGGTCGCTAACGCTCTCCCGGCAGGTCGACCGTTCCGGGCGGTTGGGAGTCGGGCAATCTCCCGGTTTGTCCCATGACAGGAGGAGAGGAATTCCCATGGAAAGATTAGAGCCTACCCTGAGGGCCTTTGCAGAACTGCTGGTGGTGCCTATCGAGGCCATAGCCGCCCTGATCGTTGCAGTGGGGGTGGCGACGACCTTTGCACGGCTGGTCCGCCTCAGGGGCATTAAGGATCTGCAAAAGTTCCTGAGGGTCCGGCTGTATTTTTCACGCTACTTGGTTCTCGCCCTGGAGTTTCAGCTCGCCGCCGACATCCTCGGGACAGCCGTAACCCCAACCTGGAGCCAGATCGGCAAGCTGGGCGCTATTGCCTTCATCCGCACCTTCCTCAACTTCTTCCTGGTACGCGAGATGAGGCACTCGGAAGAAGTGCTGGGAGAGGTCCCTTAGAAGTGGCTCCGGTTGTTGAGACAGGTGATGGCGATTTACAACCTGGATTCCCGCCACCTCATAACGATGAGGGTGGATCGACACCGAGGGTGGTGTAGAGTTCCTGTTGTTTCTTGGTGATTTCGCCGACACGCAAGTCCTTTCCGGGCCTGCCGAAGCATTCAATCACATCGAGTTGATCCAGCAAGCCTTGAAGCGTGTACCTGCCAAACAGGTTGTTCTTTTGCATCGCCTTTTTGATACAGGATAAAGTGGGAGAGTCAGCCAGGGGAGTCTCACCCCCAGCTGCTCGCAGAACCGGACGTGAACCTCTCAGCTCATCCGGCTCCCATTGTTCAGCCCTTAAGGGAG
>MPOS01000059.1 GCA_001896555.1 Candidatus Phosphitivorax anaerolimi
CTTGACCCGGTCGCCCACCTGGACAAAGGGCTGGGTCTCGGGCGAGGCCGAGCGGTAGAAGGTGCCTACCAGGGGGGATGTGATGGTGACCGTGGGTTTTTCCACGGTCGCGGTTTTGTCCTTTTCCGGCTCCCGCGCCCTGGACACGGAGCGGTCCTGCTGTTGCGTCCCGCGGATGATGTGAATTCTCTCCGGGGTCCACTCCAGTTCCACCACGTCGGTGTTGCGGATCATCTCGATGAGCTCTTTGACGATCTTGAGATTCATCTAGCTCACTCTCTCGATATACGCCT
Source organism: Candidatus Phosphitivorax anaerolimi (assembly GCA_001896555.1). GTDB lineage: Bacteria > Desulfobacterota > Desulfomonilia > UBA1062 > UBA1062 > Phosphitivorax > Phosphitivorax anaerolimi. The sequence continues at coordinate 294 of MPOS01000059.1, forward strand.
TGGTGCGCGTATCTATTTTAAGCACGTCTCCCTCGTTGATGAACAGAGGGACCTGGACCGTAATGCCGGTTTCGAGCTTTGCGGGCTTTGAACCCCCCGATGCGGTGTTGCCCCGCACGCCTGGGTCGGTCTGCACCACGGCGAGCTCCATGAACATGGGCAGTTCGATGCCGATGGGAGAACCGTTGTGAAAGAGAATGTTCACCTCCACGTTTTCCTTGAGGAATCCGATGGCGTCCTCCACGTGGTCTTCCGTGAGGTTCATCTGCTCATAGGTTTCGGTATCCATGAACCAGTACCCGGAATCGTCCTGGTACAGAAAGCTCATCTTCCGCTCTTCGAGGTTGGGCACATCCACTTTCTCGCCCGAACGGAAGGTCTTGTCGAGAACATTGCCCGATATCAGGCTCTTCATCTTCGTGCGCACGAATGCGCCGCCCTTACCCGGCTTGACGTGCTGAAAGTCCACGATGGTGAATGGTTCGCCGTCGATCTCTATCTTCAACCCCTTACGAAACTGTGCGGTTGAGTACTGCATGCTGTCTCTCTCCTACGTGAGAAATTTTATGGCTTCCTTATCAAGATTTGTAATTCGCTTGCAAGAATTATCTGTTATCACGAACATATCCTCCAGTCGTATCCCGAATTTTCCCGGGATGTAGACCCCGGGTTCGATCGTGACCACCATCCCCTCCTCCAGGGTGTCTTTGGAAATCTGGGAGAGGGTTGGCATC
>MPOS01000026.1 GCA_001896555.1 Candidatus Phosphitivorax anaerolimi
AAGCCTGCCCCTCTTCTTACGAAAGGAAAAGAACATGAAGGATTTACACGACAATATAGACATTGCTCCTGTTGTCCTGCCCAAGCTCTTCACAACGGGAGTGACAGGAACAGCAGCGATCGACCTTGCCGGGTATGATTCGGCAGAGATCGAGATAACAGCGGGGGCCCCTGGCGACACCCTGGGGGCAGCAGTCAAGTTTACCGTGACCACTACCCATGCAGATGATGACGGCACCGGGAGTGCCGGGGCTTATGGCAACGTGGCGGCTGATGATGTTCTCGGAGTGACCCCGGTTGAAGGTGTCTGTCTCACGATTGATGCCGATGCCGAGGCCTCACAGGTGTACCGCTTCGGTTATGTGGGCGGTAAACGGTTTGTCAAGGTCCTTGTGACGGCTGTTGGCACGCATACCACCGGGACTATCATCGGCGTGAACGTGGTCAAGGGGCATCCCCTGGAAGCTCCTACGGCATAAGACGCTCTACAGGCAGCGCATGCCTGGCGGTACTCTTTCAGCCGCAGAATGCGCGCAGGATAAGCCGGTAGTGCCTGTCTCCAGAAAAACACCGGCAGCGGAAGGGGTTGGAAGCCTCGAACCCGCACCCGGCCCCCTGGCCGTGAGTACCCGCAAGGGGCATCACTACTCATGGCCGCAAAAGGGGGGCCGGTTCTTTTCAAAATATCAGAAAGCGAGGGCTGCAAGATGGCGAGATCGGCACGACGAAAGAGAGAGCAGAAACGATCCTTAAAGCGTGGGGAGATTCCCTATCAGAAGAAGGCCAGGGAAGCACAATCACGGCAGCACGGGAAAGCCTTTCTTCGGGGCGTGTAATGGAGGGGTATGTCTGGCTTTGGCTGGCGGTTGCGCGGCAAGCATACCTTGACCTTCTGGAAAGCGGCAGGCCGGGAACAGCGTATGATTTTCTTTTCTCGGAGAATGAAACTTTTGAAACAGTGATTGAAGTGTGTGGTCTTGACCCGGATTATGCGCGGTCAATCCTTCGGGACCGGCTGAGAAAGGCATGGAAGCAGAAACCATACAGACACATTAACCGGGACGATGAAAGAGCGTGGTGGGCGAATGGTGAGCCCGTTTGAGGGCACTGGCAAGGGGGTACTCGCATTCTTGCCGAAAAACGAGTTTCCCGAAACCGCTATGGTTCGCATTCGCAGAATTAATTCCTGTGTTTGATTAAATGTTCAAACAGATTTCAAAACGGGGATTAAATCAAAGATATGATGAGGAATTGGCAAGAACGATTGATTAATAATCAAACAGGGCTGATAATGCCAAGAAATCCGCACCAGATGCCCGAGATTGAAAAGGGCCATACAATCACACCGACCAGGGCGATGAAAGAGCGTGGTGAGGCGATGGCAAGCTCGTTTGAGCACTACTGCCGGGAGAGGTGGCAAGGATAGAAAAGAATATTTGCACCATGGTGCAAAAAGGACAAATTCCAGAACGTCAACTCCGCCCCCTCGCCAAACTGGAGCCGGAACAGCAGGGCCGAGAGAAGGGCCGGGGAGTTGCTGAAGGCCACGGAGAAGGCGAGAGGTGGGCAACCGTACCAGTCTACTGGTCGCATACTGAAACCAGTAGAGCCTACCCTATCCGACATTGGCATCAGTAAATCTCAATCCTCCCGCTGGCAGGCCATAGCGGATAGATTATGCTTGCATTCCCCCTGGCAAGGGCGTATCAAGAAAAGCGAAACCGGCAAGAGCGGGAACTCTCACCGGCTTCTGACCACACGCTTGAGGTGACAAGCATATGGCTTACATTCATGTAACGTTTTTCCTATCTGGAATCAATCCCAAAGCCAGCAATGCCTTTACCTCTGCGTGTTCATCTATGCAATAAACCCGCTTCGGCGGGGAATAAACTTTATGGAGGGTATTATGAAAAAGGAAGAGAAGAAAGAGGTCCGGGCGGTTCAGTATGAAGTGACACA
>MPOS01000053.1 GCA_001896555.1 Candidatus Phosphitivorax anaerolimi
ATATATTTTCAAATCGATTTCAACCATCTTTACCCGCTAAACACCGCTATGCCTTGATGTACAGTCTTTTATCTGCTAAACGTTGGGACAGTAGTGATCAATAATAATTATGAGGTCTAAAGTATTGATTGACTCAAAAGGAGATCCCCCGCACGAAGGGTGGGGCCTGTTGGCAGCGCTGCTGACCGATATCATCATGACTATTAATAGTCATGAAGCTGATAGTTTTTATTTCCATGCTTCTCTTTGTTTCGGCAACCGCCTTGTATGCAGGTGATACGTTTGAAGAACCGGCACAAGGCGGCCCGCATCCCTCTCCATGCAAAGGCCCGGAGGACGATCTTTTTGATCAGGATAATTGGACGCTCCAGATCGGAGTAGCCGCGATCACTTCAAATGCGATAGGCGATATCTCGCTTGGCAAGGTCTCGCGGGCCACAGGCCCGGCAGGCGGCGAAATGTACCTTTTCAGTGCGTCTTACACCCTATCTGATCTCGACTTGGCTATTTTGAACAGGCGGTTTTGTCCGCAACTGGAACTGCCCGTAGTCCTTGGCGTGGTGGATGAGCAGGGGCGAAGCCCGTTTCTCAGCTATAACGCCGGCATCACCTTGAGATGGAAGGATTTTCCGTTCAACCGCGTGGTCTACACCAATTTCGAAAGCGGGATAGGGCTTTCCTATAACGAACACGTTCTGGCTATCGAGCGTGAGCGGCATATGCGCCGGGACCGATCGCACCTGAAGTTTTACTGGCCGATTCAGCTCATGCTCGCGCATCCGAAGTTCAGGCAGCATCAACTGGCAGTGTTTATACATCACCAGTCGGGCGGGCATGTTTTCGACGTCGGAGGTTCCAATCTGATCGGGATAGGATATCGCCATGTTTTCCGTGAACGCCGACACGATTGATGCTTGTTCAGAAGGCGAAATACGCCACCGATACCCAACTCAAGTAACAATCCACGTTCGAGCCATGCAGGAGATCAGCCCCATTCGCAGGGCAGTCACAGGACGGGCGGTCGAGTGCATTGTGTTCGGCTCGTCCGAGTGAATAAAAGTTATCAAGACACAGCGCCTGGGCATTATTTTTTGTGATCCGATCATTTATGGGATATTTCTGCGGATTTTAACTATTAATTCTGGATAATGATCCATATTGGAAATTCATTATTGAAATCCATCCCCAAAATAGTTTACCCTCTTCAAAATCGGCTAACAGCAAGGTGGGTACAGTTGGTTTTGGTCTTATGCAAGGGTCGAGAGCACCTTCCTTCCGGAAGCACTCGAGAAATCCCTCTCTGAAAGGAAACGCTGCATGAATCATACGAAGACACGACTCGGTGGATGGGGTGCAGGAGCACTGGTATGGCTTTTCGGATATGCGCCGCTGTGCTCGGCTCTCACCTTCACGCCGCTCTACCGCGACCACGTCATGGAATCTGCAGTTATGGTCACTGCAGAGGCCTACCCGAATGCAGACGTTGTCATGGTGGACAGCAGGCACTTCGTGGCCTATGAGGAAGACGGCACCTACGAAGAGTGGTACGAATGCTATGCAAAGATCCTCACCGAAAAGGGCAGGAGAAGGTACAAGAGCGTCACCTCCTCATTCACCATTCCCTACAACACCACCGAGTTCAAGCTCGTTGAGGTCATCCGCAGTGACGGGACGGTTGGTAAGGTCGACATTGCCTCCAATTCGAGCGAGATGGTCGAGCAATCGCAGATGGATGATAATATCTACGATCCCAACAACCGGATCCTGAGAGTGACCATCCCCGAGGTCGAGGTGGGCGACACCGTGCACTTCATCGTATACGACCGCTTCGACAAAGCGCGCATGCCCGGCGTGTTCACCGACTATGTGCTTATGGAGGGGATCGACCCTATCAAACGCTCCGAATATATCGTGGCTGCGCCCAAGGGCATGCCGCTCAGGAGCATGGCGATCAAGTCGGAGATTCCGGGCACCGTGAGCCACACGCAGGAGACCGCCGATGACGGCATCATCTATACCTGGGTGGCCAAAAACGTGCCCCAGACCTATGATGAGCCGCAGATGCCCAAGCTCTACACTCAGGTGCAGCGGCTTCTGATCAGCACCATCCCCGACTGGGAGAGCGTGTCGCGATGGTACTGGAACCTCTGCAAGCCGCACATAGAGAGCATCACTCCAGAGATGGAAAAGACCGTGCAAAACCTGATATCGGGCATCGAAGAGCCCGAACGCAAGATCGGGGAGATCTTTCAATGGGTGTCGCAGCAGGTCAGATATCTGGGCATTACTGTGGAAAAGGATGCCCCCGGCTATGAGCCGCACCCGGTGAAGATGACCTTCGAGCGGCGGGCCGGCATCTGCAGGGACAAGGCCGCCCTGCTCGTGTCCATGCTGCGCATAGCCGGGTTCGACGCCTATCCGGTGCTCATCATGAACGGGCCGAAAAAAGACCATGAGGTGCCGCAGCCGCTGTTCAATCACGCGATTTCCTGTATCCGCATGGACGACGGCAACTACATCCTCATGGATGCCACAGACGAGAACACCACCGTTCTGTTCCCGGCATATCTGAATGACCAGAGCTATCTCGTGGCCTCACCCGAAGGAGAAACGCTCCGCACGAGCCCCATCATCCCGGCCGAGCAAAACATGATGCACATCGAGACCACCGGGAGCATCGACAGAGAAGGCACCCTGAAGGCCAACACCGTATTCCGTTTCGACGGATTCAACGATAATTCATACCGCGCGTTCTTCTCGCGGCTCTCGGTCGAGGAACGCCAGCAGTATATCGAGAAGCTTGTCATGAGGACCGCACCCGGAGGTGTTCTCACCTCGTGCGAGATCCTGCCCCGCAACATGCACGACACGTCTGAGCCCATCGTAGTCCGGGCCGGGTTCGAGGTCAAGGAATGGGCCATCCCGGGCAATGACGCGGTGATGCTCCCCATGATCCGTTTCGGCAGGAGCGTGGGCATGGCGAATGTGCTCATCGGCAAGATGGGCCTGAAGACGCGGAGATACCCTTATGTCACCGAGGTGGCGTGCGGGGTCCAGGAATCGCTCAGGATCGATCTGGGCGACTCGGTGGGCGAGGTGGTGAGCCTGCCCGACTATGAACCGGTGGAAAACCACGGGACCGCTTGGAACATGAACGTGTCCGTCCAGGGCAGGGTGCTGGCCATGGACAACGTCTTCAAGCTCAAGGTGCCTGAATATTCGCCAGAGGAATACCTCGAGCTCCAGGAAACCCTGAAGATCATCGAGGCGGATTCCCGCAAGATGCCCATCTTCTCGCCCGCTCCGTCCGCCCCGCTGGTTCAGAGCAAGGCCTGGTACACGTCATCCCGGGACTATGATCCCGATGCCCTCGTCTTGGACGAGCTCCACGAGTATGACGTGATCGACGACACCACCTGGACCGAGACCCGGCGCATGAAGATGAAGGTGTTCACCTACGCCGGCGTGAAGAACTACAGCGATCTGCGCATTCACTATAATCCTGCGTGCGAAAAGGTCGAGGTGCTCAACGCGGTGGTGACATCTCCCGAAGGGGTGCAGACTTCAATCCAAGAGCATGAGATCAACATCATGGACGCCGACTGGGTCGCGGACGGCCCGAGATATCCGGGCTCGAAGATCATGGTAGTGAGCCTTCCGGGCGTGGATGAAGGAAGCGTCATCGACTATACCATCAAGCGCACCAAGACCGGACAGCCATTTTTCTCCATACACGGAGAGTCGTGTTATATCGACAACCAGCGAATCGACAAGCGCGTGCGCGAGCATAGGACCATCGTGGGCCTTGACGGCGTGTTCCGGTATCACGAGCCCATCGAGCAGAAAACCGTGCGTATCAGGGTGCCTCAAGGCATGTCACTCAAGACCGCTCCCTCTCAAGGAAACGGCCGCCTGTACACCGGTGCCGACCTCCCTGGAGAGGATATTATTTTCAGAACGTTTAGTGACGGCGGCAAGCAGGTCTATGAGTTCAGCGCCTCGCAGGTGCCGCCTGTGCTCGAGGAAGACTATCTCCCGCCGTGGTACAGCTTCAACCCGGTGGTATTCGCATCATCGGGCGACTGGAAGACATATGCGGCCCAGGTGGAGAAGCGTCTGCTCGATGCATCCTCTGCAGGCCACAAGGCCCGCAAGACAGCCCGGCTTCTCCTGAAAAAGGCGCAGGGCGAATCCCAGAAGATCACGATCATCCGCGACTATGTGATCCGGGGCATCAAGTATATCCGGACCCCTTGGCACGAGATCCCGATCAAATACATCACCCCGGCGGATCAGGTGCTCGCGGACGGCTATGGCAATTCCGCCGATCGGGCCGTGCTGCTCCACGCCATGCTGACCGAGGCGGGCTTCAAGCCCGAGTTTGTGCTGGCCTCGTGGGTGTCGCCCATCAACAGCCTCCAGCAGCCCATGCGCGAATTTCCCGCGCCCCACTGGTTCAACGTGGTCCTGGTGAAGGTGATGACCAAGGACGGTCCTGTCTACCTCAACGATACCGATCAGTACGCCTCACTGGGGAGCACCAGGTATTCCGGCAATCCGGGGCTCGTGCTCAAGACCGGCCAGTTCGAAACGATCCAGCCGATCTCCGAGAAGTACGCCGACCGGCGCGATACCGACATCGCCATCCGGCTCCACGAAGACGGCGATATCGTGCTCACGCAGAGGCGCACCTATTATGGAGATAACTTTGCCGCGTTCAAGAAGCAGTTCTCCGAGATGCAGCCCGAGGAGCGGAAACGCCATCACGAGCAGCTGATCACGTCTATCAGCCATGCGGCGCAGCCATTCGGCGAGTATGTCACCCGCTATGACGAGTACCCCGGGGTCGAGGAGCTGAGCGTGAAGATCGACTCGTATGCCGTGCGGCAGGATAAGTATCTCTATCTCAAGGTGCCTGGGCTCATCAACATCCTGGAGGGTGTGACGAGCGATGAGAGGGAAAACCCCCTGTATCAATCCGGCCCGCGAAACGCCCGGATTACGGTAGAGGTTACGCTGCCCGACGGCGCCAGCGCTTGCGAGCTGCTCCCCCCAAACGGCTTCCGGGTGCGGATGGGCAAAGACGGCGGCGGAATCAGCTTCAGAACATCTGTAGACTTCTCTCAGAACGGAAAAACCTGCGAGGTCGTGCGCATCAGCCAGGATGTCGACATCGACCCGGTAGTCGTGCCGGTGTCGGATTATCCCGAGCTCCTGGATTCCCAGCGCATCATCTCACACCCCAGGTCAAACCTGATTCTCGTGCGCATGGAATAGCGCGCCATGGATATTTAGCCGCGGGCAGGGGATGATATCCCTGTCCGCGGTGGGCTCAACCATGTCAATGGCATAGGCGCCGGGGTTAGGCCTGGACCCTATTCCGCTTAATAGCGGCCGCCGGCATGACCAATCTTGGATCGAGCGCCCTCATATTCAAAGCCTGATTCATCTATCTTTTTCGATATGCCGATGAAAAGATGTGATGTTCCTGGCGGCGCTTTGGCCGGAGGATGAAATGAGGTCGTTTCCAAAACAGGAGATCATGCACCGGGACCTTTCCGGCAACCGGACGGTGTTGAGGAGGAGCTAGTCCTATGGAGAGGAGAGCCTTCCCGAGAATACCCGTCCAGATGCATGCCCAGATCGAGATGACGGTCGAGGGTTTCTTCGGGCAGAACGATTCATCACCCCGCGAGCAAAGTACTATCAGCTGCATGGTGACCTCCATAGATGTCAGCCTGGGCGGATTCAGCGTCAAGGTCCTCCACTCTCCCCTGGATACGGGCAAGAGCTTCAGCCCTGCGCTGGCATACTTGCTCGTGGGCAAAGACATCACCGCCTTCTTCAAGGACGAACAGGTCACGGTGGAAGGCAAGGTGGTGCGGGTAGACCAGGAAACCATGCTCATGGCGGTTGTCATCACCCGGGTTTCCGACATCAACAGATGGCGGGAGATCTGCAGTCAGGCAATCGCTGGTATCATCTGAAGTCCGGCCTTGCTCGGCAACTCGTGTATCACCTTCATGATACGATCAATGGAGAATCAATCCAAATTCATGGATATTCTGTCTATTGATCGATCCGTCCGGGCAAAACAGTGATTGCATCGGGAGAGAGGAGCAGCCTCACCCGGTCTCCTGAGGCCGGCGCCGGTGTGTTCTGCGGGAGATCGAAAAAGAGCGCCTGCTTCAGGGAAGTCCTGAACTCCACGTGATAGCTCCTTCCCTTAAACAGGCAGTCGTGCGCGATTCCCTCTATCACGTTCGCATCAGGGGGCGCCGGTTCATCGCTTGGGAGGATAACGGCGGCATCGGGCCTGATGAGAACAGTCACCTCCTCATCTCTTTCATGACCGTGGGCGGGCACGTGCATCAGCCCCAGGGGTGTGGCAATTGACGACTCGTTCTTCACCCGGCCCTGAACGAGGTTGTTAAGCCCGAGAAACCTGGCGATTTCCGGATTTGCCGGATGCCGGTACAGGCTCTCCGGCGCGTCCATCTGCGAGATCTTCCCCCTGAACATGACCGCAACCGTGTCCGCGATGGCAAAGGCCTCGGCCTGGTCATGGGTGACCACGATCGTGGTCATGCCGATGCGTCTGAGGATCTCGCGCAGGTCCAGGAGGAGCTTTTCTCTTAAGACCCGATCGAGTGATCCCAGGGGCTCGTCAAGCAGCAGAAGGCGGGGGTAGGGGGCCAGGCTTCGGGCAAGGGCCACCCGCTGGCGTTCACCGCCCGAGAGCTCGCTCACGCTCCTCCTGCTCAAACCTTGCAATCCCACCAATGAGAGCATCTCGCCGGTCCGCTTCTCTATCTCGCTGCGGGGGAGACCGAGCATATGCAGCCCGAATGCGATGTTGCCCGACACATCGAGATGAGGGAAGAGGGCATACTCCTGAAACATCATTCCGAATCGCCTCAGGTGCGGCCGGGTATTGCGCAGATCCCGGCCCTTGAACAGGACTGAGCCCTGATCGGGATGCTCGAGGCCGGCTATGATCCGAAGCAGAGTGGTCTTTCCGCTCCCCGAGGGGCCAAGGATGCACAGAATTTGAGTCTCTTCCATGGCAAGGCTCACCCCGCGGAGCACGGGCGTGTTGCCAAAGGTTTTGAAGACGTCTTTGATCTGGAGAAAGGCCATGTCAGAACTCCCCTCCAGAGCCGGTGCGCAGTTTTTCCAGAAACAGAAATCCCATCGTGGTCACCAGCATGAGGATCGTGCTCATGGCCATTGCCTGGCCGTAGTTCATGGCCCCGGGCTGGCCGAGGAAACGATAGATGGCAAGCGGTACGGTCGGGATCTCGGGCCTGGCGAGAAAGACCGTGGCCCCGAACTCGCCTATGCTCACGGTAAAGGCGAATATCGCTCCCACTGCAAGAGACTTCCTCACCATGGGCGCAACCACCTTCCACCACACCTTGCCCGGGGCCGCACCCAGGAGCACAGCCGACTCCCTGATGTGCTCAGGGATGCTCCGCAGACCGGGAAGGATGCTTCTCACCACAAAGGGATAGGCCACGAGCGTGTGCGCAAGGGGCACGATGATCGGCGAGGCGCGCAGGTTCAGGGGTGGCTCGTCCAGCGCAACGATATAACCGAAGCCCAGGGTGACCGCGGAGGTAGCGAGCGGAAGCATGAAGAGCGGGTCGAGCAGTGAGGTGGCGAGTCCGCGGTCCCGGCTCAGAAAGATTGCGACCGGCAATCCGATGCACAGGGACATCACCAGGGCGGCCAGGGCGAACATCACCGAATATCCGATGGCAGCTACAGGCGGGACATAAAAAACCGACTGGCCGATGTTTTCGAAGATGGCGCGGTAGTAGAGCAGCGAAACCCCCGAACCCGTTGAAAGGGAGCGGACCACGAGGGCCAGCAGGGGGGAGCCCAGAAACAGGAATATGAGAAAAACCGTGCCCCAGACCACGATCCGGTCCCTGTTCGTGACGATGTCACGCTGGGTCGTTTTGAGCGATTCCGGCGTGAAGGGCACCGAGGCGCTTCTCTGAAGTCTTGTGTAGACCCACATAAAAACGAACATGAAGCAGATCTGCAGCAGCGAGAGGGCGGCTGCCATGGGCAGGTTGAACAGGTGCACGGCCTGACGGTAGATGGCCACCTCGATGGTGGCATACCGGGGACCGCCCAGGATGAGGATCACACCGAAGCTGCTGAAGCAGAAGATGAATACCAGCAGAGAGGCTGCCATGATTCCGGGGCGCAGGACCGGGAAGGTGACCTTCCAAAACGCCTTCCAAGGCGAGGCCCCGAGCACCTGTGCCGCGTGCGACAGATCAGGATGCAGCCGTGACCAGAAGCCCCCTACGATCCTCAAGACCACGGTGAAGTTGTAGAACACGTGGGCCATGAGAATGAAGGCAAGGCTCTGTTCGAGTCGGATGGGGGGTGAGGAAAGCCCCCAGATGCCCATGAGCCATTCGTTGAGCAGACCCTTATCGCCCAGAAGGGCACTGAACGCGGCCGCCACCACCACGGACGGCAGCACGAAGGGGACGGCGATGCACGACTGGATCAGGCTCTTTCCCGGGAAGCGGTAGCGGGCAAAAACATAGGTTGCGGGCAGCGCCAGGGCCACGGTCAACACCGTTGACAGCGCGGCCTGCCAGGTTGTGAACCAGAGAACCTTAAGCGTAGAGCCGGTCGAGAACAGGGCGCTGATGGCGCCGGGGTCCCACTGGCCGCCGGGCGCGAGGCTCATGGAGAATATCTCGAAGAGGGGGTAGAAGTAGAAAACCCCCAGAAAGGTAAGGGGAAGGACGACCAGGAGAATGGCTGCGCGGCTTCCTGAGGGTCTCACTGGAGCACGGTCTCTGTCCAGGCCTGTATCCAGGCATCGCGCCTCTTCGCGATGACCTCGGGGTCGAGAATCACTGGCCTGCTCGCGAGCCGGGCGTGCTTGGTGAACACCTCGGGCAATCGGGCGTTTTTGTTTGCCGGGAACATGAACATCTGTAGCGGGATCTCCTGCTGAAAAGGTGTATCGAGCAGAAAATCGATCGCCTTGCGCGCCAGCTCGGGCTGCTTTGTTCCTTTGAGGATGCCAACGAACTCGATCTGCCGAAACGCCGTGCCATCGCCTGTCATCGCAGCGGTGGGGGCCGTTTCCGGGGGCTGCTCGGCAAAGTACACCTCTGCGGCCGGGCTTGTCGCGTAGCTCACCACCAGGGGCCGCCCGCCCTTGGATGTTGCGCTGAACTTGCCCCAGTATGCGTCCTCCCACCCGTCGGTGACCAGGACGCGGTTTTTCTTCAGGGCCTGCCAGTACTCAATGAAGCCGTCCTCCCCGAAGGTCCCTACCGTGGCTAGCAGAAAGGCCAGCCCTGGAGACGATGTGGCGGGGTTTTCCACCACAAGGAGCCCTGCATATTCAGGACGGGCGAGATCGTTCAGGCTCCCGGGCACGGGAAGCCCGGTCTTCTCGAACCACGCCCGGTCGTAGTTCACGCACACGTCGCCATAGTCCACAGGCACAAGGCGGTTGGTCTTGTCCAGCAGAAGTGACTTATCTATGGAGGCGAGCAGAGGAGAGCTGTAGGGGACGAAGATATCCGCATCAAGCGCCCTGCTCATGAAGGTGTTGTCCACCCCGTAAAAGATATCGGCCATGGGATGGTCCTTTGAAAGAATGGCCTTGTTGAGCGCGGCGCCCGCATCGCCCGATTTCAAAAAGCGCACTTTGATGCCGTGCTCCTTCTCGAACCTGTCGAGCACCCCGGTGCTGATGCTGAAGCTGTCGTGCGTCATCACCGTGACCGCCGGCGCCTCTTTCGCGGCATCATCCTTTGTGCAGCCGGTCAGGAAACATACAGCAATCGGGAAGACGAACAGCAGTGCGATCCTATGTCTCATCATAAATCCCTCGCAACTCTATCAATGATATGAATCCTTAAAAGACAAGCCTTCGACCCAGCCTCTCCGCTCAGCAGCGTCAAACAGAACCTAACGTCCTCAAGCCTTTGAAGAAGCGGATCTGAAAAAAGGGCGGATTCGGGAAGGCAAAACGAAAAAATGCCATCCCCGATGGAGGATGGCCTTGTTTACCTATGAGCCTTCATCCCTCCGCCGGCATTATCCGGTTCAGGTTCCACGGGCAGGCCCACAGCTCCCATTATGCTTGGATCAAGGGCCCCTCTCAGCCCGGTTTTTCCGAGCTCCCGTCAAGGCGTCAGCCTGAACTTTGACATGAAAACCTTAGATCTCAAGTGCATACCCTGTCAAGGGCAGATTCTCCAGAACTTAGGCCTTTTATTCACCGGTGATGCCCCCTTTCGAAGCCCGACCGGCGGGGGCGCATCACCGGAAAAGAAAAAAGCCGGAGGCGAGAGGCCCCCGGCATTTTGCTTGGTCCGGCAGGATAGATGTCAGTTGCTCGAGGCAGCCGGTGTCTCTTCTGCAGGAGCCTGTGCTGCGGATGACTCATCAGCCGGTGCTTCCGCTGCGGGTGATTCGCCGGCCGCTGCTTCGGCTTCGGGAGCGACCGTGTCCGCATCACCGGCCTCATCGGCTGCAGGAAGCTCTTCCCCGGCGGCGGGGGCACTGGCGGTATCTTCGGGCTGATCCATCATTTCCACCACCGGCTTCTCCACAGACGATTCCTCTGCCTTGGAGCAGGCGCTCAGCGACAGGCACAGTGCCAAGCCGGCGATGATTGCCAAGACACCCATGCCAGTGAAACCTCCACGTTTTCCTGTGATGATGTTTTTCATATGCTACCCTCTTTCTTTGTGTTTTCGGTGAGGTTACTCACCGTTGAGTATCACTTGATCGATGATGTGAATCACCCCGTTCTTGCACCTGATATCCGGCTTCACGATCCGCGCGTTGCGCACATATACAGAGCCGTTCTTTCGGACGAGGCGTAAGACCTCGTCGTTGAGGGCGGTGGTGACGGATTCGTGCATCACACTCGAGCTCAGCACCATATCGGGCGCAACATGGCAGGCGAGCAGGCCTTCCAAGGCATCGCGGTCGTCCGGGCTGAACAACATCGTGATCGATTCGGCGGGCAGGTTCAGAAATGCCTCTTCATTCGGAGCGAAGATCGTAAACGGCCCGCTCTCACTGAGAATGTCCCGGATCATGCTCTGATGGACAGCCCATGCAAAGGTCCTCAACTCTCCGATATTGTCAAGGGCTTCGACCAGATACTTTTCCCCGGAATCATCAGCGCTTATGTATGGGCTAAAGCCGAACAACACCCCGATAATTGCTATGCCGAGAAGACAGCACCGGAGAAGTCCGATTTGCCTTTTCATCGTTGATCAGGACGATTCCTCAGCGACTGAAGATGAATTGGGCTCTCCTGTTTCTGGCCCAGGCCTCCTCCGTCTTGCCGGGGTCTTCGGGTTTTTCCTCGCCATAACTGATGGTGTCTATCCTGGAGGCATCGATTCCCATGGTGACGAGAAAATCCCTGGCAGCACCGGCACGGCGTTCGCCCAGGGCGAGATTGTACTCGCTGGTGCCCCGTTCGTCGCAGTGGCCCTCGATCTCGAGCCGCAGCTCGCCATATTCCTTCAGATAGGCGGCGATTTCGGTGAGCAGTTGCCGCGCTTCGGGATTGAGGTCGTGCTTGTCAAACTCGAAGTAGATTTTCTTGCTGTCGAAAAGTGTTGCAACGGTTCCGGACGGCACCTGCTCACCGCCGGCAGGCATGCTCATCGTCTGCTGCCCGGCAGATCCGTCCGTAGCGCCGGTGCCGGTGAAGTATTTTGCGCACCCGGCAGAGAAAACCAGCAACACCAGCACAGAAACTGCCACTGCTTTTGTAAAGATCCCCCTCATATTCTCAAACCCCCTGTTTTTTCAAAAAATATCTTTGCTGTGAGGGTCTTCTTATTCCTTCTGCAGAAAAACACAATGAGGGTTTTGCACCGTTCCAGTCAGCTTTTGACCGTGCCAGGATATGCCGATGGTGCTCTTGAATCCTGCGCATGCTTTCCCATGCTTTCTCATGCTTTGATTATCTTTCTATATGTTTTGAAAAAACCACAGGAGGATCAGACTTGCCGCTATCAGAAGAACCCCGGAGGGGGTGTTCGTCCGGTTTGACAGTGACTGAATCAACAGGAGCCCAGCATCTCTACAAAGGCCCGGAAAAGCCGGTTGTCGAAGGCGCCCGCCATGTCCCGCTGCATGACAGTCAGTGCCTCGAAGGGGGTCATGGGACTGCTCGACGACACCGATGAGGTGAGGGTCTCAAAGGTATCGGCTATTGCGCAAATCCGTGCGTACAGGGGAATATCCTCCCGGGTTTTCCCGAAGGGGTACCCCTTGCCGTTGCACCGTTCATGGTGGAAGAGCACGACCGATGCCGCCTGGCTTGTGAGATAGTTGGCGTTCATGAGCCTGTCGTGACCCCAGACGGTGTGCTTCATGACGATCTGGTGCTCCATGTCGCTCAAGGGCTCTCTCTTCTCCAGGATCTTGCGGGGGACCCTGGTCATGCCGATGTCGTGGAGAAACAGGGCGGTGCTCAGGGCTTGAAGGTTGTGGTCTCCGTTTCCTTCACCGAAGAGGTGTACGGCCAGGCAAGTGCCGAATATCCCCACCTTCACCGAGTGCTGATAGGTGAAATGGGCATGGCTCTTAACCTTGACGAGCTCGTTCATGACCCGCTTGTCTGAAAGAATGAGCTTGACCACGAATTCAGAGGTCTTCTCGATCTCTCTGAGGGTCTTGTGGTTGAGCCCCTGAAAAACCTGCCTGATGGATCTCATGGAGCTCGAATAGATGATGTCCGCCTTTGCCTCGGGCTCCAGATGCGGATCGGTGACCAGGTCGGTAAGCAGTGATTTCAGGAACTCCTCTGCGCTTTCGCTGTCCGACGAGCAGATGTAGAAGGTGGTATTGCCACGGGAAAAAATCCGGCAGTGCTCGCGGGTGATCAGCGCGCCCTTGGCTGCAAAGAGCCGGTAGTCGTTCCTGATCTTCACATAGAGGTCCACGGGGCAGTGTTGTCCCTCGCGGACAATGGGATAGGGAATTTCCTTATAATACATCAGGTGTACCCGTCCGTTTCCGTCTCGGAGCAGTGATAACGCCGGCCCCATCCAGCTTCTGGACTGTCATGGAATCTCTTGAGTTCGCCCCCGGGTGCATACACCCCTTATTATCGTCAGGTGCTGAAAAATAATAATACCTTAAGGTCTTAAGGCCTCCTTGCGGATCACTGTGGAGGGTACTGACGCGTATCGCCGCCGGCCGGAAACAGGGGCCAGGGATCGGGATAGAGGGCCTCTATGATCAGGCGCTCTTTCCTCACCGGGTGGAGAAACTCCATTCTCCGGTGGTGCAGCGCTATTCCGCCCGCTGCATACCCTTCTGCGCTTCCATAGACACTGTCTCCCGCGATCGGACAACCCGAGGCCGCGAGCTGGGCCCTGATCTGATGATACCTGCCTGTTTCGAGCGTGATCTCCGCCAGGGTGAGCCTGCCCGAGCGGGCGATGACCCGGTATTCGAGTACGGCTCTCTTTGCGCCCGGGTGAGATCTGTCGACGGGGACTGATTTGAGCCGTGAGTGCCTGAGAAAGTGCTCGAGTGTTCCCTGATCACGAGGAAGGTTCCCGGTGAACACGGCATGGTATATTCTCTTTATTTCCTGCCTGCGCATCAGCTCGTTCATCCGGCTCAGGGATTTCCCCGTGAGCGAAAAGAGGGTGATACCGCTCGCCACCTTGTCGAGCCGGTGCACCGCGTGGAGGAACACATTGCCGGGCTTGTGCCTGGTTTTACTGATCATCGCCCTGGCGCGGTCTTCCAGGCTGTCGCGGGAGCCGCCGGCCGGCTGGGTCAGGAGGCCGTACGGCTTGTTGAGGGCGAGGAGGTGATTGTCTTCATAGAGCACCTCCAGGCAGGGTGCTGCATCCGGGAGGTTCACCGGCCGCTCTCCCGGCACGGTCCGGGAAACCACCGTGCATAGGTGCCGCTGGGCACGGGGAGCACATCGGGCGATCCGGTCAGCAGCATTTCTCCCTCTTCGATGCAGGAATTGCGGAAAGACCTGCTCACCACCCTCAAGAAATTGGCCAGCGCAACAGGGGTAAGGGAAGGGGTGTGCGATGTGAGCAGGAGAAAGCAGGGGTCTTCCGACATGAGGGCCCAGCATTTCTCCAGGGTGGATGCCAGCTCCCGGTCGATCTTGTAGATCTCGCTACGCCTTCCGTGGCCGAAGGTCGGAGGGTCCAGAATGATGGCATCGTAATGCTTGCCTCGTCTGATCTCACGATCGAGGAATTTGTTCACATCCTCCACAACCCACTGAATGGGCGCCTGATCGAGGCCGTTGAGCGAGGTGTTCTCGCGTGCCCATTTCACCATGCCCCTGGATGCATCCACGTGGCAGACCCTCGCCCCTGCCCTGGCGGCGGCCATGGTGGCCCCGCCCGAATAGGCGAAGAGATTGAGCACGGACACCGGCTGGGTGCGCTCCTCAGATTGGGCCTTCTCCACCATGGAGGTGATCCAGCCCCAGAGGTCCCGCTGCTCGGGAAAGATGCCCAGGTGCCCGAAATCCGTGGGTGAGAGCCTGAAGCGCATGCCGCAGACCGTGATCGACCATTCCTCGGGCAAAGGCCTCTTCAGACGCCACTGGTTTCCCCGTCTCCGGTCAAAAGAGGCATCGGCCTCGTCCCACCAGGACGTGTCCTTCTGGGGCCGCCAGATGGCCTGGGCGCTGGGCCGGATGAGCCGGTACGGTCCGAACCGTTCATACTTTCTTCCGCCGCCGCTGTCCAGGAGCTCGTAGTCATCGCCCAGGCAGGGTTTGCCGTCGGGCTCCTTCCTGCGGGCCGGCCGCGGCGCTGATTTTCCTGCGCAGGCCCGTCGCTTTTTCATGCCTTGTCCGTCCATACGTGATTTTCCTCAGAAGCGACAGCAATCGTTCTCATCAAGCATCAGAACATACTCCAAAGAACCTTTGCCTGCAATGGAAGAAAAAGGTGAAAATTCATGGGGTATGTTCATATCTTACACAACTGAATAATCTCTTTCAGGCTGGCGGCATGCATTCCCTGCACTGCTCACCATGTCCGGGCAATGAAAAGCTGGAGCCTTTTTCTGCCGTATGCGGAACATCCCCTTTCAGTATTTTCTTTTTCTACTCCCATCAATTTATTGACTTCGACAGGTCAACCTGATAAACTGAATGGCGATTCATGCTGGCGAAGTTACCTTAAATAACCCATATACGGAGGAGGTAGTAATGGTCAGGAAAATCAAAAAGGCCGCGGTTATCGGGTCTGGTATCATGGGGGGAGGCATAGCCGCCCTCATGGCAGGCGCGGGTGTCGACGTACTGCTGTTGGACATCGTGCCCTTCGACCTGAAAGATGAGGAGAAGAAGGATCCCAAAGCCAGGAACCGGATCGTCACGGCCGGTCTGGAAGCCGCCATGAAGGCAAAGCCGCCGCTCTTCTTCTCAAAGGCGGACGCTGCCCGCATCAGCACCGGAAACCTGGAGGATGACTTCGACAAGCTCAAAGAGTGCGACTGGATCGTGGAGGTCGTGGTAGAGAACCTGAAGATCAAGAACGATCTCTTCAAGCGCATCGATGCCATCCGCTCACCGAACACCATCGTTTCTTCCAACACCTCGGGCATCCCGCTCAAAGCCATGTCAGAGGGCTGCAGCAAGGAGTTCAAGGAGCACTTCCTGGGCACCCACTTCTTCAACCCGGTGCGCTACATGCACCTGCTCGAGATCATCCCGGGCGAAGCCACGAAGAAGGAAGTACTGGATTTCGTGGCCGACTTCGGCGAGCGGATGCTGGGCAAGGGCATCGTGTGGGCCAAGGACACGCCGAACTTCATCGGCAACCGGATCGGCATCCACGGCATCGGCAAGACTATGCAGGTCATGCTCGAGGAAGGGCTCACCATCCCCGAGGTTGATGAGCTGTTTGGACCGCCCATGGGCCGTCCCAAGACCGCCATCTTCAAAACCTCCGACCTGGTCGGCCTCGACACCATGACCCACGTGTCGCAGAACACCTATGACATGTGCCCGAACGACGAAGAGCGCGAGGTTTTCAAGGTTCCCGAGTTTGTGAAAACCATGGTCGAGAAGAAGCTGCTCGGCAACAAGACCAAGGCCGGCTTCTACAAGACCGAGATCACGCCCGACTGGAAGAAGGTGCGCAAGGTCATCGACCACAAGACCGGCGAATATGTCGAATACGGCAAGGCAGACTATCCGAGCCTCGCAGCAGCAAAGAAGGCTGCGACCCTGCCCGAGAAGATGAAGGCCCTTCTCTATGGCGACGACAAGGCCGCCAAGTTTGCATGGAAGGTCGCTGCGGGCGGGTTCATCTATGCTGCGAACCGCATCCCTGAGATCTCCGACACCGTGGTCGAGATCGACAATGCCATGAAGTGGGGCTATAACTTTGCAATGGGTCCCTTCGAGAGCTGGGATGCCATCGGGGTGAAAGAGTCGGTCGAGAAGATGGAGAAAGACGGGATGAAGGTCCCGGAGAACGTCAAGAAGATGCTCGCATCCGGCGCCACCTCTTTCTACAAGATCGAGAAGGGCAAGAAGTTCTACTTCGACTTTGCATCCGGCTCCTACAAGGAAGTAAAGACCAGCCCCAAGGCCCTGAACCTCGACACCTTCAAGGCAGAGAACAAGGTCGTTCTGACCACGCCTTCCTGCTCGCTCATCGACATCGGCGACGACGTGTTCTGCCTCGAGTTCCACTCCAAGATGAATGCCATCAACAAGGAGATGGTGGAATTCATGCAGAAGGCCGGTGAATACGTCGACAAGAACGGCGTGGGCATGGTCATCGGCAACCAGGCGGGCGGCATGCCTCCGGCATTCTCCGCCGGCGGAGACCTCGCTTACATGCTGAGCCTCGCCAAGGCAGGCAATTTCAGCGAGATCGATTCATTCATCAGACTGGTCCATGTGGGGATCATGAATACCCGCTACAGCCGGTACCCCGTGGTTGCGGCTCCGTTCGGCCTCACCCTGGGAGGAGGCTGCGAGGTCTGTCTCGCTGCCGACAGGATAGTCGCCAACAGTGACCTCTTCATGGGTCTGGTCGAGATCGGCGCGGGCCTGGTACCCGGCGGCTGCGGAATGATCAACCTCTGGCGGCGCTATGTCGAGTCCAAGCCTGAGGCGGCAAAGATCACCGATCTGGCGGCATTCTTCCTGCCCGCATTCATGAACGTCGCGCAGGCCAAGGTCTCCAACTCGGCTGCAGACGCACGCAACAAAGGCTTCCTGAGAGCCACCGACCGCATCGTCATGAACAAGGACAACCTCATCGGCGAGGCCAAGAAAGAGGTACTCAAGATGGTCGATGACGGTTATGCACCGCCCCTGAAGACCAAGATCCCAGTGCTGGGCCGCGAAGCGGTCGGCATGGTGTGGGCCGAGATGCAGAACATGAGAGGCGGCGGATACATTACACCTCACATGGAGTTCATCGCGAAGAAGATCGCGGTCTGCATGTCCGGCGGCGATGTTCCTTCCGGCACCGCAGTGACCGAAGAGCACCTCATGAAGCTCGAGCGTGAGGCCTTTGTCGACCTGTGGAAGACGGAGAACACCCAGAAGATGGCCGAGAATATCATGAAGACCGGCAAACCGTTATTCTTGTAGTGATGGACTGTAGAAAACAGGAGGAATACCAATGAGAGAAGCGTATATCGTTACTTCGGTAAGGACCCCGGGTTGCAGAAGGGGGAAAGGAGCCTTTGCATTCACTCGGCCTGAAGACCTCTTGAAGAGCGCTCTGAACGGTCTGATGGAGAGGACGCCCGGTGTCGAGAAAAAAGACGTAGAGGATATTCTGGTAGGATGTGCATTCCCCGAGGCTGAGCAGGGCCTGAACATCGGCCGCGTCATCGCCCAGATCGCGGAGTTCCCGGACAGCACCTGCGGCGCAACCGTCAACCGGTTCTGCGCCTCGGGCCTTGAGGCGATCGCGCTGCAGGCCATGAGGATCATGGCAGGCTACTGCGACGTCGCCATCGGCGCCGGCCTGGAGTCGATGTCAATCGTTCCCATGGGCGGCAACCTTCCCCGGCCTCATCCGGAGCAGGCATTGAAGAGCCCTGAAGTCTACATGTCCATGGGCATGACCGCAGAAAACGTGGCCAATCGCTACAAGATCACACGCGAGATGCAGGACGAGTGGGGATTCCACTCCCAGGCCAAGGCAGCTCAGGCACAGAAGGCAGGGAAGTTCAAAGAGATCGTCCCCACCGAGGCCGTGCGGTTTGTAGAAAAGGACGGCATCACCGTGAAAGAAACCTTTATCCAGGACTTCGACGACGGTGTTCGGCCAACCACCATAGAAGGACTCGCCAAGCTGAGACCGGCCTTTGCGGCAATGGGTTCGGTCACGGCGGGCAACTCCTCCCAGACCACTGACGGCGCCGCCTGCTCGCTGATCATGAGCGGCGAGGCCGTGAAGAAGTTCGGCGTGAAGCCCCTGGCCAAGCTCGTGGTCTACACCACTGCAGGCTGCCGGGCGGACGAGATGGGCGTAGGCCCCGCCTACGCGATCCCCAAGGCCCTGAAGATGGCCGGCCTGAAGGTCGAGGATATCGGCCTGTGGGAAGTCAACGAGGCATTCGCATCCCAGTGCATCTACTCGTTCCAGCAGCTCGGACTCTATGAAAAGAAAGAGCTGTGGGTGTCTGACAGCGACAAGCGGATCATCAATGTCAACGGCGGCGCCATCGCCCTTGGCCATCCGCTCGGATGCACCGGCGCCAAGCTTTGCGCTCAGCTCACGAACGGGATGAGAGAGCGCGGCGTGAAGTACGGTGTCGAGTCCATGTGCATCGGCGGCGGCATGGGTGCGGCAGCGGTCTTCGAGCTCTGCGACTGATCGGGCTGATTGTCTGGAACTAACATGAAAAAGGGGCTGCCTTGTGAAAGGGGCAGCCCCTTTTTTTATCTTGACCCTTCCTGTATGCGGCATTTTGCACAGCTTTTACATTCATCCCAAGGCAGGGCATGGTATACATTTCTCATGTATTACCGGCCTTAGCCCTCAAGCCGAGTTAAGTTATTTGCTGCCGGGTTGAGCGAGGGCATGCCGGAATTATATTTTTCTTATAAGGATGTGTATGAATACACCGACTCTTTCCGAAAGGTTCCGTGCCGCGCACGGAAGGATTCTCTCGCTCATGCCGCCTGTTTTTATCGGCAGTCTCTCGTTTCTGCTCTTTGTCGTAAACACCCTTTTCTGGGGGACCTTCCTCTTCCCCCTGGCGGCATGCAAGTTCCTCGTTCCGGTCCGTGCCTGGCAGGACTGGTGCAACGCTGTTCTGAACGCTATCGCGACCCGCTGGATCGCCTTCAACAATATGAACATAGCCCTGACCAAAAGGATCAGGTGGGACGTGAGCGGCATCGAAGGCCTGGATGCAAAGGGGTGGTATCTGGTGGTGTCAAACCATCAGTCATGGGTCGATATCCTGATCCTCCAGAAGGTGTTTCACCGGAAGATCCCCATGCTCAAGTTCTTTCTCAAGAAGGAGCTCATCTGGGTCCCGATCATGGGGCTCGCCTGGTGGGCACTGGAGTTCCCTTTCATGAAGCGCTACTCCAAGGAGTATCTCGAAAAAAACCCCCACATGCGCGGAAAGGACCTCGAGATCACAAAAAAGGCGTGCGAGCGCTTCAGCAGGATGCCGATAGCGGTCATGAACTTTGTCGAAGGGACCAGGTTCACCCCGGCCAAGCACAAGACCCAGGGTTCGCCCTTTGTCCATCTGCTCAAGCCCAGGGCGGGCGGCATATCCTTTGTCCTCTCCGCCATGGGACAGCACCTGCACCATATCCTCAACACGACGATCATCTATCCCAAAGGCGTGCAGACCTTCTGGCAGTTTCTCTGCAGCTCTCAGGCCGAAGTGGTCGTCCGGGTCGAGACGATCCCCATCACCCCGGACCTTCTGGGCGACTACAGCAACGACCCCCGCTACCAGGAGCACTTCCAGGAATGGCTGAACAGGATGTGGGAAGACAAGGACCGGACGATCAGCAATTTCTTCAAGATCAGGGGCATGGCGGCCTGAGCGCATCCCTTGAGCCGGCAATGCCGTCAAACATCTTTATAGCACACGTGCATCGCGCCACTCCCCCATTGCAAATTAGTGTGAATACCGTTAAAAAAACAGGATGTTCATACTACAGGGCGAGGAGCTCTCCGGATGATCCGAGATATCGAGCGCATATACGGCACCCTGCTGAGCAGACAGTATCAGAAAAAACTCTTTCAGGACTTGGAAGGGCTTCAGGAAAAGGGTGACAGCCTTATCGCCCGCTGCCCCTTCCATGAAGACGAGCACCCCACCTTTATCATCTACCCGGACAGGCCGGAGTATTTCTGCTTTGTGTGCGGCGCGCGGGGAGACTGGCTCGGCTATCTCCAGCTCAAGACGGGAATGGATTTCTTCGGAGCGCTCCGGCTGCTGGCCGGGGAGGCTGGGATCGATCCGGTCGCCTATGACAAGAATGCATGGGACGACGAGCTGAGCCGGACCATCCTGCTCGAGCTCATGGCTGGCTTCTTCACCACCAGCCTCTATTCGCCTGCCGGTGAAAGGGAGCTCTTCTACCTGTACAACCGGAGATATGCCATGGGGGAGGTTGAGGGCTCCTCGTTCGGCTTCTATCCCGGCTACCTACAGACCCGGGAATACCTCGTGTCTCAGGGGCTGACCGACGAATTCCTCGACAAGGTGCTGGATGCCGTATGGTCGCGCGATGCCGAAGAGTTCAGGCTTACCATCCCCTACCGAGACACTGCGGGCAGGCTCATGGGGATGATCGGAAGGGACGTTACGAAAAAGGGGCCGGAGGCCTACCGGGCGCTGACCGACCTGTCCATTCTCAGAGATTCTCCTTTTCTCCTGTACAAACACCGGGGCAGCGAGGACCTGCTCGTGGTGGAAGGGTTCCTCGACGCGCTCCTGGTAGACCGGATCGGCCTCATTCCTGTGGCGGGCGTCGGCAAATCGGGCCTGAGCGCGGGCCAATGCGACACCATCGCATCGTACGGGACCAGGAGGTGCATCCTCTGCCTGGGCAGCGGCAGAGAAAGGAAGGATCTGATGCTGAAATCCGCCGACCTCGTTGAGTCGCGGGGCATGCAGGCCGCCTTTCTGCCGCTGGGGGATGAGTACGAAGACCTTGATCACTTCATCAGGGCCACCGAACTCAAGGACTTCCGCAAGCTCCTGAAAAAGACCTGCACGAGAGAGGAGTACATGCGCGGACAAATGACATGAGGAGGGAGAGATGGGGGGAAAATTCTTTGCCGATGCACTGGTGATCGGCGCAGGCCCCGCAGGGCTCGGCACCGCACTGGCCCTTGCCCGGCATGGGGTGGATGTGGCCGTCCTCGAGATGCAGGACAGGATCGGAGCGAAGAGAAGAGGGGAGACCATCCGCTTCGACCGCGAGATGGATGCATTGTTGGGAGGAGGGTTCTTCGAGAAACAGACTATCCGCCGGATCAACAAAAGATCATACTTCTCCCACACCGGCTTAAGTCGGGTAGACCGCACCATCAGCAACCCCAACCTCATCATCTCCTGGCCTGATTTCATCCAGGCCATGGCGCATACGGCCGAAGATGCGGGAGCGAGGGTCCTGCCCGCCTCCACCGTGGTGGGCTTTATCCGGGAAGAGGGCCGGATTGCAGGAGTGAGGGCCATGGTGAGCGGCTTCATGGAAGAGGAGCTCAAGGCAAAGGCGGTCTTCTCCTGCGGCGGGTGCGAAGACCCCTCATCCCGGATCCTGGGCATCGACCGCACGGGCATGGACATGCCCATTTCCAAGCAGCTCGTGCGGGGATACACCGGCCCGGCCGACCGGTTCGAATACCACTTCCACGTCCACGGCGACTCCCTGACCATCGCTACTATCTTTCCCCGTGCAAAGGGCGAGGCCGAGATCATCTTCATGGGTTATGCCCGGGGCCGCAAACCCCGCACCATCTCGTTCGAGGAATTCATCCAAGCCCATCGTGTATTCGGAGAAAGGATTAAAGGGACCACACCCTTCTATTCGCTCAAAACCACGATCCCCATGGGCAGGATGATCTCTATGTGCTGCCCCGAAGACAGGCTCGTCATGGCCGGCGATGTGCTGGGGCACGTCCAGTCTCGGGGAGGAAGCGGGATCAGGACCTCCTTTCTCATGGGTTATACCGCGGGAAGGCTTGGCGCCGGGGCACTGCAGTCGGGTGCATGGACCGCGGAGACGACAAAGAAGCTCGAGCAGAGCATACAGGGCTCTCCCCCCATGCGCGATCTGTACAGGCACAACTTGATCTATTCCACCCTGCGAGCCGGGATCTTCGGCCTCATCCACGAGCCAAAGCAAATGGACCGGCTCTGGCCCCTGCTGCGGGTCGCGCTGAGGTGAGGGGAGACCGGGGAGCACCGTTGAACCGATGCTATGGATCTTCGGATATAAGCCGATTTATCAGAAGGATTCCCCCGAGACCGGGCCGCTGAAAAAGCAGGATTGAACTTGACTGAGCCATCCACTGTTATATGGTATCGCCATGATAAGCGCAGAGAATCTCTCCAAGAGCTATGCCCGGCAGACGCTCTTCGATGATGTCAGCTTCAAGATCAATCCCAGAGAGCGGGTGGGGCTGGTCGGCAGGAACGGGCACGGCAAAACCACGCTTCTGCGGATGATCGTGGGCGAGGAAACGCCCGATGCGGGTCAGATCGTGATCCCGAAAGGCTATCGCATGGGCTATGTGAGGCAGCATCTTGACTTCACCGAAGACACCGTGCTCGGCGAGGGAATGAAGGGGCTGCCCGAGTCGCAGAAGGGACAGCACTGGAAGGTGGAGAAGGTGCTCGCCGGCCTCGGGTTTTCCCAGCAGGACATGCAGCGGAGCCCCTACGAGTTCTCGGGCGGCTACCAGGTGAGACTGAACCTGGCCAAGGTGCTCGTCTCCGAGCCCGATCTCCTGCTCCTGGACGAGCCTACCAACTACCTCGACATCACCTCGATCAGGTGGATCGAGCGCTTTCTGATCTCGTGGCCCCACGAGCTCCTGCTCATCACCCACGACAGGACCTTCATGGACAGGATCGTGACCCATACCATGGGGATTCACCGGAGAAAGATCCGGAAGATCCAGGGCGATACGGAGAAATACTATGCCCAGATCGCCCAGGATGAGGAGGTGTACGAGAAGACCCGCATCAACGACGAGCGCAAGCGCAAAGAGGTGGAGGCCTTCATCTCCCAGTTCAGGGCAAAGGCCCGCCTGGTGGGCCTGGTCCAGTCGCGGATCAGGACCCTGGAGAAGATGGAGAAGAAGGACAAGCTGGAGAAGATCAAGACCCTGGACTTCTCTTTCCGCTATGAGCCCTTTGTCGGAAAGTACGTGCTCGCCGCCCAGGATCTGAATTTTTCCTACGACCCCTCTACAGAGCTCATCAGGGATTTCACCATCACCCTGCGGCCGGGCGAGAAGGTGTGCATCATCGGCCCCAACGGCAAGGGCAAGACCACACTGCTCAAGCTGCTGGCAGGCACCCTCGCCCCTCGCTCCGGCGAGATCACCCGGAACCCCAAGACCGTCCTTGGTGTGTTCGAGCAGACCAACGTGTCGAGTCTCGTTGACACGAGGACTGTGGAGGAAGAGATCATCGTAAGCTACAGCGACATCGACCGCCAGAAGGCCAGGGACATCTGCGGGGCCATGTTGTTCGAGGGTGACTATGCATTGAAGAAGATCGAGGTGCTCTCGGGCGGTGAAAAGAGCAGGGTGATGCTGGGCAAACTCCTGGCGACCCCCGTGAATCTTTTGCTTCTGGACGAGCCCACGAACCACCTCGACATGGAGTCGAGCGATGCCCTGCTCGCGGCCCTGGACAGCTTCGAGGGGGCCGTGGTCATGGTCACCCACAACGAGATGTTCCTTCACGCCCTTGCCGAGCGGCTCATCATATTCAAGAACGGCTCGATCGAGGTGTTCGAGGGAGGGTATCAGCGCTTTCTCGAAAAGGGCGGATGGGGAGATGAAGAAGTGACCCCCTTATCGGCGAAAAAGGCAAAGCCCGAGCGTGACAACGGCGAGAAGCTCGACAAGAAGGAGCTCCGCAAGAGGCGCGCAGGGGTCATCACCGAGCGCTCCCGGATGCTCGGACCGCTGGAAAAGGAGATCTCCCGGGTGGAGAATGCTATCGACACCCGCGATAAGAAGCTGAAAACGCTCCACGCCGCCATGCAGGAGGCCACCCTTGCCCGGGACGGGAAGAGGATATCCGAGATCTCCATGGAGATTCACGTCTGCGAGCAGGAGATCGAGTCATTGTTCACGGAACTCGAAGCACTCACCCATGAGTTCGACCGGATCAACGCCGAGTTCGAAGAGCGGCTGAGCACAATCGAGCAGCTCTGACGCTCTTCAGAACGTGATGACGAGCTCGTAGGCCCCTTCAGAAAGGGTTGCCCGGACCGGATATCTGCCCTTTTCAAACACCTTCATCATGGCCTTGTTGCTCGCCAGCACGTCTGCCGTGAAACCTTGGAGGCCGCGCTCCCTGGCAAGGGTCACGAGCATCTCGTAGAGATAGGTGGCGATCCCGATGCCCTGATACTGCTCCTCCACCACAAAGGCTACATCCCCGCAGGGCTTCTTCCGGTCTTTGACAAAACGGGCCTCGGCTATGATGTGCTCTTCTTCAGGAGGGCCTGTCAGGCCTACGATGGAGAGTGTATTGATGTAGTCGATGTTCACGTACTGCTGCATCTTTGCATGGGGCATGACCTTGATGGGGCTGAAATAGCGATAATACACCGTCCTGTCAGAGAACCGGTAGAAAAGCCTGCGCATCTCCTCTTCGTCGGAAGGCTTGATGGCGCGGAACCGGACCTCGACATCTCCCTTGAATGTGTGCCTGGTGGCGATGTCCGAGGGATAGAGGCGGGCGGATTCCGGCAGGTAGATCTGGTCGGGGTAAAGGATCTTCCTTTCCTTGGCCTGCTCGAATAGCTTTTTCCGGTCCTCGGGATGGGCGATATCAATGAGAAACTGGGCCCTTTCGCGCACGGTCCGGCCCCGCATATTGGCCACGCCGTATTCGGTGACAATCATGTCCACGGACTCCTGCAGGCTGAGCTGGTTGGGCAGGTCTTCTACGGAAAGGACGATGTTGGGCCTGCCTTTGAGGTTCCGGCTGGGCAGGGCGAAGATGGTGCTGCCCCGCTCAGAAAGCTCGGCGCCATTGACGAAATCGGCCACCTCGCCCGGTGTGGTGGCCACGTTGCCTTTGCCGATGTGCATGGCGACCCGCCCCGAGAGGTCGACCTTCCGGGCCGGGATGACCGCGATGAACCGCGGGTTCGTGCCGATCTGGACCGGATTGAACACGGTGTCGATTCCCTGGAAATCCACCAAGGGGTTGCGGTCGAGCCAGGCCATGAGCTCCTTTGTGCCGAAGGCATAGGAAGTGAGCGACTTCCCGCGGTAGACCCGCTTGTTGCGGTTCGATACCGCACCGCTCCTGACCAGGTCCATGAGGGCGTCTGTGAAAAAGGGCGAGTGGATGCCCAAGTTGCGCTTCTGGACCAGGTGACGCGCCAGGGCCTCGTAGAGGGGACCGATAGAGAAACTCAGGCAGCTCCCGTCTTCGATGACCGAGGCGACGTTTGCGCCCACCTGGTCGAACACCTCATCCACCGGCCATCTCTTGAAGTAGATGGGCGGGTCCTGAGAGCGGACCAGGAAGTCGAACTCGGAGACCTGCACAAAGGTGTCGCCGAAGATGAACGGCACATCGCGGTTGATCTCGCCGATCACGAGCGATGCCTGATCCATGGCATAGCGCGCGGTATCGACTGCCATACCCAGGCTGCAATAGCCCGCCTCGTTGGGAGGCGTGATCTGGATGAACGCCGCATCGATGGGCAACATGCGGGACTCGATGAGGGCCGGGATCCGCGCGAACCGGCTCGGTATCATGTCGACGTATCCCTGAGTGATGGCCTCGCTCGCCACCCAGCCCGAGAAGAAGGTCTTGAGCCTGAACTTCTGGGTCTGGAGCTCCTTCATGGTGATCACGTCGCCCAGGCTCACGAGCTGGATCAGCTCAAGGTCCTGGAGATTGGGCTCGTCCGATGCCATCAGGTGCTTCACCAGGGTCCGGGGCTCGGCAACGCCGGTGCCAAGAAAGATCTTCATTCCGGGTTCGATGTGGCGCAATGCCTCCTGCGGGGTGACAACCCGGTTTTCCCACGGCATGGGCGTACCGTCCTTCTTTCTGCTCATGATGTGCTCTCCTCTTCCATGAGAAGCGGCGGACAGGCATTTGTAAGCATATGGCCGTGCCCGTGATGATGCGTGCTCTCCTTGAAAAGGGCCTGGAGGACCGCACTCGGGCGCACCGCTCTTACATCTTTATAGCAGAAAATCCGCTATTGAGAAGGGGGACCTGTTTTTCAGGCAGGCGGCTTCATGTATTGCATGGTGCCGTCCTGGACCACGGCGACCCGCGCCTCATTTGGATAGTCCTGCTTGAGCAGCGAGATCACCTCGTCCCAGGTCTTGACCACAACGGCGTCGTCGTTGTGGCAGATGAGGTCCAGGCTCGTCCGGTCGGGCAAAGGGTTGAGCACGATGAGCCTCTTCATGAGCATGGGGATGAACCCCGGGTTCCTGTGGGCATAGTGCCTGCCGCCATAGCCGCTTCCCCATGAGCGCATGACGTAGTGGGGCACCTGGCCCTCGGGTGCGTCGCAGATGAGCACCGCGGTGCCCTGTCCGCCCGGCTTCAAGGTCGTGAGGGCAAGCAGCAGGGCGATGGCGGACTCATTGGCCTTGCCGTAGGCATTGCACACCACGATATCATAGCCGCTGGAAAAGGGGATGCCGTAGTGGTCCTTGCCTTCGTCCGCGCCCGCCTGGTGGGTGGCCTTGAACGGCCCGGCATAGAGATTCACGATCTGGCCCCGGCGATTGATCAGGCAGTCGATCTTGAAATTAAGCCCGGCCATCTCGCCTGCGGCATCACATTCGGCCCGCATGATGTTGTTGTCGAAGTTCCCCAGGCCCGTTCTGCCCGGGTCGCGGAAGAGCTGGTTGTGGAACTGATTGATGGTTTCGATCCCTGCCACGCCCGGCAGGATGATCTTGGCGCCCCCGCCAAAGCCGACGTGCACGTGGGCCGTGATGCAGCCGATGCCGATCTTGAGGTCACACTCCATGAACTCACGGTTGAACCAGAGCTCGACCCCGGTGGGGGTCCTCCCCACGCGCACGGTGTTCTGGAACGGATCGTGGTTGTATACCGCGTAGTTCTCGACAATCTCGTCCCCGAGCTTCTTGCGGGCATTGATCATGTCGTAGGCCCCGTGCGAGCCCAGGGACCAGAGAAATCTGATCTGGTTTTTCTCAAGCCCGGCGCGGTGAAGGGCCTCGAGAACGAACGGCGCTACGTCTTTTACCGGGGTGGGCCTTGTCATGTCGTCGAACACGATCACGGCCTGCTTCTTCCCCTTTGCGAGCTCTTCGAGGGGAGGGCCTTCGATTGGTTGCTCCACCTTCGCCCTGATTTCTTCAGGGCTCAGACCGGGCTTTTCGAACCCTGGAGAGGTGAGGTTGTTGACCTCCCACTGTTCCGGAAAAGAGAGCTCGCGCTCATTGTTCTCATACCAGAGCCTGGATGGGACCGAAATCTTCTTCATAGCGCCCTCCCTGGAAGCATTCTATGACAATAGCATATCATATTACTATAAGTTATTCTAAGCTGTTTTTCCGTTGAAAGGAACAGCTGCGTGCTGATATAATCATCCCGGTTCGACCGGGAGGTGTCCTGATGCCGCTATGGCGGATTTTCCACGGACCTGCCGGGGAGATGCAATCCGAGGTGTGTCGGCGAAGTGCCTGTCTGAAGGCATGATCCGGCTCTTTATCTGTTGTTCCATATCAGTACGGAGGATCTTACATGGACATACTGAACGAATTCATCGAGGTCGCCGCCGATCCAGGCGCATATGCCCGGAGGATCAGGGCGTCGGGACGGTCCGTGATCGGGTACTACTGTTCCTACGCGCCCGAGGAGATCATCCACGCAGCCGGGCTGCATCCCATACGGCTCTTCGGCACCGGGGGCGACTCCGGGATCGCTGACAGGCACCTGCAGGCCTATTGCTGCTCGCTCGTGCGCGGAGCGCTCGCCGAGTCGTTGACAGGCAGGCTCGACTATCTCGACGGCACCGTCTTTCCCCACACCTGCGATTCCATCCAGCGGCTCTCCGATATCTGGCGTCTCAATACCAGCCACGGCTTCTTTGCCGACGTGGTGCTCCCGGTCAAGCTCACAGGCGAGAACGCAAGGAAGTATCTGATCGACGTGCTGCAGAGGTTCAAAAGAGATCTGGAATCTTACTTCGACCTTGTAATCACCGAAGAGAGCATGAGATCGTCCATCAGGACCTTTAATACCATCCGTTCTTACTTAAGCGAGATCTACGAGCTCAAGTCCCGCAATCCAGGAATCATTTCCGGGCAAGAGCTCTTCTCGATCGTCAGGACGTCCATGGTCATGGACAGGGATGTGCTCAGAGACAAGCTTCAGACCCTTCTGCAGGAGCTTCGGGAGAGTGTGCCCGGCCGCGAGGGCAGGGGCAGACGGCTCATGCTGGTGGGCAACGCATGCAACCACCCTGACATCTACGAACTCATCGAGCGTTCGGGAGGGCAGGTGGTCTGGGACGACCTGTGCACCGGCACCCGCTGGTTCTCAGGGGCGATCCGGGAAGAGGGCGATCCCATCGCCGCGATTGCAGATCGCCTCTTCGAGCGGCAGGTCTGCCCGTCAAAGCACAAATCGCCTACGGCAAGGGGAGAGCTCCTCGCCTCACAGGCCCGAAAGCACGGGGTGGAAGGCGTGATCTTCCTCTATCTCAAGTTCTGCGATCCCCACAGCTTCGATTACCCATACCTGAAAGAATGTTTCAAAGACATGGGAATCCCCTCCATGCTGCTGGAGATCGAAGACAGTCTTCCCCCTGAAGGGCAGATCCTCACCCGGATCGAGACCTTTACCCAAATGCTCGGGCCTAAAACCGGTGCCGTGCACGCCGAAACCTCACAGACCGGAAGAGAGGGATAAGCCATGTCGCAAACAGATGCCGAAAAAAAGAGAAAATTCAGGTCGGCCAAGAGGATGCGCGAGATCATGACCGAGTATTACATCGAGGCCAAGACCGCGGACCAGACCGGGAAAAAGGTGGCGTGGATCACGAGTGGTGGTCCGGTCGAGCCGCTCATCGTCATGGACGTCATCCCGGTGTACCCGGAAAACTACGGGGCCATGATCGGCGCGTCCCACATGGGGGGCGACCTCTGCGCCAAGGCCGAGGCCCTGGGATACAGCACCGACCTGTGCTCCTATGCCCGGGCCGACATCGCGTGCGCTCTGGAGAACGGCGGCCCGATCGGCGGCCTGCCGAAGCCCGACATGCTCATATGCTGCAACAACATATGCGGCACGGTCATGAAGTGGTATGAGGTCCAGGCCAGGCTCTTCAATGTCCCGCTCTTCATCTTCGACACCCCGTTCTGCCACGTGGACTTTGCCGATGAGGCCAGGCGCTATGTCCGGGCTCAGATCGACGAGTACATCAGTTTTCTCGAAGGCGTGTGCAAAAAGAAGTTCGATTTCGACCGGAGCATGGAGGTGGGCAGGCTCTCATTGAAGGGCCAGCAGCTCTGGCAGGAGGTCCTGGACGCGGCGGCTCACCGGCCGTCTCCCATGACCGCGTTCGATGCGTTCTTCTTCCTCGCGCTCATCGTAACCCTGCGCGGCACCGACAAGGTGGTGAACTTCTACACCGAGCTCCTCGAAGAAATGAAGGAGCGGGTGAGCCAGGGCATCAGCGCCGTAGAGAACGAGCGATACCGTCTTTTGTGGGACAACCTGCCGGTGTGGTACCGGCTGAAGTGGCTCTCCGACACCTTCGCGTCCCACGGGGCCTGTCTGGTGGCCGACACCTACACCACGGCCTGGTGCGGCTCCATGAAATACATCGACGAGAACGACTTCATCGATTCCATGGCCGAGGCCTACACCCGGATCTATCTCAACATCGGGGTGGACGAGATGGCCAAGACCATCTTCGAGATGATCGACAAGTACGAGGTCGACGGCCTGGTCATGCACTCGAACCGGAGCTGCAAGCCCTACTCGTTCGGCCAGTACGACCTCATGCGCATGGTCCAGGAGAAAAAGGGCATACCCTGCATGATGCTCGAATCCCATATGGTGGACGAGCGCAGCTTCTCCGAGAGCCAGGCCTTGACCCGGATCGACGCCTTCATGGAGGTGATCAGGAAGCGGGGGCCGGGAGCGGGAACGGCACGGTAGAATCAGAAGGAGGAATGAAATACATGGGTGAAATGCGCTACGATCTGAAGGACAAGGTGGCCGTGGTAACCGGCGGGAGCAGGGGCATCGGCCTCGAGATCGCCCGGGCGCTGCTCGAGCAGGGCGCGCGGGTGGTGATCTGCGGAAGGAAGCAGGAGAACCTCGATGCCGCGAAGGGACTCCTGCCCGGCGGAGATCTCATGACCGTGCAGGCCCACGTGGCCCGGGAGGCGGATGTCGAGCGTCTCTTCGCCGCGGTCAAAGAGCGGCACTCCCGGCTGGACGTGCTCGTGAACAATGTGGGCATGAACCTGATCACCCCCGGGATCGCCGACACCGATCTGAACCTGTGGCAGAAGATCGTGGATACCAATCTCAATGGCACCTATCTGTGCTCGCGTGCTGCAGCGCGCATCATGCGCGAACAGAAAGCGGGCAAGATCGTGAACGTGTCATCCATCGCAGGCAGAAAGGCCTCGCCCGGCATGGGGGTATACGGCATCGCCAAGGCAGGGGTGGAGATGCTCACCAAGGTTCTGGCAAGCGAGCTCGCCGGTTTCAACATCCAGGTCAACGCTGTGGCCCCCGGCATGGTGAGGACCGATTTCAGCAAACCCTTCTGGTCGGATGAGGGCATCTACCGGGAGATTGTCAAGGCCGTTCCCCTGGGCAGGATCGCCGAGCCCGTGGATGTGGTCCATCCTGTGCTCTTCCTCGCCTCGCCGGGATCTTCCTTCATCACAGGCCAGACCATCGTGGTTGACGGCGGGGCGAGCGCGGTCTGAAGCCGGATAGAACAATTCACCGGAAGAGATGGAGCCTGTTTTTAAGAGCTGAGATCCTTTTAAAATGGGCACTCTAAACAGGAATCAACCGGCAAAGGCTTAAAAAAACCGTCATTGAATGGAAAGGTAAGGGCGATTTTGAAGACCGCGGGAATAGACATTGGCTCGATCACGACAAAGGCGGCAATACTGGAAGACGGCGTCATTCTGGGAACCAGGGTGGGCTTTACCGGCTACAATGCCGGCTTGGCCGGCAGAAAGATATTCGATGATCTCACCCGGGAGCTCGGGCTCAAGGCCTCGTCGATCGACAGAATCGTCTCGACAGGCTACGGCAGAAACAGCGTGGAGTTCGCCCACAAATCAATGACCGAAATCATCTGCCACGGCGCCGGCGCACACTTTCTCGACGCTAACGTCCGCACCGTTGTGGATGTGGGCGGGCAGGACAGCAAGGCCCTGATCATCGATGCAACAGGCAAGGTCACTGACTTCGTGATGAACGACAAGTGCGCGGCGGGCACCGGAAGGTTTCTCGAGGTCATGGCCCGGGCCCTGGAGGTGAATCTGGACGAATTCGGCGAGCTCTCCCTCCAGTCTGGGAACCCGGCGAAGATCAGCAGCATCTGCACGGTCTTTGCCGAGTCCGAGGTCATCTCGCTCATCTCAAGGGGCGAGCAGCGCGAGAACATCATTGCGGGCATCCACGACTCGGTTGCCTCGCGTGTGTATGCCATGGCGCAGAGGCTTGCCGTGGACACCCCTATCATGATGACCGGCGGCGTGGCCAGGAACATCGGCGTAGTCAGGGCGCTAGAAAAACGCTTCGGCTCGCCCGTCAAGGTCACCGAATACGCCCAGACCAACGGCGCGATCGGAGCGGCAGTGCTGGCGTGCAGCCTGGCATAAGGGGGTCATGTCTGGGTCCGGTCGTCTCAGGTCCCGGCGCAGTTGATTACCGCACCGTTGTGAGCTTGAGCTCTCTGACCATATCGAAGAAAAACTTCAGGTCGTATGGGCAGGAGGGCATGGACCTGGTGAGCGGGATGATCAGGTCGGCATCGAGGATCATGGTGATTACCGGGCATGTTGTCCCGCCAATCGGGCCGGTTCGTCTGACATGACGACCTCGCCGGTGCACCCCTTGCCGGATGCCACTGCCAGGATCATAACCTGTCTTTCTCAGGGCAGTCTCCGGGAAGGTAGCCGCGCAAACCCCGTCTCTGCGCCTCGTTTTCGTCTACCTCGTCATGCCAGCCGCACCTCGTCTCCCTGATGCAGTCGAACCGCGACACATAGGGCTTGATATCGAGCAGAGGGGTGCCGTCGAGAACATCCACGCAGTCCAGGTGGAGCACCGGCCCCTCCCGGGAAAGGAGCTTCACGATACTCAGGCCGATGGGATTCGGCCGGTTGGGTGCCCTGGTGGAGAACAGGCCTCTGAGCTTGTCTTGGAGGAAGGGCTTGACCATCATTTGCGCAGGACCTGCCCGGTGAAAGTGATAGATCAGTATGATATGCGAGAATCCATCCAGATCGCTCAATCCCTCGCAGTATTGCTCGAATATCTCGGCAGTACCCCTGCATCCGTAGGAATACACGGGCTGGATCGGCGTCTGCTCGGGGCTGACATGGATGCTCCGGATAACGCCGATGGGCGTATACGATATGCTCTGCTTCGGATCGGTCATGCTCATACCCAGTGCCCTTCGACATCGAACGGGGCATTCAGCATGTTGCCCAATGTCGAAAACATCACCTTCATTTCCTTCTCCTCTCGCTTCTCTGCATTTCCTTCCAACACAATCGATGGTAAGGGCCTTGATGACGAATCTTACAATCCTGCTTCAAACCTCAAGATTGGAATATCACTTCCTCCCCATCCTTGAGAAGCGAATCGAAAAAGGATTTTATGGTTGCCGGTTATACAGCGTCAGTGCGGCCCTCCGCTACAGGTCTTTCAAAGCGGTATTGACGCAATCTCCCTGACCCGGCTGTACGGGCGAGAAAGACCGCGCAGTAATAGTGTGAGTTCAGCCCCCCTTTAGTCCTTCGGGTACATGGCTTCTATGTATTGGGCATATTTCTGTGAAATGACCCTCCGCTTGACCTTGAGCGTCGGGGTGAGCTCGCCGGTTTCCTGGCTCCAAAGCGTATCGAGCAGGGTGAACTTCCTGATCTGTTCCACCCGTGCGAAATCCTTCATATTCTCTTCGATCTCCTTTTCGAAGAGCGCGACGA
This sequence comes from Candidatus Phosphitivorax anaerolimi, assembly GCA_001896555.1. Taxonomy (GTDB): domain Bacteria; phylum Desulfobacterota; class Desulfomonilia; order UBA1062; family UBA1062; genus Phosphitivorax; species Phosphitivorax anaerolimi. Next base: position 33,417 of record MPOS01000053.1, read on the forward strand.
CCTGGTCGTTGGAAAGGAGCTCTCTGCGGCTGCCATAGGAAATTCCCCGTTCCGAAGCCCATTTTTCGAGGTTTTCAAACGAGGGCACGATCAGCGCGGAGAGGTATTTGCGATTGTCGCCGATCACCGCCACCTGCTCGATATAGGGAGAGGCCATCAGAGAGTTCTCGATGTTCTGGGGCGATATGTTCTTGCCGCCCGAGGTGACGATGATGTCCTTGATCCGCCCCGTGATCTTCAGATACCCGTCCCCATCGATCTCGCCGATGTCGCCGGTGCGGAAGAATCCGTCCTTGGTGAAGACCTCTTTGGTGGCCTCTTCGTTCTTGTAGTAGCCCATCATCACCTGAGGCCCCTTGATGAGGATCTCCCCGCCCTCGCCGATCTTGCAGATCGTGTCCTTGACCGCAGGACCAACAGTACCCGGCTTGATCTGCTTGGGCCTGTTGCCGTGGGTCACCGGTGTAGTTTCGGTGAGGCCGAACCCTTCCAGCACCCGGATGCCCATGCCTAAGAAAAACTCGGCATCGGACACCGAGAGCGGTCCACCGCCTGAAATAGCGCCATGAAGGCGGTCCATGCCCAGTGCTGCCTTGAGCTTCGAGAAGATGATCTTGTCTGCGAGACGGTATTTGAACGCAAAGAACCCTTTCCTGGGACGGTTGTTGCAGATGTAGGGAAGGTTGGCCGCGGCTATGCCCATGGCCCAGTTGAACAGGGCCTTCTTGATCGGCGGAGCGCTGCTCACCTTGGCGAGGATTCCGTTGTGTACCCGCTCGTATATCCTCGGCACGCTCACAATAAAGGTGGGGCGTATCTCCTGGAAGTTTTCGAGCAGCTTGGTGATATCCTCGGCAAATGCAACCTTGTGCCCCAGATAGATTGGGGCATAGTAACCTACGGTCCGCTCCAGGGAGTGCGCCAGGGGCAGGAAGGAAAGGAACACATGGTCGCCGGCGAGGAATTCGGGATCAACGGCATGGAGCTGGTTGACGTTTGAGACAAAGTTCTTGTGAGAGAGCATGACGCCCTTGGGGTTCCCGGTGGTGCCCGAGGTGTAGATGATGGTTGCAAGGTCGTTGATATCGATGGGCCTGAGCCTCTCGTCGAATTCGTTCTGGTGCTTGCTCCTGTATGCTTTGCCTTCTTCCATGGCAGTGGTCAGGTCGATGACCCCTTCACCCGCACCGGAGAGATCATCGAAGATGATCACCTGCTGTATCTTGGGAAGCTGGCTCTTCACAGCGAGGATCTTGTCAAGGTGCTCGCGCGTCCCGACAAAGCACATGATGGAATCCGAGTTGTCGAGGATGTAGCGGCATTCCTGGGCCGAGTTGGTGGCATAGATGGGTACGTTGACCGCCCCGATGGAGAGGATCGCAAGATCCGCCACCCACCATTCGTACCGGTTTGGCGAAAACAATGCGATTTTCTCTCCAGGCTTCACCCCTTTGGACAGGAGAAAGTTTCCGAGATTTCTCACCTTTTCGTTCATCTGGTTCCAGGACAGGTCCTCCCAGACGCCCTGCTTGTTTTTGAAGGATACGAGCGCCTTGTCCCCGTGCTCCTCCACCCGGTTCTGAAAGATCGCCCCCATGGAAGTTTCCTTGAACATGGCCATAGTTACCTCCTTACAAAATATATGAGACCGACAGCATTCAATAATAATAAATTGCTGATCAGGGTGAATCAAGATGCCGGTCTATGTTTATCTTTGAGATTACACTATGAGATTGAAGAAGTCTGAGGGTGCTGAAATAATCCGGGATGAATGAACAACACCGGGAGAAGGCCGTGACCTTCTCCCGGTTCTTTACGCGGGAAATTCTAGTCTGCGGTTGCCGGATACATCTTCTCGATGATGTCCTTGTACTTCTGGTTGATGACCCTGCGCTTGAGCTTCAGGGTGGGCGTGAGCTCGTCCGTTTCCTGGGACCATTCCTTGTCGAGCAGGGTGAACTTGCGGATCTGTTCCACACGGGCATAGTCCTTCATGTTCTGCTCGATCTCCTTGGCAAAGAGCTCGTTGACCTTGGGGTCTTTGATGAGGTCGGCACGGGAGGAGAAGTTGATGCCCTGTTCCTTCGCCCAGCTCTCGAGCTCGGGGAAGGCCGGCACAACCAGCGCGGAGAGGTATTTTCGGTTGTCGCCTATCACCGCCACCTGCTCGATATAGGGAGAGGCCTTGAGGCTGTTCTCGATGTTCTGAGGCGAGATGTTCTTGCCGCCCGAGGTGACGATGAGGTCCTTGATCCGCCCAGTGATCTTGACATAGCCGTCTTCGTCGATCTCGGCGATGTCGCCGGTGCGGAAGAATCCGTCCTCGGTGAAGACCTCTTTGGTGGCCTCTTCGTTCTTATAGTAGCCCATCATGACCTGTGGACCCTTGATGAGCAGCTCGCCGCCCTCGCCGATCTTGCAGATCGTGTCTTTGATTGCAGGACCCACGGTGCCCGGCTTGATCTTCCTGGGAGAGTTGGCGTTGGTTACCGGTGTAGTTTCGGTGAGGCCGAAGCCCTCGACGACCTTGATGCCCATGCCTAAGAAAAACTCGGCATCGGACACGGACAAAGGACCGCCGCCCGAGAAGCCGAATTCCAGCTTATCCATGCCCAGTGCCGCCCTGAGCTTGGAGAAGATGAGCTTGTCGGCGAGACGGTATTTGAATCCGAAGAAGCCGGTCGGCTTCTTGTCGTTGCAGATATAGGGCAGGTTGGCCGCTGCTATGCCCATGGCCCAGTTGAACATGGCCTTCTTGAGCGGCGGAGCGCCTGCAACCTTGGTGAGAATGCCGGCGTGGATCTTCTCGAAGAGCCTGGGCACGCTCACGATGCAGGTGGGATGCACCTCCTGGAAGTTCTCCACGATCTTTGAGAAGTCCTCGGCAAAATAGACCTTCATGCCGTAGCTCATGGGGGTGTAGTAGCCCACGGTGCGCTCGAAGGAGTGCGCCAGCGGCAGGAAGGAAAGGAAGGTGAGCTCGTCGGCCCGCTTGAACAGTTCGGGATCGACATTGTAGAGCTGCTGGACGTTCGCGAAGAAGTTGTTGTGGGAGAGCATGACCCCCTTGGGGTTTCCGGTCGTGCCCGAGGTATAGATGATGGTGGCCATCTCCGAGCTCTTGATGTCGCGGATTCTCTTGTCAAACTCGGCCTCCTGGGGATTCTTCGCGCCTTCCTTCAGCGCAAAGCTCAACTCCAGAACGCCGTCGATAGGTTTTTCGAGAGGATCGAAGCTGATGATGTCCTTCAAGTTCGGGAGCTTGGGCTTTACCGACACGATTTTGCTGGTGTGCTCCTTGGTTGCGGTAAAGCACATCACAGCATCGGAGTTGTCGATGATGTACCTGGATTCTTCGGCCGAGTTCGTTGCATAGATGGGAACGTTGACCGCGCCGATGGAAAGGATGGCCAGATCGGTCACCCACCACTCATAGCGGTTCGGAGAAAACAGGCAGACCTTGTCGCCCGGCTTGATGCCCTTGTTGATGAGGAAGTAGCCCAGATTCCTCACCATCTGGCCCATCTCTTTCCAGGAGATGTCGGTATAAACGCCATCTTTCTTGTACGCTACGATGGCTCTGTCCCCGAACTGCTCCACCCGGTTATGGAATACCGCCGGGATCGAAGTTTCTGCAAATTTTGCCATAATACCCTCCTTCTTCATGAGAGATCTGTACGATAATCGGTTGGATCATTTTAATTAAACCATTTGTATCTTACATGAATTCATAGATATGAATCAATCCTTATTTTATAGATCTGCTAATATCAGCTTCGTGTTGAGCCCATGCAGGTTTTGATATATATAGCAGCATTGACCAATACAATGTCTAAGGAGCCTGGGGAAGAAACATGAAGATAACCGATGACGAAGTTCTGCATGTGGCGGCCCTCGCACGGATACGGCTCGACGACGATGAGATACTGAGCTTGAGAAACGACCTCGACAAGATCCTCGGCTATATGGACATCCTTTCTTCGGTAGACACCACGGGCGTGAACCCCACCCACCACCCGCTGCCTCTGGTCAATGCCATGCGTGACGACCGCGAGCAAGGGTGCCAGGAACTGGCGGATGTTCTCCGGAATGCACCGCAGCACGACAACGGCTATATCGTGGTGCCCAAGGTCATCGGATAAGGGGTGAGGGGATATGCTTGAGACCGCGCGGCAGTACAGGAGGTATGAGAAATCACCGGTAGACGAGACCCGTGCGTTCCTCGAAAAGATCCGCCGCGACACCTTCAACGCATTCATCACGGTAGACGAGGAAGGGGCGCTCCGTGATGCAAAGGCCGCGGAAGAGCTTCTGAAATCACCGGATGCGGGCGCCCTGGCGGGGATCCCGGTGGCGATCAAGGACAATATCTGCACCCGCGGCGTGCGCACGACCTGCGCCTCGAAGATCCTCTCAGAGTTCGTCCCATCCTATGACGCCACCGTGGTCAGAAAGCTCAAAGAGCAGGGCGCCGTCATCCTGGGCAAGACAAACCTTGACGAATTCGCCATGGGCTCCACCACGACCCTGAGCATTGCCGGTCCCACCCGCAATCCCCGCGACCCGTCGAGGACGCCCGGCGGCTCCAGCGGCGGCTCGGGTGCGGCCGTGGCGGCCGGGCTGTGTGCGGGCGCGCTCGGGTCTGATACCGGAGGGTCGATCCGCATGCCTGCAAGCTTCTGCGGCATCACCGGACTCAAGCCCACCTATGGATCGGTCTCGCGCTATGGGCTCGTGGCCTTCGCCTCCTCCCTCGATCAGATCGGCCCCATGGCGCCCACCGTCCGTGATGCGGCCGTGCTCTTCGATGCAATCAAGGGATACGACCCTCTCGACTCCACCAGCGTGCCCCGGGACTACACACCCACAAACCTTGACGGGATCGATCTGAAGGGCTTGCGGATCGGCGTGCCTAAGGAGTTCTTCGGGGAGGGCCTGAACCCGGAGGTTGAGGACGCGGTGCGCTCCGGGATCGCTGTCCTGGAAGACATGGGCGGCCGAATCGTAGAGATAGATCTTCCCCATGCAGGATACGGTGTGGCGGTCTACTATATCGTGGCCACCGCGGAGGCGAGCTCAAACCTCGCCCGTTACGACGGGGTGCGCTACGGGCTCAGGGCAAATGACGCACTCGACCTGGGCGACATGTACGCCCGGACGAGGGATATGGGTTTCGGCCCCGAGGTCAAGCGCCGGATCATGCTGGGTACCTATGCACTCTCCGCAGGGTATTACGACGCCTATTACCGGAAGGCCTCGCAGGTGAGGACCCTGATCGCCGAAGACTTCCGCAAGGCTTTCTCACAGTGCGACATCATCGCGGGCCCCACCACGCCGGTCACGGCCTTCAGGCTCGACGAGATGATCGACGACCCTTTGAGCCTCTATCTCCTGGACATCTACACGATCCCGGCGAATCTCGCAGGCCTTCCCGCACTCAGCATCCCCTGCGGCTTCGACTCGCTCGGTCTGCCCGTGGGCATGCAGCTCATGGCTCCGCACTTCAGAGAAGATCTCCTGCTCGGTGCCGGGATCTCGTTCCAGGACCGGACCACCTATCATCAGGAGGGGCCATGAAGGCCTATGACGCGGTTATCGGACTGGAGGTACACGCCCAGCTCCTGACCAGCACCAAGATATTCTGCGGGTGCTCCACAAAGGCCGGGCTTCCTCCCAACACAAGCACCTGTCCGGTGTGCACAGGCATGCCGGGCGTGCTCCCGGTGCTGAACCGAAAAGTCGTGGACTTCGGCATCATGCTGGGCCTCGCTACCGGGAGCCGGATCGCGCCTAGGTGCATCTTCGCCCGGAAGAACTACTTCTATCCCGACCTGCCCAAGGGCTACCAGATCACCCAGTACGAGCACCCCCTGTGCGAGGGCGGGTCGATCCTGATCGAAACCGCTCAGGGCGTCAAGAGGATCGGGATCACACGCATCCACATGGAGGAAGACGCCGGCAAGACGATCCACGACGAGAAGGCGCCCTTGAGCTATGTCGACTACAACCGCTCGGGCGTGCCCCTGCTGGAGATCGTGTCCGAGCCCGATATCACGAGCACGGACGAGGCCGTGGCGTATCTGAGGGAGCTCCGGCAGATCCTCATGTACTTGGGCATCTGCGACGGAAACATGGAAGAAGGATCGTTCAGGTGCGACGCCAACGTGTCGGTGAAGCCGGCCGGCTCTGCCCGGTACGGCACGCGCACCGAGCTCAAAAACATGAACTCCTTCCGGAACGTCCAGAGGGCGCTCCAGTACGAGATCGAGCGGCATATCGAAATCATCGAGTCGGGAGGCGAGGTGGTACAGGAGACCCTTTTGTGGGACCCCTCGCGGGGTGTCACCGTATCCATGCGATCGAAGGAGGAGAGCCACGACTACCGCTACTTCCCTGAACCCGACCTCGTGCCCGTAGAGATCGACTCGGCCTGGATCGACAGCGTGCGATCCGCCCTGCCCGAGCTGCCCTTTGCCAGGAGAGAGAGATTCATCGGGCAGTACGGCCTGCCCGCCTATGACGCGGGCGTGCTCACCCAGACAAAGGCCGTAGCCGACTACTACGAAGAGTGCGTCCGGTTGCTGGACAGACCGAAAGAAATCAGCAACTGGATCATGACCGAGGTGATGAGGGCCCTCAACGAGCAGGGGATTCCCATCACCGAGCTGATCGTGAGCCCTGAGATGCTCACCGGCCTGATCGCCCTGATCGACAAGGGCAGCATATCCGGATCCATGGCAAAGGAGGTCTTCGCCGAAATGGTTGACACCGGAGAGAGCGCCGGGGGCATCATCGAGAAAAAAGGCATCGGGCAGATCAACGACGAGGAAGAGCTTCGATCCCTGGCCCGGGAGATCATCGATGCCCATCCTGACGAGGCCCACAAATATCGTTCTGGGAAGACAGGCCTTCTGGGGTTCTTTGTGGGCATGCTCATGAAGGCCACCCGCGGAGAGGCGAACCCGAAACTCGCAAGCAGAATCATGAAGGAGCTGCTGGAGGAATGAAAAAACTGCACATTGCCGATACCGATCAGATCCGCGCCGGCGAGGTGACGGATGTATACTTTGTCCGGACCGAGAAGATCCTGAAGGAAAAAAACCTGGACAAGCACGTCTGCATGGAGATCTTCCTCAAGAGTTTCCCGGAGGAGGAGTACCGGTGGGGTGTGTTCGCCGGCCTCGAAGAGGTATGTGTGCTCCTTGAGGGGAGGCCGGTCACGGTGAGCGCACTGCCCGAGGGGAGCGTGTTCTTTCCCCAGACCCCGGTCATGACCATCGAGGGCAGGTATCTCGACTTCGGTGAGCTGGAGACCGCGATCCTGGGCTGCCTGTGCCAGGCATCGGGCATCGCCACCAAGGCCTCGCGCTTCCGGGTTGCCGCGGGCGAAAAGACCCTGTTGAGCTTCGGAGCCAGGCGTATGCATCCCGCCATCGCCCCCATGGTCGAGCGCGCCGCCTTCATCGGCGGATGTGATGGCGTCTCGGCCGTTGCGAGCGCACGGCTCATCGGCGAAGAGCCGTCGGGCACCATCCCTCACGCCCTCGTCCTCATCGTCGGCGACACCGTGGCGGCCACGAAGGCCTTTGACGAGGTGATCGACCGGAGCGTACCCCGGGTATCGCTGATCGACACCTTTCAGGACGAGAAGTTCGAGGCCGTCCGCGTGGCGGAAAACCTGGGGGCGCGTCTGTTCGGTGTCCGGCTCGACACCCCCTCGTCCCGCAGAGGCGATTTCAGAAATATTCTCAAAGAGGTCCGCTGGGAGCTCGATCTCAGGGGCTTCACTGATGTAAAGCTCATTGTCTCCGGCGGCCTCAACGTCTCTGACGTGCTCGAGCTCACAGACGTGGTGGACTCCTTCGGCATCGGCACGCACATCTCAAGCGCTGCAGTGCTCGATTTTTCCATGGACATCGTGGAAGTCGAGGGCAAACCTCTGGCCAAGCGGGGCAAGCTCTCGGGCAAAAAGTCCGTGCTGCGCTGCCCGTCGTGCAGGGAGGATATCGTGGTGCCCTATGGGACCTTAGCGAAGTGCACGTGCGGAGGCGATCCAGTGCCCCGGCTGGTGAGCATCATGGAATCGGGCTGCATGACGTATGATTTTCCCACTCCCCGGCAGATACGGGCCCGGTGCATCGAAGAGATCAAGGTGCTCCGAAACGACACCTCGCAAAAGGAATTTCTCGGCCTATGCTAAGCCCTTTCTTCTTTGAGAACGGCACCTTGTCGATCCTCGACCAGCGGATGCTCCCGGAAAAAGAGGTCTGGATTCCCTGTACGGAAGCTGACGACGTGGCACAAGCCATCCGTACGCTCGCGGTGCGCGGGGCGCCGGCCATCGGGATCGCCGCCGCATACGGGTGTGCCCTTGCCGCCCGCTCGGGCAGGGACAACCTGAAAAAGGCCGCACAGACCCTTATTGAGGCACGGCCCACGGCGGTCAACCTTTCCTGGGCTGTGCGAAGGGTGCTCGATGCTCTTGAAGGCATGTCCGAGGGCAAACTGTACGATGCAGCCCTCAACGAGGCCGAAGAGATCTGGGAAGAGGAAAAGAGGGCCAACGAGGCCATGGCCCGAAACGGAGCCGCCCTGTTTCCTGAAGGCAAGGCAAGCTCGGTGCTCACCCACTGCAATGCAGGCTCGCTCGCAACCGGCGGCATAGGAACGGCCCTGGGCGTGGTCCGGAAGCTCTATGAACAGGGCAAGCTCTCAAGGGTCTACATGGACGAGACAAGGCCCCTGCTGCAGGGAGCAAGAATTACGGCTTATGAGATGTGCCGCCTGGGCATACCGGCAACGCTCATCACGGACAGCATGGCGGGCTGGCTCATGAAGCAGGGCAGGATCGACGCCGTGATTGTGGGAGCCGACCGCATCGCGCGCAACCTCGATGCAGCCAACAAGATCGGCACCTATTCGCTCGCCGTGCTGGCCCGCAGCCACGGCATTCCCTTCTATATCGCGGCGCCCCTTTCCACCTTCGACCCCCATATCGCCACCGGCGAGGAGATCCCCATCGAGGAGCGCCACAAAGAGGAAATTCTGTCGTTTCACGGACGCAGGTGCGCGCCCGATGTTGAGGTGTTCAACCCGGCATTCGACGTGACCGGCCACGAGCTGATCACTGCGGTCATCACCGAAAGAGAGGTCCTGTACCCGTAGGGCGGAGGGCTTGTACGGGATAACTAGGCTGGATGCGGTGAATGGGCTCTGTATCCGGGCGGATGAAGGCTTGCCTGAGGATCTCTGCCGATGATGCGTTCCCCGGAGCATATCCTGCAATCCCCGGCCCGATTGTCTGTTCATTCCGGGCTGACCCGGGGAAGATCACGCATCCTTAAGCCTCGGCCGGTAAAGGCCGCCTTCAGGAATGCGTCCCGGCTGGTTTGCGCCCATTGCCGTTTCCCGGATCAGAGATAATGAGGCGGTACTCACCCTTGAACCACTCCTTCTTGAGCATCCGGTCTTCGGTGACAGGCAGTTCTTCCCGCTTTAGGAGGTCGAAGAAGTCCTGTTCATAGGTCACCCTGCCGAAGTCGATGGTGGTTACGTACTTCAGGCGGGGCTTGATGAAGTCGAGCAGGGGCGAGCGGCGTTTGAACATGGTCTGGAAGAACACGACCTTTCCCTCGGGCCTGAGCCAGGGTTTGATCCTCTCCAGCACGAGCTGCTGATCGCGAAAGAGCATGAAGCTCATGCTGAAGAGTATGTAGTCGAAATACTGATTCTGTGGCGGCTCATAGGATTCCACAGCCGAATACTGCACCCGGATCTGGTCGCTTAAGCCCCACTGCCGGATGAGATTTCTGCAGTGCTTCAGATACTGCCGGTTGATATCGATGCCGGTGATATCGAGCTTTTTGGATTTGATCAGATGGTGATACTGCCTGATCATGATTCCGTTGCCGATGCCCACGTCGAGAATCCTTGAGCCAGGAGGAAAGTACTCCAAACAGTTCTGATAACAGATATGCGTCACATCATCGATTATGAGCTTGTAGAGATAATTGATCATTGCACCGGTCCTGTCAGCATAACAATAATGGTAAGGATGCAATAGTAAAAGCACAAGTAATTATCAAGCGGATTTTTTCAAAAAGGTTTGTATATCCGGTGTGATAGGATTTTCCGCGGAGAAGGCAGACCGCTTTTTCTGCACACTGGGGCTCCATGGTGTGTATCGGAAATGCTGTCAGGCGTGAAGGCTCGATTATGGCCGCTTCCGGGTGCGCATTGCCTTCAGCGCCGAGAGAACACCGGCGGGGAGTATTCTCATCCCGAAAGACATCCAGCTCTTCGAGGGAGGATCGTGCAGGGGGTTTTCCTCCATGGTGATGGCCCGCTGCCTGCAGGCCTCCACGCACAGCCCGCATCCGATGCATTGGCCGGGATCGAACACGTGGACAGGGCCTTGCATCGCGTGTGCGTTCGTGTTGCACACCCGCACGCACAGACTGCAGCCGGTGCAGAGGCCTTCGTCCACGCGGGCCAGGAAGTGAGGACGGGCCAGGGATACCCGGCCTCCATAATGATTGATCGACTCGATGTAGTGACAGCAGCAGTCACAGCAGGTGCACACGGCGTTGGGGTTGGAAGGCTCGAGGTTTGCCGCCATGAACACGAGGTTCTTCTTCCACCGCTCACGCACGATCGCGTGCATCTCTTCCCTGCTCACCAGTCGTCCTCTCCCTGCGTTCACCGTGGAGAGCGCGAACGACCCGAACACCAGGCATCCGTCTTCGGCTGAGGCCCTCCTGCAGGGACTGCCGGAAAAGAGCAGGGACTGTCTGCACTGGCAGACGTTCAGAACCGCCATGTGCTCGTGCGAGGCGATCATCCTCGACATGAGGTCTGCATCCACCACACGGCTCTTCTGCTCGACCGTGCTCTGCACGGGAATATTGCGGATCATGGGGCTTGGCCTTGTACTGTATATGCTCGTATACCCGGTCGCAAACAGGTCGTTGATGAGCCGGGCATATCGGCGGTGCCAGGGCGTGTCGTCGCCGTTTGCGAGGAGATATTCGAACATCCCCGGGATCAGCGGCAGCAGCGCATACCCCCGCTTCGTGCCCAGGATGACCCTTTTATCCGCCATGGCGTCGAGAAGTGAAGCCGCTTCTCCGGGCGGCATCTTGGCCCTGCAGGCGATGGTATTCACAGACCGGGGGATGTAGTAGGGGAGATGGACGGCCAATCCGGCCTCTTCCGGAGTGAAGAGGTGCGAAACCAGATCGAGGAGCTGCTCGCTCATAGGCGGCCCCAAAAGCCAGACCGAGCTGAAGACCTTTGCCAGCTTTCTGTGCCCGGGGTGAATTGAATTCTCATCCATACAAACACATCCCCTTTCATCCTTGCGGGATCAGGGTGATGCCGCAAGAAAATGCATCCGATCTCAACTGCTCGTTCCATACACCATTTTCCCGGAAAAAACTCCTCCTTTCTTGTGAGTGCCGGGCTCCATGCACCTCATCGTAATCATGAAATGTACGCTCATTGGGAATATCATGAATCGCATCTTGATGAGATTCATGATATTCTCATCCGCGATATTACACAAAAGGTGTTCATGCATATGGAATGGCTGGCAAAAAGCGGTATTGTCGGATACGTTATCGTGGGTATCTCCATCATCACCCTGGCCGTATTTCTCGAACGCCTGGTTATCCTTCACCGGGAACGCAGGAGGCTGAAACAGGGCAGGGGCACCTTGGAGCAGATCACCCGAATGATCAGGGAAAACGCCGGGATGCCGGGGAGTCAGCTTGCAGAGATCATCTCGTTCAAGATCGAGGACAAAATCGAGCAGCTCTCTTCGAGCATCACGTTTCTGCGGCTGTCCTCGACCATCTCGCCCCTGCTGGGGCTCCTGGGAACCGTGCTCGGCATGATTCAGGCGTTCAAGCAGGTGTCGGAGATGGGAGGCATGGTGAAACCCGCTGTACTCGCCTCAGGCATATGGATGGCGCTGCTGACCACGGCGGAAGGACTGATCGTCGCCATAGCCGCGTTCTTCATGTACCACTATCTCCAGCATCTCGTGGAAAGGATCGGCAAAATCATTGCACGCGAGGCCGAGGTGAAAATCCGCGAGTACAGTAACGACCAAGCGGCCGGGATACATGCTCAATGATCAAGATTCGTTATAAGCCACAAAAAAACGACAATTTCATGAGCATCGAGATAACGCCCCTGGTGGATGTCGTCTTCCTCCTGCTCATCTTCTTTCTCCTGACCACGTCGTACGTCAACCCGAGCATGGAGCTGAACCTGCCCGAGGCTCAGACCTCGCAGATCAATGATCATGTAAACCCGTATATCATCGCCATCGCACAAGACGGGTCGTTCACGATCAATCAGGAGCCCGCCGGACTCGGGGATATAGCGAAGATACCTCCAGACAGCGACGTGCTCCTGTTCGAAGACAAGTCGGGACCGTACGGCGTATTTGTCAGCGTCCTCGATGCGCTTCAGAAGAACGGGCATCTGAAGATCTCCATTGTGACCGATGAAAAGGCTGATTAGAATTCTCGCCCTTGTCCTGGTTTCAGCGGTCATCCACGTGGGCGTTTTCCACCTGTTCGATGGGATGACGGGGACCCGCCCGGCGCATGAGCCTATCCAGGTGTCCCTGGTCTCGCTGAAGGCCCCGGAAAAGACCACCCTCACCGAACCACCGAGACCTGAACCGAAAGCAACACCAAAGCCCGGACCCGAGCCAAAACCGGCTCAAGAGCCGGCCCGGGAGCCTGAGCCCCAGGGGCCTCACGAGGTTCCCGTAGAATCAGCGGAACCGGTGACCGAGAGCAGGTCATCCGCCTTCGACGGTCCTTCTCACGAGGTCAGAACAGTCGATTCCCGGATGGTGGTGGAGGCCTATGAGAGGCAAGTGGCCGAGATCATCCGCCGCAATCTTCATTATCCATCCATTGCCAGAAGAAGGGGGATCGAAGGTACGGTGCATGTGCGGTTTGTTATCGAGGGCCGGGGCAGGGCGGCGGATACCCGGATCACACGGTCTTCCGGAGCACTGGTCCTCGACAGGAACGCGCTGGAGACGATCGAGAGGTGCAGCTTCCCTTCTCCGCCTGGCGGCAGCTTCGAGATCAGCCTGCCCATCACCTTCAGGCTCATCGAAGAGAGGTAGTGTATGGAGCATGCGCTGATCCGGGACTGGGTAAAGGGGCTTTAGACCTGCTCTTCGCAGAGTCGATTCCGGGCATCAGGCTTCGTGAAAATCAGCGCTCCTAAAGCGCCTGGGCCTTTTTTCAAGGCGGAGATGATCGGGCTCTTCCAGCCGGACACATCTCAAGCCTCTATTCAACCGTTCAGAACTCCGGGAATGTGCGGTGTGACCTTTTTTTAGGATTGCACCCCTCAAGAGGGCAAACCCGCTTACTTTGTCTTGCGGGCGACCCTGGCCGCGAGCAGCACCGGATCGTACACCGGCGAGAAGGGCGGGGCGTAGGCAAGGTCGAGATCGAACACCTGGTCTATGGTCATGCCGCAGAAGATGGCGGTCGCATAGACGTCGATCCGTTTGACCGCCTCGGGCCTTCCCGCGAGCTGTGCGCCGAGAACGCGCCGGTCTTTTTTGCTGACGATCACCAGGGAGTCCAGGGAGGAAGACCCGGGGTAATACCGTGCCATGTCTCTCGACGTGACCGTGACCTTCTCGGGCTCGAACCCAAGCTTCTGGGCCTGGTCGAACGAGAGGCCGGTCCGTGCAACGCCCAGATCGAAGACCCTGGTGATGGCCGTGTTCATGACACCGGCAAAGGCCTCGCGTACGCCTGCGATATTCATACCTGCGATGAGCCCCTGTTTATTGGCCTTGAGCGCGAGCGGGGCATGGACCTCGATCCCGAACACGCTCATCCGGGCCGTGGCGCAGTCTCCCGCTGCATAGATCCCCTCGGCATCGGTCTGCATGAACTCGTCTACCCGCACGGCCCGGCTGACCCCCAGGGTGATCCCCGCATCTTGAGCAAGGTCACTGTTCGGCTCCACACCCAGGGTGAGCAGGAGCGCGTCGAACTCGATCATCTCTGAATCGAGCACGACACCGACCTTTTCCCCCCGTTTTTCCAGGCCCACCAATGGTCTTCCGAGTATCAGACCGACCCCGTTCCTTGAGAGTCTGTCTTTGATGATGTCGGAGATTTCCTTTTCAAACGAGCGGTGGAGGTCTTCGCGGCGGTGGACCAGGGTCGTGTCGATCCCGAGCGAGCGGAACTGCTCCGCAGCCTCCAGTCCGATATACCCGCCTCCGGCCACCGCAATGCTCCGGGGCCTGCGCTGCTTCAGGAAGTCCATGATCTTCCGGGCGTCGGCGAGATCGTTCATGGTAAAGACGTTTCCCATGCCGCGGATGTCGATCCCCTGGGTCTTGGGGCGGGCGCCGGTCGCTATCACGAGCCGGTCCCAGGGCTCGACCCGTAAATCCCCTCCGTGCTCTACCGTCACGGTGCGCGCAGCCGGATCTATTGCCGTGACCGTATGGCCGGTCTGTACATCGAGCTTGCGCTTTTCCCTCGCATCATCGAGCGAGAGCTCCAGAAGATCGTTCAGGGAGCCGACCGCTCCCCCTACTAGGTAGGGGATCCCTCAAGAGGCGTACGAGATGTGCTCTCCCTGTTCAAAGACCACGACCTCGTATTCCGGCCTCAGGCGTTTGATCTGGCTTGCTGCACTCATGCCCGCTGCGTCGCCGCCGATAATGACGATCCTCATGTCTGCTGCCTCCTTCTTTTCTGATCCATCGCCTCGGTGATCACCTCATATCACCTTCTTAATTCTATACGCTACCTTAAGGCCTGCTTCAATATGCTACATCACCACGCCTGAAAGGTGTGCCCGTATGATTTGTTTTTAGGAGACAAACGAACCGCAAGTGAAGATGGGGCAAAAGAGTGCAGGGAAGCGGTGTACCTGTGCACCCCGCTTAGGTCAACGGGGTGCATGGGTCAAATCAAGGTGCCGGTTGGGGGAACCGGACCGACAGGGGAAGCGCGCCTAGCGCGAGGCATGTGCGGTTTTCTTCTCCCGTGAGCGGAATCTCCTGCGGCGGCCTCGGGAGGGTCTCTGTACTCTGCTCTTGTCCTCGACGTACATGCTCTCCTCCGGCCAGATGACCGGGATCTTCGTGCCGAGGAACTTCTCGATCGACTCCAGGGCGTAGACATAGCTTTCGCAGGCCAGTGACACGGCCTTGCCCTGCTTGCCCGCCCGTGCGGTCCTGCCGATCCGGTGGACATAGTCCTCGCAGTCTTCCGGCAGGTCGTAGTTGATGACCAGATCGAGATCGTCTACGTGCAGGCCCCGGGAGGCGACGTTCGTTGCCACCAGGATGCGGATCCTGCCCGATTTGAGGCCCTCAATCACCTTGAGCCGCTCCTTCTGCGGGAGATCGCCGGTGATGAAGTCGCAATCCAGCCCGTTTCGACTGAGCCGGCGCGCGACGTCGACCGTGGTCTGCTTCATGTTGGTGAAGATCAGGCAGTTCTTCGGCTGCTCCTTCGCCAGGACCCCTAAGAGGAGAGAAAATTTCTCTTCATTGCTCACGTGATAGAGCTCCTGGGTGACTGTATCCACGGTGAGGTGCTCCGGGGCGATCTCGATCTCGGCAGGCTCGTTCATGAACCGCCAGGCAAGCTCCTTGACCAGGAAGCTCAAAGTCGCGCTGAACAGCATGGTCTGGCGCTTTTCTGCAGGGGGCATGGCACGGAGCATCTTCCTCAGGTCGGGGATGAACCCCATGTCGAAAAGGCGGTCGGCCTCATCGATCACGACAATGCCCACATCCCGGAAATTCAGCCGGCGGGACTGATGAAAATCCAGGAGCCTGCCCGGGGTGCCTACGATGATCGTCGCGCCCTCCTTGAGCTGCCGCTCCTGGGTTTTGTACCCCACGCCGCCGTAGATGCAGGCAACCTTGTAGTCGAGGTGGGCTCCGAGAAGCATCGCCTCCTTTTCCACCTGGGTTGCGAGCTCACGGGTGGGAACGATGATAAGGGCCTTCTTTCCCTTGAGATGACGCAGGTTCTGGAAGATGGTGATGAGAAACGCTGCAGTCTTTCCGGTCCCGGTCTGGGACTGTGCGCACACGTCGGTCCCGGCCAGACTGTATTTGAAGGTGGCTTCCTGCACCGGTGTGCATTCGGTGAAGCCGGCGTCGCGAATTCCGAGCAGAATCCGTTCGTCAAGCGGTAATTCAGTAAATTGCATTCAGACTCCTTGGTAGGGGAACTATATGTTTCTTTCGGCAAATTAAACCTGATTTCATGAATAATTTTCTATTTTGTTCAGGAACACTACCATATCAGACCGGAATGTCAATACAAAAAAACAGCATAGAGCCTGTGGGAGGGCCTTCCGAGCCGCGCTTGGCACCTCATGCGCAGGGCCAGAGCCACAGGGTCAGGGCTGCGAGGGCAAGGGTCAACACGGTGACAATGACGCCCGTGGGGGCATGATTGCGCCAGTCGATGCGAATGCCGTGAGCAGCCGCAGATTCCACCACGATGACGTTCGCGATGCTGCCGACGATGAGGAGGTTGCCTGCAAAGGTGCTGCTCAGCGCCAGGACAGGCCCGGCGAGAGGATGGCTCGCAACGGGCAGCAGGAGCATGACGGCGGGCACATTGGATACGGTGTTGCTGAGCAGGACCGTGATGGAAAAGAGCCATCCCGGGTGCGCCAGATCGATCCCGTGACCGAGCAGCTCGCTCACCACGAGCTCGGGCACCCTGGTCTGGGCGAGGGCGTGGTTGACGATGAAAAGCCCGCAGAAGAGCACCAGGATCTGCCAGTCAACCAGGCCCAGCATGGTGCGTGAATGCAGCTTGCGGCTCATGAGGAGCAGGCCCGCCGCCGCCAGCGCTGATATGTCCCTCGGCAGGCCGGTGAAGAGAAAGATGACGAAGAGCATTCCGGCTATGATCAGGCCCTTGAACGATTCCCAGCCGTTCCACGGCTGGAGATTTTCGGCGAGCTCCTTTAGGCTGTCTTCTCCGGTGTGCCACCGCGTACGGTACTGCCAGGCGATGACCGCCCAGATGATCACCAGGCCCAGGAGCGAGGGGATACCGGCCATGATGAGATAGCCGGAGAAGGAGAGCCGAAGGGCCTGACCGATGAGGATGTTCTGCGGGTTCCCGATCAGGGTGGCGGCAGAGCCGACATTGGCCGCGCATGCAATTGCCAGGAGATAGGGCACCGGGTCGAGTCTGCGGTGCCTGCAGGTCTGAATGATGACCGGCGGCAGCGCCAGGCAGACAATGTCGTTCATGAACACTGCAGAGAGGACGCCGGTGAGGAGTATGACCGCTGCCAGGAGCAGGGAAGGGGAGGACTTAAGAGAGGTCACGGCCTCAGCGGTCCGGGTGTAGAAGCCCCCCAGGCGCAGCTGCGCAGAGATCACCATGAAGGCGAACAGCAGGGTGATCGTGGAAAGATCGATAGACTTTGCCGCCTGGCTCAGGCTCATGGCGCCCCCCGCGATGAGCACGATGGCGCCCAGCAGGGCCACTCCGGTCCGGTCGAGCTGAAGACGCGGGAGTCTTCCCAGCAGCATGCCGATGTACACCACGATGAAGACAGCTACCACTGCCTGAGCCATGGGCGCACATTATTCCAGTAGTTAGGCGAGTGCAATACCGAAGTTTAAAGGATATCTTATAGATGGGAGAGCGTGGACGAATCCGCTCTTCCTGAAAAAAGAGCTGGAAGGACAATGATCAATCATCTCTCGGTCCCTGATCGGAATGTGCTTCTCGAGGGCCGGGAAATATGAACCCGTACCCGAAAGGGTCATGCGATGAAGTTCTGGCCCGTGACGGAACCGGCCTGATCGGAAACCAGCCAGGAAACGAGGGATGCAATGTCTTCGGGTCTGCCCTCCCTGCCGGCTGGATGACGGGGTTGATCCTTGAGCATCGGGAGATCGTCGCGGGTGCTGACCCACCCTGGGCTGACGCAGTTTACCCGGATATTCGGCCCCAGACCGACAGCGAGGCTGTGCGTGAGTGAGACCATGCCCCCTTTTGATGCTGTGTGGGTAAAGCTGTTCCGGTCCGGCTGGTGAAACCGCGTGGAGGCGATGTTGACGATCACGCCTCTGCCCTCGCGGAACAGAGCGTGTGCATACCTGGCCGTGAGCACCACCGAGGTGAGGTTGACGGCCAGATAGAGGTTCCACCGCGCGATGTCGAGGCGATGGATGGGGTCACCGAAGGATTGCGGGATGCCCGCGTTGTTCACCACCACATCGATGGGATCGTGCCCGTTTCCCCTCATGTCCTCAAAGGCGGCCTTGACCGATGCCTCATTGCCTACGTCCACGTGGTAGAATACGGCTCTGCCCGACTCATCGAGTTCTGAGGCCGTCCTGGTGCCGGTATGCCGGTCGATGTCAAAGATCAGCACCCGGCATCCGTCGTGCAAGAGCCTCTCTGCGATGGCCCTGCCGATGCCCCGGGCGCCCCCGGTCACGACCGCGGTCTTTGCTTGCCTGCCGGTAATGGCCTCCATATCAACCTTGCTCACAAGAGTATACATAGATCACTGAACCTTCACCTCAAGGCATCCGCCCGCTAATGCCCAAACAAAATACGCCATAAAGGGATCACGGTGGATGCACTCTTTGCGGGCACCTGCGGCCATTGAGAGGCGGTCTGTGAAAGGTATTCTTTATTTAAACAGCCGGTAAATCGTTCAGCGAGAACAGATTGTCGGGAATATACATCAGAAAAGTCATTCATCTGGGAAAAGTAAGGAGGAAGAAATGTCTACACGGTATTTCGCCCTGATCCTGGGTATCTTCTATGTGATCGTAGGCGTGCTGGGACTTTTCCCCCCGCTGCTCCAGGCCATACCCGCCGGAGAACCGAACGTGTTCGTGGATTTTCTCAAGGGAAGCCTGCTGGGCGTATTCCCGGTGAACATCCTCCACACCCTGGTCCACCTGGTCGTGGGGATCTGGGGCATTGTCGCCTACCGGAGCTTCGCGTCATCACGGGTTTTCTCCCGGGCCATCGCCGTCATATTCGGCGTGCTGTTCGTGATGGGGATCATCCCGGTACTGAGAACCGCCTTCGGCCTGATACCGCTTTATGGCTCGGATGTGGTGCTCCACCTGGTGACCGCGCTTCTGGGCGGCTATTTCGGCTGGGTAGTGCCTGAGGAAGACGTCATCGTCGTCCGTCACTGACAAGGGGAGAGGCCTGGCCCTGCCGGGCGAGGACCTTCTTCATGAAAAACCCCTTGACCAGCCGCGCCCGGCGATCGATCGCCCGGGCAAAGACGCCGCGACTTACGGCTCCGGTGCCGAAAATGCTGTGAGTGAGGCTCTGCGCAGGGTTGTCCGTATCGAACGCAACGGCGTGCAGCCGCCCGGGGTGGTGGCCCGGATTGACCGCCAGGGTTTTGCCTATGGTGCAGCGATAGAAGCCGCTCATATAGGGCGCCTCATGGATGTGGCCGTGCAGGCTCACCAGGGGGCTGTGCTCTGCGATGAACCGGGTGATGGCCTTCGATCCGATCGGTTTGCCGGTGTAGAGGGTGTCGAGCCCGCTGCCAAAGGGCGGGCAGTGAAACACGCAGACATGGCCCACACCCCTGCCGGTTGCAATGGACGAGAGCTCCTCTTCCATGCTCGGCCTCTTGAGAGCATAGGCGCCTTCCCTGCTGGGCAAGACCCCGGTCTCTGTGCTCACCATGGGATATCGGCTCCTGACATAGCCGCTCCCATGCAGGTCTCTGCGCACGAAATCCTTGACCCAGAACAACGAATCGTTCGTGCAGCCATAGCCGGTAAAGGCAACACCGTCTATGGTCTCGGTCCTGCCGTGCAGGCAAAGCGCGGCCGGCACTGCTGTTTTCAGGTGCTCCACCGCCAGGTGCCAGTCGTGGTTCCCGGGTATGTACAGAATCGATACATCGGGATGACGGGAGGTGAAATCCGCAAACAGCGGCCCCAGGAAACCGTCGATGAAATCTAGCTGGGTATGCAGGGCAGGAGAGAAATCCGCAGTGCCGTGGAGCAGCTTCCACAGGCGGTCGATCCGCGTGGGCAAAAGGTCGCCGCCGATGACGACGCACTTGGCCTTGTTCTGAAGGGCATATGCGAGCATCTCGTGATACAGCTTCATGTTCCCGTGGAGGTCGCTGACAAATACCACCCTCATCGCGGCTGTTCACCTCCTGTTCGTTCATGCATGGCTATGCAAGGTCTCCACTATAATGGAAATCCCTCTCTCCAGGAAAGTCTTTCTCTCTTTTTAAGGGTATATCCGTAAGAAATTTCTCCATCCATTGATTATAGCGCAGATACTTGGGATAATATCAACTTGCGCTGAAGAGAAAATTCACAAAAACGACAGGAAGTGACGATATGACCACCATACTTGTAGTGTACCATTCACAAGGAGGGAACAACAGGAAGATGGCCAGGGCGGTAGCTGAAGGCGTCAATTCCATCGAAGGAGCCTGTGCGAACCTCAAAGACGCGCTCGAAGCGGGTCTCGACGACCTGCTTGCCTGTGATGGGGTAGTGATCGGTTCACCCGAATACTTCGGTTACCTCTCGGGCGCGGTCAAAGACTTCTTCGACCGCACCTATGAAGCGGCACGGGGCAAGGTGTTCCGCAAGCCCTATGCCGTATTCGTGAATGCCGGCAATGACGGCTCCGGGGCCTTGAGAAACATCGAACGCATCTGCATCGGGTACCAGTTCAAGAAGGTTTATGAGCCCATTGTGGTAAAGGGAGAGATCACGCCCGAGGTCCTCGATGCCTGCCGATTGATGGGGCAGACTATTGCCGTCGGCGTGAGCGCCGGCATCTACTGATGGGCGTGAATATCCCGGGGGAATGTCCGGTAATGTGGAGAACCGAGTACGAAGAGAAAACCACCACGGTTTCCGAACTGGAGGGGGTCATCTCTCCGGGCTCGTGCGTGCACGTCGAATCCGGCTGCGGAGAGCCCCAGCACCTGGTCAAACATCTCATCCTCGAGAATATGAAGCTCTGCGACGTCCAGGTCTATACCTCGGTCCCCTTGAGCTCCTACTCCGATTTCGGGGGCGACTACGGCTCGCGTTTCCGCATCCAGTCATTCTTCATATCGCCGAACTTGACCCCGGCCTTTGCCGAAGGCCGGGCAGACCACCTTCCCATGTCGTCGCTCGGCAAGTTCAAGCTGTTCGCGGAAGGCTACATCACCATCAACACCGCCTTGATCCAGTTGAGTCCGCCCGACGGGAAGGGCTTTATGAGCCTCGGCGTCACCGTTGACATCATGAAGTCGATCATCGAAAAGGCGGATGTGGTCATTGCGCAGGTCAACCGGTACATGCCCGTCACCTGCGGGGATTCGCTGGTCCATGTAAAGGATGTGGATTATCTTGTGGAATTCGACGAACCCCTGGTGAGCTACCCGCTCCAGGAATCCGACCCCGAGGTGATGCAGGTGTGAAAGAACATCAGCCGTCTCATCGAAGACGGCTCAACCATCCAGATCGGATTCGGGAGAATCCCGGACGCGGCCTTGATGTTCTTGAAGGAGAAAAAGGATTTGCGCATCCACTCGGAGATCGTCACCGACTCTGTGGTGGACCTCGCCGTCTCCGGGGCGATCCCCCCATCTCCCGCAGGCGGCAGGGGGGCCCCGATCACCGCGAGCCTGTGCATCGGCAGCGAGCGGGTATTCCGCTTTGTCGGCGGCAATTCGATGGTGGAGATGAAAAGCCTTTCTGACATCATCTCACCTGCAACCATTCTCTCCCGGGAAAAGTTCACTGCGGTCAACGGCGCCATCGAGATCGATCTCACCGGACAGTCGTGCGTGGGCATGGGAGACCAGATGGGATACTTCGGCGCCCTGGGCCATGCCGTGTTCAACCGGACCGCCATGTTCTCACCCGGCGGCAAGGGCATCATCGCATTGCGCTCCACCTCGCGGGACGGCAGATTCTCGCGCATCGTGCCCGAATTCACCGATCGAAAGATCGGCATCGTCACCACCCAGTCCGACGTCAATTATGTGGTCACCGAGTATGGCTGCGTCAACCTGTTCGGCAAGTCGATCCGGGAGCGGGCACTCGCGCTCATCACCATCGCCCATCCCAAGTTCAGGCAGTGGCTTCTGGACGAGGCCAAACGCATGAACTATGTCTACGAGGACCAGGTCCTTCCGCCCGAAGGGGCTGACTACCCCGGCTCATACGAGGGTCTTTGCCGGATCGGGGACAAAGACCTGCTCGTCAGACCCATCAAGGTCACAGATGAACGCGCGGTGCAGAACCTGTTCTATGCCATGAGCAGGGACGACCGTTTCCACCGGTTTCTGATGCATGTCTCGTCCCTTCACCACAAACAGGCCCAGGACCTGGTGACTGTTGACTACACCAGCTCCATGGCGCTGGTGATTCAGAACGGGCAGGGCAGGCAGGACGAGATTGTCGCCGTCGCCCACATCGCACCCGAAGAGAGCAGGGGTACAAAAAAGGTCTGCGAGTTCGCCGCCATGGTGGACCCTTCGTGGCAGAACCAGGGGATCGGTTCGTTTCTTCTCAGCCGCATGATCGCAGTAGGCCGCGATCTGGGATACAGCCTCATGCGGGCCTATGTGTGGGAGGACAACATGCAGATGCTCAGGGCCTTCGAGAAGCTCGGCTGCGGCATGACTCAGGAGCTCGACTGCCACGTATACCGGGTCAGCCTGGCGATAGAATGATCTCCTTATCTTATTCCGTCTGCCTGTACCAAATGGTTCCGGGCACTCTGCTGTGAGAAATACCGCCTGATCACGAGCCGTGAGAGCATATCGGCCTCGATCCAGAAACGGTCGTTGAGAATGAGCAGGCACCCGATGGTGATCCCCTCTCCGGTCTCTTTGTGCCGGGCATAGCCTGCGAACCAGTTTCGCCTGCCTTCGGGGTCGCTGCCGTTGATGCTGCCGCTCTTGCCCCCGATAACGAGATGTTTGAGCACCCGGTCGGAGGAGCTTCCGCGGAATGTCTTGGAGACCGTGCCCCTCCTGACCGTCCGCTCCATCATGTCGTGCAGGGCGCGGGCGGTACCGGCCTGCATGACCTGGGTCTTTTCCACATCCTGACCGTACACGAGCCTGGGAGCCAGCATGAAGCCTTCGTTCAGCACGGCCGTCACCATCTGGGCCGCGTGAAGCGGCGATATGCGGGTGTGCCGGTTGAACCCGCAGGCGAGCTCTGCGACGCCGTAATCGTCCTGGGGCAGATAGCTCTCGCTCGGGTCGATGGAAATCTCACGCAGGGGTGATTTCCCGAAGCCCATCTTCTCCGCAGTGGAGATGAGGGGCTGCTGCCCCAGGTACATGCTCCCGATCTTGCCGAAGACCACATTGTTCGACCGGGCGAACGCCTCTGCCAGAGAGATGTCCTCGGTCCACCGGTTGCGCCTGTCGGTGAGCTGCCTCTTGTAGAGCGTGTAGGCGCTCCCGTTGTAGGAGAACATGCTCTCCGGGGTGAACCCGGCCTGCTCCAGCGCGGCAACCGCTGTCACCAGCTTGAAGATGCTCGCGCCCAGGTCCGGGTTGAGACCGAGGCTGCAGTCCTGTTCGCCGCCGGGACCCTGGCCGTAAAGTGCCAGGATGTCGCCGCTGCCTGCGTCCATCACCACCATGGCGCCATAGTACAGCTTGTACTGCGATGCCTTCTCGGCGATGAACTGCTGGAGGTCCCAGTCGATGGTGAGATTGTACCGGTCTATGGCATCCTGATCGATACAGACAAGATCCTCGCGGGCAATCACGACCTGGGCGATCTGCCCTGGCATGTGCACCGATGCCGCCGCTCCATCCCCGGCGGAGCCGTCGCCCTGTGACGTCCCGCCCGTTCCGGTGCCGTGCTCGGGCAGGAAGAACCAAACCGCAATCACCAGAACGAGGAAGAGGGGATACCGCAGGCGCAGAAAGGGACGCCTCCTCCTCTTCAAGGGCGGGTATTCGTCAACAGGCAACAGCCAGTGCATGATGTTTTTATTAACCCGGTTTTACCCCGGCAAGTCAAGGGTCAACGAGCCATCTAGAAGCATGCCGGCATGTTTTATCAGCAGGGAAAAGCAAAGGGACACCATTTTTGTCTATAAGGTCATGGAAACACTGCAGCAGTCGGGCCAGTAGAGAAGGGTCCGGTCTTCGGAGCGCATGAACACCCGTACCGGGCCGTCCTGCGAGATCACGAACACGATGCTTCCCTCATAGGCGCCGGCAAAGGCGATCCCGGCGTTGTGGCGAGTGCCCAGTCTCCCTGCGTTCAGCGGCTCCCCGCCGCCCTCGCCGAAGCCGTCTGGCCCGGTGATGATCGAACCCTTCCAGGCAGGCGCGATGAGCATGGCCCCGAAGCAGATCAGGTCGAGCTCGGTTGTGAGAATCACTGCGCCGTCGATGACGCCGAGCTGGGAAAGAAACCGGATCCTCTCCGCGACTGTCTTTCTGACGGCAATGCTGGTCGGTACGTCGAGATCGTCCTGAAGGAGCTGGCCGAGCAGCGGCTGGACGCCCACTTGTTCCTGAAAATGAAACCGGGGGAGATAGTATTTTTCCTGAATGCTCTCGGCGGGAAGAAAGATGAAAATGGACCCATGTCCCCGTGCCGAGGCCTCGGAGAGGAGCATCTCGATGACGTCACGGTAGATGCGCCAGTAGGCAGCCCCGTAGGTCTTGTACAGCGGCTGGTCCTTGATGGATTCCATGAGGTAGCGTCCCAGGGACCTGACCGTGAACGGCGACGGGGTGGCAGGCACGAATTCGCCGTTGAGTATGCGCCCGATCTGGCTGTGATGCCGCGATATCACCAGAGATCCTGCATCGTTTGCATACACGGTGAAATGATCGGGCCTGTACCCCAGCTCGCCGTACACCCATACCGGTATCTCACTGAACGGGTGCTCGGTGGGCGAGAAGGTGAACACACCCCAGATACTCATCTCCTCGGCCTCGCCGATATGGCCGACCGCCATGGCGCTGATGGCCGGATCGAGGGCCGGAGCGAACTTGGTGATGGAGTCAACGGAAAGCGGCAATGGATTTTTCAGGTGAAAGAGATACTCAGACTCCCGTTTCGAAGCCATTGCATCCCGGTCCGTAGAAGGTCCGACCATGACGAGCGCAAAACGGATCGGCCTGCCTTCCTCCTGTTCGAGACTGGCCAGATAGGCTATCTCCACAAGCTCCTTCAGGATATGAAAGGGGGGAAGGGGAGAGGGGATCTTCTCGTGCAGGGGGTGAGCCTGGTCCAGCTCCCAGGTTTCGATGATACGTTGAATGATTCGATCCTCAAACATATTCCTGGTCCGGGGTTATGAAAAACGCCCTGTCGATAACACTGCCGAATGCATCCTTTTAAAGGCATGCGGAAATGATGAAAAACCCCTTATCATGCCCCGAGATTAATAATACCGGCAAACGACTGGCGCTCAAGCCTAGTCCAAAGGGGCTTCTCCCGGACTCGGGCCTCAAGGGGCTCACCTTTAGCCGGGAGGGAGACCGTAGATCATGAGTGCAGGGAGCCCTATACTATAATAGTAACGAGTTCTTCCGGTTCCCGCCTCTCGCCGGTCATTGATCATCGTGAGCAGGCCTGCCGGGATAACCGTAAGAAAAACAAGCCGCCGGAAAGGAAGTAGGGATGGATCAGCGTTTTTAAACCGGGAGATAACAGCCCATGCAGGACGGGACGGGAAAGACCGCAGACACGCCAGTGATGAGGGCGCTCTTCGACAGGCTCAACATGGGAGTACTGCAGATTGATGCATCCTCTCGCATAACCTATGCAAACCCTTTTTCCTCCGAGCTGCTGCACCGGCCGCGGGAACAGATCGAAAAGAAGCTCTTTCACGATGTTTTTCCACAACCCGTAGCAAGGCGTTTTTACCGTGAGATGGAGAGAGCCGCAGCACGCGATGCTGCCGCGAGCTTCGAGGCGATTTGTCCGGCCCTGGATAATATCTGGTTCTTGTTCCGCTGCGTGCCTTCTGCTGAAGGGTCGACCGTTTTCTTTGAGGACATCACTGAGCTGAAGAACGCAAGGGAGGATCTCGCCCGAACCAGGCAGGAGCTCGAACACCGGGTGCAGGAGCGCACAAAGAACCTGAGGCGGACGAGCCGGATGCTGGAAGAGCAGAAAGAGCTCCTCGTGACGATCATCGACAACATTCCCGTGATGCTGATTTTTTACGATTCTTCCGGCGCGGTCAGACTGGTGAACAAGGCATTCGAGCGGCTGGCCGGATGGTCGATGGGGGAGGCCAGGCGCATGAATCTCATGGCCGCCATGTTTCCCGACCCGGTATACCGGAAAGAGGTGTGGGAGTTCATGATGAAGTCCAGGCCAGAGTGGAAGGACCTCGAGCTCACCACCCGAGAAGGAAAGATTCTGCAGAGCTCCTGGGCGAATGTCTTTCTCTCGGACGGCTCGCAGATCAGCATCGGGATCGACATCAGCGAACGCATCAAGATGGAGAAAGAGCGGATCCGTCTGGCCAGTGCCATCGAGCAGGCGGATGAGGGGGTGGTGATCTTCAATCACCGGTGGCGGATCGAGTATGTCGATTCCGCCTTCGAGGACCTGAGCGACATGGGGAGACAGGAGCTGATCGGCAGATCCATCAGTGACCTCACCGGCTTTTTCCCCGACGAGACGTACCGGGAAATAGTCGACAGGGCTGAAAAAGAAGGGAAAAAGTGGACAGGTCGCCTGAGGAGAAAAAAGGCGTCAGGGGAAATCATCGAGGTGGATCTCGCCGTGTCTCCGGTCTATGACGAAAAGGGCCGGATCATCGATTACATCCTGCTGGCGCACGACGTGACCGACGAGGTGAGGCTTCAGCGCCAGCTCCTCCAGATTCAGAAGATGGAGGCCATCGGTAACCTTGCGGGCGGGATAGCGCAGAACCTCAAGAACGCCTTCACCCCGATCCTCATCGACATCGAGGTGCTCATGCAGGACTTAGGCGAGCAGAGCCCGTCCTACCCCATCCTCGAGGAGATGCTGCGGGCTACCTACCAGGCAATCGATCTGGTGAGGAATCTCCTCATCTTTAGTCGCAGGACTCCGCCTGCAAAGGTGCCCATGGACATGGTCCCCACATTCAGGGAGGCTGTGAATTTCTTGAGAGCATCGCTACCCAGCACCATCGAGATCCGGCGCGCGGTTGAGGTGAAGAGCGCCCGGGTGCTGGCAGACCAGGCCCAGATCAAGCAGATGCTGATCAACCTCGGCAGCAACGCAGGCTCCTCGATGCAGAAGACCGGCGGTGTCATGGAGGTGAGGCTTGCGCGCGACATCCTGGATGCCGAGTCGGCCCTGAAGTTTTCTCCCGACCTGGTGCCGGGACGGTATGTCCGCATCCAGGTGAGCGACACCGGCATGGGCATGGACGAAGAAACCCTCAAGCACATTTTCGAGCCCTTTTTCACCACCAAGGAAATGCGTGAGGGCCGCGGGCTCGGCCTCCCCGTGGTGCAGGGGATTGTCAAAGACCTCGGGGGCGCGATAACCGTGGACAGCGAGCCCGGAAAGGGCACCACATTCACGGTTCTGCTGCCCGAGCTCTAGGGAAATAAAAAAAGCAGGGGAATCTCCCCCTGCCTTTCTCATGACTTGATGGCTCTCCCGATCAAATGCGCTATCAGAGGAAGATGCTCACGAAATCGGAGGCCGGGACCTGTTTTTTGTTTTTGATCGTTCTCTTGCCGTCTGAAACGGCCGTTACCGTGCACTGTTCGTGGGCCGTGCAGTTGCCGCTGCCGTCGGGTGAATACCCGTTGCACACCCGCAATACGTCGGGCGATATCTCGTCGATGAGCACGATCCGGCCGTCGCCGTTTTTCAGCCTGCCGAGCTCGAATTTCCCGTCGATGACATGGAGGTTCTTCGAGGTGAATTCCTCGGAGACGATCTCCGCAATGTCCTTGACGAGATCGACACTCCAGGCGATCTCATCCCTGCTCAATGCGCCCGTCTCTTCCAGGGCATCGAACGTGATGAGAATGTCGCTGTCCCCCTTTGTCCACGCCTCGACCACCCGGTGGAGATTCTTGCAGGGCTTCACGAAGGGGTATCTCCTCCAGAAGCTCCCGGTCGCGTTGTTCCGCCAGGTAAATTCGAGGTTCATAAGCGGGGCCGCTCCGGGAAGCTCAGGCGAGCCCGCGGGCATTGACAGCGGGATGGCCGGCTCAACGATCATCTCGTTTTCTTTGAGCGTATCGATGTAGTGCGAAGGGACGCCCTTTTCCCTGAGAAGCCGGAAGAAGTGCGTGGCAAACCTGCAGGCGATTGCTCCTTTCCCGGGTATTTCACCGACAACGGTATCATAGCCGGGATCGAAAACTACCGTGCCGTTTTCCCTGTAGCCGGTGGCCCTGTCGGTGAAGACCAGCCGATACTTGCCGGCATAAGGCCCCTCAGTAATGCGGTACACATCTTTCGATTTTCCTCGGTAGACCAGATCCTGTTCTGCCACGTCCAGTTGTCTCCTCTGCTGTTTTTTCGAGAATGTCGTGAAAGGTGTGTATATACGCGAAATGTTCCCGCCAGGCAACACTGATCTTCGATTTCTTTTTCCGATCATCCTGGAAAAGACTCTACCTCTGCAGTCAAGGCCTGCGTGCCGGCCGTTCCCGGTCGGGGTGCCTTGCTTTCTTACGCACATCTTCTCGTTGGAATCACCACGAGGCACTCTCTCCCGCACCCGGGTCCGGACTGTGCATTCACCGGATCAGAGGCATTATATTACGATAGGATGTCTGAACCCCGCTTGCAGCACCGGATTTCCTAAAGAACACAGGCTCCTTTCCTTCGATGAAAACCGGGAGGCTCTCTGAGATCCATCCCGTGCTCCAGGAAGCGGGTGAAGGAAAAGAAAAGGCAAGAACCGAACACCCCAGGAGGAAGACATGAGAGAAGTCGTTTTGACCAGCGCAGTGAGGACGCCCATCGGCGATTTCAACGGCAGCCTCGCAGGTATTGACGCGAACAGGCTGGGCGCTATTGTGATAGAAGAGGCGATCAACCGCTCAGGGATAAAAAAAGAGGATGTCGACGAGGTCATCATGGGCATGGTCCTTCCCTGCGGACTAGGACAGAACCCGGCCCGGCAGGCGGCCGTCAAGGCGGGCATGCCCTGGGAGGTACAGTGCCTCACCGTCAACAAGGTCTGCGGCTCAGGGCTCAAATCGGTCATGCTCGCGGCCCAGGCCATTGCTCTGGGCGATGCCGACGTCATCGTGGCCGGCGGCATGGAGAGCATGAGCAGGGCGCCGTACTATCTCGACAAGGCCCGTTTCGGCTACCGCATGGGGTCCGGCACGATCAATGACCACATGGTGCACGACGGCCTGTGGGACATTGTGAATGATTTCCACATGGGCATGTCGAACGAGCTGGTCATCGACCGGTATACCGTCAGCCGTGAAGACCAGGACCGGTACGCCCTGAGAAGCCACGAACGGGCCTTAAACGCGATCAGGAAAGGACTGTTCCGGGAAGAGATCGTTCCGGTGAAGGTCCCGCAGAAAAAGGGCGAACCCAAGATCTTCGATACGGACGAGCACCCCCGTGAGACAAGCATGGAGGCTCTCGCTCAGCTGAAGCCCGTGTTCAAGGCGGGCGGCAAGACCACTGCAGGCAACGCATCGGCGATATCCGACGGCGCATCGGCCACCGTGGTCATGGCACGCGAAAAGGCAAAAGAGCTCGGCTGTCCCGAACTGGCTGTGATCAGGTCGCAGGCGAGTGCAGGCATCGATATGAAGTTCATTCTCGTGGCACCCACGCTTGCCATACCCAAGGTCCTGAAGAAGGAAGGCATCAAGATCGAGGACGTCGATCTCTTCGAGATCAACGAGGCGTTTGCCGGTTCCACGGTCGCGGTCATCAGGGAGCTGGGCATTGACATGGAAAAGGTCAACGTCAACGGCGGTGCGATCGCGCTCGGCCATCCTATCGGCGCGAGCGGTTCCCGGGTGCTAACTACGTTGATCTATGAGATGATGCGCAGAAACAGCAAGATCGGTCTCGCCTCTCTGTGCCTGGGCGGCGGCGAGGCGGTGGCGCTGATTGTACGGAGGGATGTATGAACCCAGTATCCGGCAGACCATACAGGTCATTGAAGGAGTGCGTTTTCTTTCCGGCTGTCGCAATTGGTCTGTTCGTCATCCTGTTTGGCGGACTGATCGTCCTTTTCGACGCTGAGGCCCGGCAACAGGCTGATCCGCAGAACATTGTCATGACAAAGTGTACAGAGTGCCACAGCACAAAGCGGATCTGCGACAATCTGGACAAGAAAGACCGCGAGGAATGGACCGAGACTATCTACAAGATGGTGTCCAATGGCGCCGATGTTGCCGAGCAGGACATCCCTGCGATCGCCGAGTATCTGGCAGACCTTGAGCCGGGGTCAAAGCCCGTGTGCCGGTGAGGCCTTAGTTATGAGATCGGCCCGCGCGCCATGTGTTCCAGGCGCCTGATCCGTTCTTCCATGGGCGGGTGGGTGGAAAACAGGGCGAGAATCGAACCGCCCTTCAACGGATTCACGATAAACAGGTGGGCCGTGCTGGGGTTCACCTCTGCGCGGCTGCGCTGAATCCCTGATTCGAGCTTCCGCAGCGCGCCGGCCAGCGAGAGCGGGTCTCCCGAGATCTGTGCGCCGCTCGCATCCGCCTGATATTCCCGCGATCGTGAGATCGCCATTCGTACGATCATTGCCGCCAGCGGTGCAACGATGGCGACGATAAGCAGGGAAAACACGCCGCCCCGGCTGTCCCTGCCGCCCCGGCCCCCTCCGAAGATGGCGGCAAACTGCGCCATCCTCGCCAGGATGAACACGGCCCCTGCAAAGGTGGCTGCGATGGTCGATATCAGGATGTCCCGGTTCTTCACGTGAGAGAGCTCGTGGGCGATCACCCCGCTCAGCTCGCGGGAATCGAGCAGGTCAACGATGCCCCTGGTCACGGCCACGGCTGCATGGCTCGGGTTTCGACCGGTTGCAAATGCATTGGGCATGGGCGTGTCGATGAGGTACAGCCCGGGCATGGGCAGCGACGCCTGTTGGGTGAGGTTCCTGACAGTGGAGTAGAGCTCGGGCATATCCTGTTCTTCGATCTTCTTTGCCCGGTACATGGAGAGCACGATCCTGTCCGAGAACCAGTACGAGGCAAAATTCATGACTGCAGCCAGCACAAAGGCGATGACCATCCCTTGTGTGCCGCCCAGGATATTACCGATGCCGATCAGGATCAGTGTCATGACCAGCATCAGAAGAAAGGTCTTGAGGTTGTTCATGGGCTCACCTCATGTCTTATTGGCGGGGCGGGAGATTGTCGGAACAAAGAATCCCGCCACTGCCCACTATAGATGCTCACGTCCGTCACATGGATGCACAGGGAAACCGCCGGATCACCGAACCGATGGAGTCATCCGGAAGGGGATACCGACCCTGCCGCCGGGTAAGCCTGTACGATCTTTCGATAGACAACCTCGCCATTCAGCAGTTATTATGATGGCAATATCACGTGCTTTTCTTTCGATCCTCCTTCTTGGTTTGTGTTGGAGGACATATGCAGGGTGAGGAGGGGACCATGAAGAGGAATATCATTCTGTCCTTGGCCATGATGATCGTGCTGCTCGCCTGCTCTCACAGGCAGGAAGAAGACGGCGGGGGAGCGGAAGGCCCGGATGCACATCCTTCCCTGAAGGCGCACACGGACATCTTCCGCAAGGGCATTGAAAAGATTGGGGACAACGTCTATGCAGCCATCGGCTACGGGCTGGCAAACTCCATCATGATCGAGGGCGTGGACGGGCTGATCATCGTAGACACCATGGAGTCGTGCGAGGCGGCCTCCGAGGTCCTTGCCGAGTTCAGAAAGATCTCTGACAAGCCCGTCAGGGCGATCATCTACACCCACAACCATGTCGATCACATCCTCGGTGCCGAGGTGTTCGCACCCGGCGGCGGCGTGCCAATCTATGCCCACGAGACCACGGCCGGACTTGTCGGGCGGATCGTGAGCAAGATGCGCACAGTGATCGATATGCGAAGCATGCGCATGTTCGGCGCCTTTCTCGACCGCGAGGAGCTCGTCAACTGCGGGATCGGCCCCTTTCTCCGGTACGGCCGAGACAGCACCATCGGCTACCTGCCGCCCACCCGCACCTTTTCCGATACGCTCACCGACACGATCGCCGGGATCGAGTTCGAGCTGGTCCACGCCCCGGGCGAGACCGACGACCAGATCTTCGTGTGGCTGCCGCACGAGCGGGTGCTCCTGTGCGGCGACAACTTCTACTGGGCCTTTCCGAACCTGTACACGATCCGCGGCACGCCCTATCGCAGCCTGCAGCAGTGGTACCGCAGCATCGACAGAATCCGCGACAAGCACCCGGAATACCTAGTGCCGGGCCACACCAGGCCCCTCATCGGCCAGGAGAGGATCGAGGCTGTGCTCAGGGACTACCGTGATGCCATCCAGTTCGTTCACGACCAGGCTATCCGCGGCATCAACCAGGGCATGACATCTGATGAGCTCGCAGAATAC
Organism: Candidatus Phosphitivorax anaerolimi; assembly: GCA_001896555.1. Taxonomy (GTDB): domain Bacteria; phylum Desulfobacterota; class Desulfomonilia; order UBA1062; family UBA1062; genus Phosphitivorax; species Phosphitivorax anaerolimi. Next base: position 65,997 of record MPOS01000053.1, read on the forward strand.
ATCAAGCTGCCCCCGCACCTGGCGGAAGCCCCGTATCTCCAGCCCTTCTACGGCACTGTCGCATGGTCGATCCGCTCCGTGTTCTCTGGAGAGCTCGGATGGTTCGACGGCGACTCCGCCCATCTCAACCCGCTCACCCGCTCCGAGAAGGCCCGCCTGCTGGTACGCCTGGCCGGGAGCGAAGAGGCACTTCAGGCACACACGCAGCAGGCCCTGGCCAACGGCGAGTATCAGGCGGCGCTCGAGCTCTCAGGCCACCTGATACGCCTGAACCCTGATAATCATTCAGCGAGGGATATCCGGGTAAAGTCGCTCATCGCCCTGGGCGAGCGCGAAGAGAACCCCAATGCCCGCCACTACTACCTAACCGAGGCCCTGGAGATCCGCGACGGGTTCGTGGCCCTGGCCGATGCCAGGCCTGACCCCGAGCAGGTGCGCCGGTTTCCGCTCGAGGGCTTTTTCGAGCTTTTGGCGGTGAACCTTAACCCGGTCGCGAGCGCCGAGGCCGACCAGCGGGTGGGCATGAGGTTCGAGGACGAGACAACAGCCTATGTCATCCATGTGCGCAGGGGGGTTGCCGAGATCAGACAGTGCGAGCCCGGTTCGCTCGACGGCATGGACCTGGACATCGGGGTCACGGCGAATGCAGCCGCATTCAAGGAGATGCTCGCCCGGATCCGCAACCCTGTGACCACCTTGGCCGGTTTCGACTATGAACCGGGCAATGCCGTCCGGTTTGCGAGGTTCCTCGCCCTGTTCTCGCCGCCTGAACCCAAGCTGCCCTATGAGCCGCAGGAACAGTGACCGCGGACATTCGTATCTCGCTCTACGCGATGGGAACGGCCCGTGACCTGCGGCTTACATATCCTTCCGCCGCATAGATTGCCAGTGCCGTCCAGACGATGACGAACCCGATGAGCCTCTCGCGTGTGAACGGCTCGTGGTAGACGAACACCCCCAGGACAAACTGCATCGAGGGGGCAATGTACTGTATGACGCCCAGAAGCGAGAGATCGATCCGCCTGGCCGCCGAGGAGAAAAGCAGCAAGGGAACCATAGTGATGAGCCCTGTCCCGACAAGCAGGATGCCGGAGACAAACCCTGTGTGGGGAGACACACTCTGATCCGCCTGCCCGGAGTATGCCAGAAAGGCCAGCGCCGGCAAGAGCAGCACCGCGGTTTCCACGGTGAGCCCCTGGAGCGATCCCAGTGGGGCGATCTTTTTGACCAGGCCGTAGAGGCCAAAAGAGGTTGCGAGAATGAGCGCGATCCAGGGCAGGGACCCGTGGGCGGCCCAGAGATAGCACACGCCCGCGGCAGCCAAGGCTATGGCGGCCCACTGTACGGGCCTGAGCCGCTCGCGCAGGATCACGACCCCTATCAGCACGCTGAGCAGGGGGTTGATGTAATAGCCAAGGCTGGTATCCAGGATAAACCCGGCACCCACGGCCCAGATATAGGTGAGCCAGTTGAGCGCGATCAGAACACCGGCCACCATGTATGTGCACAGCACCCGCGTGCTGGAGAGGTCACGCCGAAGCCTTTCCCACCGGCCGGTGAGGGCGATCGTGCACGCCAGGAGAAAAAACGACCAGACGATCCGGTGACAGAGCACCTCGAGGGCGGGGATATGCTGGAGCCACTTCCAGTATACCGGCAGAAGGCCCCACAGCACATAGGCTGCGATGGCGTACAGGACTCCTCGGTTCATGCTCTATTGTCCCTTCGTGAGGTGTGTTCGTCTCTTATCTGCAAGACAACAGGATGTGAAGATACCAGCTTGAGAGGCATAAGCGCAACGGTTATCAGCCTGTGCCGGCGGGAGCATGCGGAAGAAGGGCTTTTATTATTGATTGCGCTTATCCGTATCCCAGCTCTGCGAGCCGCTCCTCGCTGATCCCGAAGTAGTGGGCGATCTCGTGGACGACCGTGATCTCGATCTCTTCCTCAAGCTCTTCGATGTCTCTGCATACCTCAAGGAGAGGCTCCTTGAAGAGGATGATGGTGTCCGGATAGAACGAGGGGAAGGTGAGAAGGCGGTCGGGAAGGGCCTCACCGGTGTACACGCCGAGCAGAAGCTCGTCTTCGGGCATGCCCATCTCATCGAGCAGGTCCGGGGACGGCCGCTCTTCCACCCGGATGGCCACGTTCTTGACATGGCGCATGATTTCATCGGGAATCCGGTCGATCGACCTGCCGACGATCCGATCGAACTCCTCATCACTGATCTTCATCATCTCGATCACGGTTGATACCAGCACGCAACCAAGAGAATCAACAGGTTTTTTTCAATGGGGGCCCTGTCCGTTACTATTCGAAGGATATGAAGCGCAGCATAACCGCAGCCTTTTCAAAGGTGTCCGGGTCCCACTGCGGGCGGTTGTCCCGGTCGATGAGCCGGGCCCTGACCCCTTCCTTGAAATCGTGCTGTTCCATGAGGTATCTGGCAACCTTCAGATCCGATCGATAGACCTCCCCGAGATCTCTGCCCTCGTTGCGGCGAAGACACTGAAGGGTGATTGCCACTGCTAAGGGAGAGCGCTCTGAAAGCCTTTCGAACACCCCTTCGCACAGCTCGTCGTGCGTGGAGCACTCCTTAAGCCCGTTCAGGATGCCGCTGACAGATGTCTTGCCTGCAAAATACTCTTCTACCCACTGATCCATCTCCGGATCTTTAAGTATATCCTTTTTTGTGAAGGGGTCGAGTATCTCCCGGATCTGATCAGCGGCGTCATGACGGTCGTTCGCCAGCCCGGGCGCATGGGCGATCACTGTCTCGATTGCCTTATGGAGTCCTGATGTGGGGATGAGGCAGCTTGCCAGCCCCACGCCGACGCACTGGGGTCCCTTGAGCTCGTATCCGGTCAGACCGAGAAACTCTGGATACCCCCTGCCGCACTTCTCGAAAAGCCAGCCTGTAGCGCCGACATCGGGGAAAAATCCGATGCGGGTCTCGGGCATTGCCATGCGCGTAGTCTCTGATGCAGCCACGATATCCGCCTCTGCTGCAATCCCGAGCCCGCCCCCCATGGTGATGCCGTGGGCCAGCACGACTACCGGCTTGGGGTAGAGGTGAATGGCCAGGTCAAGATCGTTCTCCTCCTTGAGAAATTGCATGGCGGGCTGTATGTCGTTCTCTGCTGCAGCCCGGGCCATGATTTTGATGTCGCCGCCTGCACAGAACCCCCGTTCTCCCCTGCCGCTCAGCAGAACGAGCTTCACGCCATTGTCGTTCCGCGAGGTTTCCAGTTCACGGGCCACCATGCGCACCATGTCGAGGGTGAGGCTGTTGATGGCTTCAGGCCGGTTGAGCTCCAGGTGAAGGATTCCGGGCAATCTCCGCACCAGCACGACACTTCCGGACGGCTCGATTTCAGGTTCCAATATTCTTCCTCCTTTGCCCGGCATGCCGCTGTTACCCTTGCGGGACAGCCCTCCCGGCGGCTTCATAAAGGTTTTAAGGAAGATCAAATCCTTCATGCGCCTCTGAGTTTCATTAAGTAGCCTCCGGACAAGGAAATTCAAATAATCGCACATTCAGGATCAGGAAGGTTTTCTCTCCATCGTATTCGGAAAGGTGATTGTTCTTGTAGGGACAATCGTATATAAGGGGCACATGAGCAGCCGGGAATGAAGCTGTATCTCCTTGGCCGTGCATGCGGCCGGATGCATTGACCGGCACTCCTTCTATCAAAACCAACCATACGAATAAGGAGAGTTATGGTAGGAGCGATCGGGTTCGACAACGAGAAGTATATCAGGGAACAGGCACGGGAAATTCTCGAGCGTGTGAAGCGCTTCGGCAACAAACTCTATCTCGAATTCGGCGGAAAGCTGTTGTATGACTACCACGCGGCCCGCGTGCTGCCCGGATACGACCCGAACGTGAAGATGAGGCTGCTCCGTGAGCTCAAGGACAAGGCCGATCTCCTGCTGTGCATCTATGCGGGGGACATCGAGCGCAAAAAGATCAGGGCGGACTTCGGCATCACCTACGACTCCGATGCCATGAAGCTCATCGACGACCTCAAGGAGTGGGGCATCAACGTGCTGGGTGTGGTGATCACGCGCTTCGAGGGCCAGCCCGCAGCGGTCCAGTTCAAGAACAAGCTGGAGCGGCGCGGAATCAAAGTCTATACGCACCGGTTCACCAAGGGCTATCCCACGGACATCGACGTGATCGTGAGCGATGAGGGATATGGGGCGAACGACTACATCGAGACGACCAGACCCCTGGTGATCGTGACCGGGCCGGGCCCCGGCAGCGGCAAGCTCGCGACCAGCCTCTCCCAGCTCTATCACGACTATCGCAGAAACATCCGCTCCGGCTATGCGAAATTCGAGACATTCCCCATCTGGAATATCCCCTTGAAGCACCCGGCCAATATCGCCTACGAGGCCGCCACCGCGGATATCCGCGACTTCAACCTCATCGACCCCTTCCATCTGGAGGCCTACGGCATCACAGCCGTGAACTACAACCGCGACATCGAGGTGTTCCCCGTGCTCAGACGCATCCTGGAGAAGATCACGGGGTGTGATTCGTTCTACAAATCGCCCACCGACATGGGCGTGAACCGGGCCGGGTTCGCCATCACGGACGACGAGGTGGTCAGGGAGGCCTCCCGGCAGGAGGTGATCCGCCGCTACTTCCGCTACCAGTGCGAGTATGCCATGGGTTTTACCGACAAGGAGACCGTGCAGCGGGTCGAGCTCCTTCTCAAGGAGTTCGGCATCACACCCGAGCACCGCAGCGTTGTCCAGCCCGCAAGGAAGGCGGCCCGGGACGCGTTGAGCGACGTAACCAAGGGAAACGAGGGCATCTACTGCGGGGCCGCGATCCAGCTGAAAGACGGCACCGTCATCACAGGCAGCAACTCCCCCATGATGCACGCGGCTTCGAGCCTGATCATAAAGGCCATCAAGCACCTGGCCGAGATCCCGGCGCGGATCGATCTGCTGCCCAGCAACATCATCGAGTCGCTGCGCAACTTCAAGACAGACATCCTGGGCGAGAAATCCGTGAGCCTTGACCTCGAAGAAACACTCGTGGCCTTGAGCATCAGTGCGACTACGAACCCGGCGGCTCAGATCGCGCTGGAAAAAATCCGCGACTTGAGCGGGTGCGAGATGCACATGACCCATATCCCGACACCGGGAGACGATGCCGGCTTGAGACGGATCGGGGTGAACCTCACGAGCGACCCGAACTTCTCCACCAACAATCTCTTCATCTCCTGACCTCGCCGACGACAGTGCCCTTCCCGGGCGAAAAAAGGCGGCTGCCTCTATTCCGAGAAGAAACAAATGCCGATTGAAACACCAAGGCACGTAAGAAAGGGGCGGTTGTATGAAGCAGGCACTCCTGAACTCGATCCTCGGTCACATTGCGCTGTCTGCACGCGACAGGTTCGATCTCTTGCGCGCACTGCTCAGGAACCCGGAGTCTGCGGGGACCATCGTCAATGACTGGATCGCGTTTTCGCTCGTCACGAAGCTCTGCCTGCCCGGCAAGATATTCGTCGATGTCGGCGCGCACATCGGGTCGGTCATTTCCGAAGTGCACCGCAATGACAAGCGCGTGCAGATCGTTGCGATCGAGGCCATCCCCGAGAAGGCCGAGAGGCTCCGGCGCACATTCCCGTTCGCACGGATCCATCAGTGCGCGGTCGGCGAGTCCCGGGGCAAGGTCTCGTTCTTTGTCCATACGCTCCGGTCCGGTTACAGCTCGCTTTCACGGCCCCCGGAAGGGGATGGCGCCATTCAGGAAATCATCACGCCGATGGATACGCTTGATAACCTCATCTCTTCGCCCGATGTCGACGTGATCAAGATCGATGTCGAGGGCGCCGAGCTCGGGGTTATCCGCGGCGGGAAACGGGTGCTTTCGGATTGCCGCCCGCTCGTCATGTTCGAGAGCGCGCCTTCGGGCGTAGGCTCCCTTGGATACACCAAGGATGCGCTGTGGCGGCAGCTCGATGAGCTGGGTTATCAGATCTTCGTGCCCAACCGCCTTGCACACGACGGCGACGGGTTATCCCTGGAGTGCTTTCTGGACAGCCATGTGTATCCGAGGCGTACAACGAACTATTTTGCGGTCCCGGAAGAACGCCGGATCGAAATCCGCGACCGCGCGCGCCTGATCAGGGGCATAAGGCCTGGATGATCCGGATGACGGCCTTTCAGCCGGACCCTGAGGACATTCCGTAAAACGATCAGACGCCCGGAAGAAACATTCCGCCCCTGTTCGGAGGCCGCCCCTTTCGATGCAGACATCCATCGCGGCATCACCTAAACCGCGGCAAGGTCAGGCACGATCACAGGCAGAGCTCAAGGACCTCCCTGACCGTATCGGGCGTTATGTCCGAGCGCTCGCCCAGACGGGTCAGACCGTGCTGCTCGAGCAGCTCGGCAACGCGTGGGATGCATTCGTTCGAGATGCCGTAGGCGCTTAAGGCAGTGCGCACCCCGAGGCTCTCGAAGAACGCCTGCGTCTTCTCGATTGCAGCCTCGATCCTTGCATCATCGTCCCCTTCCACGATTCCCCATACGCGCTCGGCATACTGCAGGAGCTTGTCGCGCTTTTCGTTGCGGCGCGCCCTGAGCAGGGCAGGCAGCACGATGGCCAGGGTCTTCCCGTGATCCAGCCCGTACAGGGCCGTAAGCTCGTGGCCGACCATGTGGGTAGCCCAATCCTGGGGCACGCCCGCTCCGATGAGGCCGTTGAGGCCCAGGGTCGCGCACCACATCAGGCTGGCCCGCACATCGTAGTTCTCGGGTTCTCTCAATGCAACCGGACCGTCTTCGATCAGGGTGAGCAGCAGGCCCTCGGCGAAACGATCCTGAAGCTTGCCCTGCACCGGGTAGGTGAGGTACTGCTCCGTGACATGCACGAATGTGTCAATAATCCCGTTGCTGATCTGCTCCGGCGGCAGGGTGTAGGTGGTGGTCGGGTCGAGCACCGAAAACACCGGGAAAAGCGACGGGTGTCCGAATGCGAGCTTGGCGTTCAGCGAGCATCGGGAGATCACGGCATTGCTGTTCATCTCCGAGCCGGTAGCGGGAAGGGTGAGCACGGTTCCGAAGGGCAGGGAGCCACCTATGCGTCTGCCGAAGCTGGTCGCGATCTCCCATGTATCGCCCTGGTACGGCACGGCCGCAGCAATGAACTTGGTTCCGTCGATCACCGACCCGCCGCCCACGGCGAGGATGAAATCGATCCGTTCACTGCGCGCCAGCTCGACACATTTCATCAGCGTATCGTATTCGGGGTTGGGCTCGATGCCGCTGAACTCCAGCACATCACGCCCTTCAAGGGCATTCATCACCTGGTCGAGCACCCCGTTTCGCCGTACACTGCCGCCTCCATATGTGATCAGGATCCTCGATCCTTTCGGAATCTCCTTTGCTACGTCCTTGATGCGCCCTTTACCGAAGATGATCTTGGTGGGATTGTGGTATTTGAAATTGAGCATGCTTCCTCCTTCTTTGCATCACTTCCGTACCAATGGCCTTGTTCAGTGCCCTGCATTCTCCATGCAGCTCTCGCCCCGTTTGATACTAATAAACGCGGGAACCGCTCTTTTTGCAACCTTTCTCATGAAGAAGCAAAAAGGATTACGGGGACACGCCCTGTACCTCCAGGGGCGACACCCGTCTTCCGGCCCTGCAGGCTTACTTTTCAAAACCGTTGTAAAAACTGCACCAGGAGCGGGTTGACCCTGTCCGCGCATTCCTGATGGGGCATGTGTCCACAGTTTTCGATCACCTGCAGCGTGGAGTTCTCCATACGCCCGTGCAGCATGGCGCCCTGTTCCTCCGGGAGCCAGGTATCTTCTTTTCCCCAGATGATCAGCACCGGGGCCTGGATCTGGCCGTAGCTTTCCGTCATCTTGTAAAACCCCTGGGAGTAAAACTGTTTTTCCAGCGAGATGAGGGTCCGGTAATACTCGGGCCGCTCAAGAGGCCGGGAATACTCGTCCACCAGGGCGTCGTCGACCCGGTAGCCGTCGTAATAGGCGTCTTCCAGCCCAGTCCGGATAGACCAGCGGCCGCCGAACACATTCGCCAGAAACTCCATGCCGGGGATCTTCAAAAGCTGCACCAATGGCGGCTTAAAGCAGATGGGATCGATGACGACGGCCTTCTGCACCCTTCCCGGATGGTTGATCATGATGAAAAGGGCGATGCTGCCGCCCGTGGAGTGTCCGATGATGCTGAACTTCCGTAAGCCCAGGTGCTCGGTGAGCTTCACAACCGCCTCTGCCTGATTTTCGAGGGTGTAGGTATATGTCCCGCCGGGCGCGCCCGACCGGCCGTGCCCTGGCTGGTCGACCAAGATCAGTCTGAAGCCGGCCTCCATGAGTGCCGGGACGTTCTCGTGCCAGGAATATACGGTTTCGGCAAACCCGTGCACCAGCACTACGGGATCGCCGGAGCCCATATCGATGTAATGCAGGAGATGCCCATCCCTATCGAGGGTTTTGACGAACGGACCGGTTTCCCGGTTCCAGTCCATGTCACCCGGACCGATCGCGGTCCTGCACGAGAAAAGCCCTGCCCCCAGGATAAGCAGCGTCACAAAGATCAGGGAATATCGCCTCTTCATGTCCGCAGCTCAAAGCTCCGCTGTGTACGGCAGCCTATGCGCGGCGGCGCGGATGCGACGGATGCCCGTGATCGTACTTCTTGAAGCAGGGGAGCAGACCGGCACACCGCAGGCCCTGCCGGTGCACAACAGCAGGGAATACCCATGTTCATCCCGACAGTCCATAGACAAACCTCCTCACTCACGATACCAAGGTGCTTCTGGAATGTATTCACTTGATTATACCTGCTCCCTCAAGAGAACACAAAGACAAATTACTCGCCGGCCGGGCCGCGCTGTGCACCTCTGTCAGGTGCTCAAGGCTTCAGCCTCCAGGGGCCGTACGGCTCGTCGTTCGGATATCGGTTGTTGGGCTGGTCGTCGTAGGGCGCCGGTGCACCGGGATAGGGGTAGTAGGGCGTAGGCCGCTCATTTCCGGGCCGATAGTCCGTTTCTCCTGTCAGCTTGATCCAGAGCTTAATACGATCGAATTCATGGTCGGTGATGCCGCTCACCTCTCTGAGCTCCCTAATATCGCTGAACGGTCCGTTCGATCGGCGATAACTCACGATATTTTCCGAAAGATCGATCGCATTGCCGAGTCCGTTCCTCCAGAGGAACCACGCCAGCTCCTGCTGTGTGGCCGTGTTTATATTCATCTTGCCCGTGGGCTTTGCGTTGGCACCATACGCCGTAGAACCGGTGAACATGACGAGTACCAGTATCCCTGCCAGTATCGTGATGATACGCCTCATGGATCGCTTTCCCGACTGCATTGTCTTTTCTCCCTGTGTTCACGGTATTCATAGGGATCGGATGGATGAGAAGAAAGGTGCTCCATCGAGACATTTATCATGAAACCACCGGCACCCGGACTATGATTCCCATACAACAGGGCTTGCGAGGGGCAGGGGAACCCCGGGCAAGCCTCACCGGCGTCAAGCCCCGGACGATCAGGAGAGTTGTGTGCGGCAAAGGCATGCGGGACCTCGGGCCGGAGCGGAAAAACCGTCTGTCTTTTTCCCGTTGTTGACAGCACGCCGGCTGCGGGATATCCATTGCCGCAGACCGCCGAAGGGATAGTGTGGATAAGAATGGACCGTGCACGACAAATGGGAGAACAGGGCATAGCCGGCCTGCTGTGGAGGTTTTCCCTCCCGGCGGTGGTCGGCATGCTCGTGCAAGCGCTCTATAACGTGGTCGACCGGATCTTCATCGGCCGAGCTGTAGGCTCTGTCGGTATTGCGGGGATCAGTGTGGCCTTCCCCATGATGATCATTCTCATGGCATTCGGCATGCTCGTGGGCATCGGGGCCACCTCACTCATCTCCATCCGGCTCGGGCAGCAGAGGAAGGAAGAGGCGGAAACCGTCATGGGCAACGCCCTCGTCCTGTTCGTCATCATCTCAGCGGTACTGACCGTCCTCGGCCTGGCGTTCACCACGCCGATCCTCCTCATGTTCGGGGCCGGCGCCGATGTCCTGCCCTACTCACGGGAGTATCTCCGGATCATCCTTCTCGGAACGATTTTCCAGTGCATCGGCTTCGGGATGAACAACTTCATCCGCGGCGAGGGCAATCCGAACAAGGCCATGTCTACTATGCTGATCGGGGCAGGCTTGAATATCCTGCTCGATCCGATCTTCATCTTCTGGCTCGACATGGGCATCCAAGGCGCGGCCATAGCAACGGTCATCTCCCAGGCATGCTCTTCCGCGCTGGTGCTCTGGTATTTCCTGAGAGGTGGGAGCGTTCTCAGGATCCGCGCTCGGGCCTTCAATCTTCAAAAACGCATCGTGCTCGACATCATGGCGATCGGCTCCGCGCCCTTTGCCATGCAGATCGCCTCTAGCGTGGTCATCTCGCTCTTCAACCACCAGCTCAGGATCTACGGCGGGACCACCGCACTGTCCGCCATGGGCATCATTTTCAGCATCATGATGCTGATCCTCATGCCCGTGGTCGGAATCTCTCAGGGCGCCCAGCCTATCATCGGATACAACTACGGCGCGGGGAACTTCGGCCGGGTGATCAGAACAATCAGGCTCGCAGCCCTGGTCGCAACCGAGGTGACCCTCGTCGGCTTCGTGCTTGCCATGCTCTTCCCTGAGCAGATCATCGCTGCATTCAGCGGGAGAGAATCCGAACTCATTGCCATGGGCGGCCGCGCTTTACGTCTCTTCTTCATCATGCTGCCCGCTGTCGGTTTCCAGATCGTGGGGGCAAACTATTTTCAGGCCGTTGGAAAGGCGAGGCAGGCGATCTTCCTGAACCTCTCGAGGCAGGTATTGCTGCTGATTCCCGCCCTGCTGATCCTGCCCGGATTTCTCGGCCTGAATGGTGTATGGCTGGCCGGACCGGTTTCCGACCTTGGTTCTGCGATCCTTACCGGGACCTGCCTGTACTGGGAGATCCAGTTCCTGAAGAAAAAGGCCGGGGACGGTGCGTTGGGCGAGGCCGCCCCGGTGCCTGAGCTCAAGTCCGAGCCTGCTGATAGCTGAGCAAGGGACAAATCGGGCCTGCCCCATAAAACGTGATGAAGCAGGCCCTAGGACAATCTGCTATCCCCCGGCCTATTGTATTACATGCAATTCAGCATTCGGCCGATTCTAACAAATTTGCAGAGCTGGTTTATACACCGATCAAGAACTCTCTTCATAAGAGAGGCCTCCTTCTTGCCAGAAGAAAGGGCATAACCCTCCATTTTATGCCTATCCTCAGACTTTCTTCTGGCGTTTTTTTTGCCTTTTCAAAGGGGGCATACCTCTGCGTGACCTGAGGCCCCTCCAGACCGGCCCTGTCAGGCGACATCTCTCCCTTGACCGCTGTGTTCATAGGTATTAATGAACATCTCCATGCTCGATTCCTTCATGAAAACTCTCACCGGTCCTTGCGCAGTCGGGGAAGGAGATTCGGTGCTCGCCTGCTGCTCGGGCGGCGCCGATTCCATGGTGCTCCTGGACCTGCTCATGCGCGCGGCAGGGCCTCTGCGTCTGCGGCTGGGAGTCGTGCACATAGATCACGGAATACGGGGCGAAGCCTCCTGTTCGGATGCCCGCTTCGTGGAGAGGCGCTGCCGGGAGCTCGGAATCGCCTGTCATGTCTGCAGGCTCTCTCTCGGCCCTGACACCCCCAACCTCGAGGAAACCGCCAGGAAGAGGCGCTATGAGGTGATTCGATCGTGTATGGCGGATCACGGCTACACATTCGCCGCCACGGGCCATACAATGGACGATCAGGCCGAGACCGTGATTTACCGTCTCATCCGCGGAAGCGGGGTGCGGGGCCTGGGCGGCATGGAGACGAGAAACCCGTGGAACCTGATCCGTCCCCTTCTGGAATTCAGCCGGGAACAGGTAGAAGCGTATGTGGCGAGTCAAGGGATCTCCTTTGTGGAAGATGCTACGAACCATGATGTAAGGCTCGCCAGAAACCTGATCCGCCATGAAATCCTCCCTGCCATGAAGAAGATCAACCCTTCGGTGGTCAGATCGGCCTGCCGCCTGGCCGCTATCGCGAGAGAAGAGGGTAATCTTCTCGAGGACCAGGCCTTAGCCCTGCAGAGAGCCGCATGCGAGTATGACTGGGGCGTGGTGCAGGCCTTCAGGCTCCGAGATCTCGCAACTGCGCCGCGACCCGTGGCACAGCGCGTGGCGATCAGGGTGCTCTCGGACATGCTCGGCGATCCCCGGGGGATCGACGCATCACAGGTCGAGGGAATCATGGAGGTCATCAGAGGCGAAAAGCGCGCACACACGGTAAAGCGGCGCATCCGCGCGCAGCGTGACAGCGAAAGCCTCGTCTTCTGCCGCGCAGGCAAGGGGCCGTTCTATGAACTCCCTGTCGACGCGCCCGGGACCTTGGTGATCGAGCCCTTGCGGCAGCGCGCCTCCATACAGGCTCAGGATCCCGGATTTCAGGGGCTCACGCTCAGATCCCTGCTCCCGGGCGATCGGATCGGCCGGGAGCGGGCGGTGAAGATCCTAGCCGAGAGCGGCGTGGATAGGGCCCTGCGGCCCTTCTGGCCCGTGCTGATCTCGGACGGGAGGATCGTCTCACTGCCCGGGGTGCGCGATGCATGGCCTGAAGTAAGACTGAAAACGGAATTCCCCTGTCATGGATAGCATTCAGAGACAACTGGCACGCGTCCGGTCAGTGGGCGCACTGCCCCTTTCCCTGCAGGCCCTGGTCATTGCCTCGGTCTTCCGCCAGGAACAGAAGAGCATCCTGTGGATCGTGGAAGATGCCGACGAGATGTACCGGGTCCAGGAGAATCTGGCGCCTTTTCTCGGCGAGCAGCTGGTTCATATCTACCAGAACCTCGATGTGCGGCCGTACCAGGACGACAGCCCGTCGAAGGAGGTGACTTCCAGGCGCATCTCTCTGCTCCACCGGATGCTCACCGGCAGTCCCGGGGTCTTCATCGCGCCCTTCGACTCCACGATCATGCCGGTCATGCCTCCAGGAGATCTTGCCGGCTCGGTGATCCACCTTGCCCCTGACAAGGACATCGACCGCGATGAGCTGGCGGAGCGCCTGGTGCGCATGGGCTACACCCGCGAGGCCCTCATCGATGACGTGGGACAGTTCAGCGTGCGGGGCTCGGTGGTGGACGTGTTCTCTCCGGGCATGGAAGAACCCGCGAGGATCGACCTGTTCGGCGATACCATCACCTCGATCAAATCCTTCCACCTGGCCACCCAGCGCTCGGGCAGGGAGCTTAATGGCATCACCATCCTGCCCACCAGCGAGGTCCTGCTGGACACATCTCACGTCAAGAACGCCCGGCCGTGGCTTCGCAGAATGAAGGGCGCGGGTACGGGCGAGCTCATTGCGGACATCGAGCAGGGCATTCTGCCTCCGGGCATCGAGTCGTACCTGCCGCTGTTCTATGAAAAACCTGCCTCAATGTTCGACTATCTGCCTGCGGGCGCATTCATCACAGGCCCGGATATCCAGACACTGCAGCACTGGTATGAAAAGATATCCCATAGTTACGCCCATGCATTCGAAAGGCTCGGAGACCGGCGGAACGGTTACCTGCCGCCCGAATCCATCCTGGTGGGGATAGAGGAGGTGACTGCAGCGATCCTCCGCGCAGGTAACCGCATATCAACCTCCCTGGCCGATGAAGGCCAGACCGTGCGGTTCAACACCATCCCGCTCATGTCCCCGGCGGTCAGGGCCAGTGACGGGCTCATGGAGGCCGCGTCCTCGCTCAAAGATGAAGGCATGGACGTGTTCGTGTTTGCCGGCAACGAGATGCTCATGGAGCGTCTGGCCTATGCGCTCACCAACCGCGGGCTCGCCCCTGCCGAGGCATATGGTCCGACTCTGTTCTCCCGGAGCGGGTGGGGGGGCAAGGTGTATCTGGCGCAGGGCTCTCTTTCCTCCGGCTTTGTGCTGCCCGAAATCGGGGTCGCCGTGCTCTCGGCGGACGAGGCAATGGGAGCACGCAAGCGAAGGAGAAAGGGCGCTGCCGGTGGCCCTCCGCTGCTCAATCCCTTCACCCAGCTCAATGTGGGGGATGCGGTGGTGCACCAGGAGAACGGGATCGGAATCTTCCGCGGGGTCGTTCGTCTTGAGCTCGACGGTTTCAAGAGCGATTTCGTCCTCCTGGAATACCTGGGGGGAGACAAGCTCTACGTGCCGGTTTACAAGCTTTCTCTCCTTCAGCGCTACATCGGCGACACCGACGTGTTCGTCATCGACCGGCTGGGCGGCACCCGGTGGACCAAGGCCAAGGCCAAGGCACGCGAGTCGGTGGCCAAGCTCGCGAACGAGCTCCTCGGCATCTATGCAAAAAGGGAGAGCAGCACCGGCTTCAGCTACGACACCTCAGAGGCCGTGGTGGGGGAGTTCGAAGAGACCTTTCCGTACGAGGAAACCGAGGACCAGCTCAAGGCGATCGAGGATGTGTACAATGACATGGCATCCGCCAGGCCCATGGACCGGCTCGTGTGCGGAGATGTAGGCTACGGCAAAACCGAGGTGGCCTTGAGGGCCGCCTTTGTTGCGGTCATGTCCGGCAAGCAGGTCGCAGTGCTCGTGCCCACTACGCTCCTTGCCCGCCAGCACCTGAATACCTTCAAGGAACGTCTCTCCCGCTGGCCCATCCGGGTGGAGGGGATCTCCGGGCTCTCCACCTCATCGCAGAACGCAGAGACCTTACGTGCCCTGGAAAAGGGCGGGGTCGATATCATCATCGGCACCCACGCCCTGCTGACCGACAGGGTGAAGTTCCGGGACCTGGGCCTGCTCATCGTGGACGAGGAGCACCGCTTCGGGGTCAAGGACAAGGAGAAGATCAAGGCAAAGCGGGCCGAGGTGGACATCCTCACGCTCACCGCCACCCCCATACCCCGGACGCTCAACATGGCGATCTCCGGGATCAGAGACCTCTCCATCATCGAGACCCCGCCCGTAGACAGAAAATCCATCGAGACCACGGTGAGCCGCTTCGACGAGGAGGAGATCCAGCAGGCGATCACGCGCGAGCTCATGCGGGGAGGGCAGGTGTTCTTCGTGCACAACCAGGTGTCGACCATCGAGGCCATGGCACGGCGCATCAGCGAGATGGTGCCCCTGGCGCGCGTGGGGGTGGCCCACGGGCAGATGTCGCGGTCCCAGCTCGAAAAGATCATGACCAAATTCCTCAACCGCTCGGTGAATGTGCTGGTGACCTCTGCCATCATCAGCTCGGGCATCGATATTCCCTCTGCCAACACCATCGTGATCAACCGGGCCGACAAGTTCGGCCTGGCCGACCTCTATCAGCTCCGGGGCAGAGTGGGCAGGTCGAAGACCCGGGGGGCTGCACTGCTGCTCACCCCTGCTGCAGGCCAGATCACCAAGGATGCGAGGAAGCGCCTGGCCGCCATCAAGGAGTATGAATCGTTGGGGGCAGGGTTCCAGATGGCGCTGCGCGACATGGAGATCCGCGGCGTGGGCGACATCCTGGGCAGGGCCCAGTGGGGACACGTGACCGCCATCGGTTACGAGCTCTACCAGCAGATGCTCAAGGAAGCCGTGGACAAACTCCAGGGCAAGGAGGTCGTGCCGGAGATCGATCCGGAGATCCACATCCACCTGGACGCCTTCATCCCGGAGGAGTACTGTCCGGACTCCCACCTGAGGCTGGGGCTGTACAAACGCCTGTTCTCGGCAGACTCAAGCGAGCTGCCCGATATCTTCAGCGAGATCTCCGATCTCTATGGCGATCCTCCCGCAGCTGTCAGGGAACTGTTCACCATTGCCGAGATCAGGGACCGGATGAAGAAAATGCGCATCAAGAAGCTTGAGAGACAAAACAATCGTTTGAGGTTCTATCTGAGCCGTGATAGCATAATCAATCTGGGGGTCCTGATCGAGATCATCACAGCCAGAGAGGGCAGGCTCTATCCTCAGGGCGTTGCCGAGATCCCCATAGGGGCTGAACATGTTTCGAATGAAATACGCGATATTCTCTCTCGCATTGCTTAGCATGCTGCTCGGCGCGTGCAGCGACCGGAAGAACACGTGCCTCATCCAGGTCGGGGACGTGTGCATCAACAGGCAGACCTTCGAGGAGCGCATGGCCCGCTTCGCGGAAGAGTCTATGATCACATCTCAAGACCAGCTCGAGGCCATGAAGCCAGTGTTCGTGAACAACATTATCGAGGAAGAGCTCGTGCTCCAGCACGCGCGGAAGGGCTTTGTCACGGTGAGCGACGAAGAGGTCGACATCGCCATGAAAGGACTGCTCGAAGGCATCGACAAAGAAGACCTCGACCGGCTTCTCACCGAGGAATCACGGAACATCGACGACATGCGCGAGTTCGTCCGGAAGAGGGCGCTCATCAAACGCACCATTGAACGGGAGGTGCATAAGGATATCGTGGTCACCGCCGAACAGATCAGGCAGTACTACGAGGCCCATAAGGACGAGTTTGTGCTGGAGCCCACCGTAGAGCTCTATCACGTGTTCATGAAGAACAACTATCAGGCGAAAGAGGCGCTCAAGAGGCTCCGCTCGGGCATGAGCCTCGAGGCGGTGGCCAGGGAGTTCGGCGAGGCCGAGGGTGTTGAGGAAAGCTCCGGGTTCATGGGGGTCTTCGCACAGGGTGACCTGCCCAAGGATGTTGAGGAAGTGGTATTCTCGATCCCGCCGAGGCGGTACTCGAACATCATCAAGACCCAGCGCGGCTACCACATCTTCTATGTGGCGAACAAAACCGAAGGGGGGACCCTCTCCCTGATAGAGGCCTCCGACCAGATCCGGGAAAAACTGGTGGAAGAATCCTTTGAAAAGAAGTATGCAACCTGGATCGAGGATCTCAAAAAGGAATATCGGGTAGAGGTAAACTGGAGTGGAATTCATGAGGTTTCAATCAGCGGTTAGCGTGCTGTTTTGTCTGGTCATGCTGGCGATCGCCGGAGGCCGGGCACGGGCCGAAATGATCGACGGCATCGTGGCGGTGGTGGATGACACCATCATCATGGTTTCCGACCTTGAGGAGCGGATGGAAGAGCTCGACGCGCCCAAGAACAACAAGAATGCCGAGCGCCAGGTCCTGGAGCTCATGGTCGAGGACATTGTGGTCAAGAAGATCTACGACTCACTTGGTCTTCCTCCGGTGGGAGAAGACGAGGCGGAGGACCTCGTCAAAAAATCGGGCATGAGCCGCCGGGATGCCGAGAGCTATATCCGCAAGGCCGCGCTCATGGACATGATGGTGCGTTCGCGGGTCGTGGTAACCGAGAACATGATCAGAAACTACTACGAAAGTCAGGAGCAGTACCGCGGCAAGGAATCGGTGCACCTCAACCAGATCCTCATCAGGGGAGACGGGGCGAAAGCGGCCAAGGCGCGTGCCGAGCTGGACGCGGGCCGGCCTTTTGCCGAGGTGGCGAAGCAGTATTCCGATGTCCTGTCTTCGGGAGGCGCCGATATCGGGTGGGTCGCCGTGGCCGACCTCTCCGAAGAGGTATCGCGCGCCTTGAGCACCACTGAGCCCGGTGATATCGTGGGGCCTCTCTCCATGAACGGCTATCAGGCCATCTACCAGCTCGTCGAACGGGGAGTGCACCGGGAGAAGTCTCTGAGCGAGGTGAGGGACGAGATAGCGGATACTCTCCAGAAGAAACACCAGCTTGAGGCGTTCAATCACTGGCTCAAGAAGATGATGTCGGAGTATTTCATAGGGATCTATCTCTAGAGCGGCTCGCTGCAGGAGCCGGACAATGTAGTCGTATCACAGGATGAATCCCTCCTGACAGGGATTCATCTTAAAAAAGAGATAAGGAACCTTAAGAGAACAGGCAACAGACAGCAGGAGAAAGGATACACGGATCTTAGAAACAGGCCACTGCATGAAGGCATCCGGATGCGCCCCCTTTTCGCATGAGCCCGCCGTGAAGGCACGGCACGCGGTCTTTCAGATCGATAGGGGATTTTATCCTCCCGCCATGATCCGGTTTTTCGCATGCTTTGACCTGCCCACCTGAAGATAAGAAAAACATGAAGGATTACATCGAGATAAAAGGAGCATCCGAGCACAATCTCAAAGGGATCGACGTGAAGATCCCCAGGAACAAGTTTGTGGTGGTCACCGGGGTATCAGGCTCCGGCAAGTCGTCGCTCGCATTCGACACGCTCTATGCCGAGGGCCAGCGGAGATATGTGGAGTCGCTGAGCGCCTATGCCCGGCAGTTTCTCGAACAGATGCCCAAGCCGCAGGTCGAGTCCATCGAGGGGCTCTCACCGGCAATTGCGATCGAGCAGAAGACCACCTCGAACAACCCCCGCTCCACCGTGGGAACGGTCACCGAGATCTACGACTATCTCCGCGTGCTCTTTGCGCGCGTCGGCACTCCGCATTGCTGGGTATGCGGCCGGGTGATCGAGTCCATGACCATCCAGCAGATGGCCCAGGCGGTCCTCGGCCTTGAGCCCGGCTCGAAGGTCATCATTTACGCCCCGGTGATCACCGGCCGCAAGGGCGAGTATACCAAGCTCTTCGAGAGTCTGGCAAAGGACGGGTTCGTGCGGGTGCGCATCGACGGCGAGGTGTACGACATCGAGGAGGTCCCCAAACTCGACAAGAAGAAGAAACACTCGATCGATGTAGTGGTGGACCGTCTCGTGATCAAGGAAGGCATATCGCAGCGTCTCGTGGATTCCATCGAGATCGCGTGCAGGCTCTCCGGGGGCATCCTCAAGATCGGCGACGACAAGGGCGGAGAGACAGTGTACTCCGAGCACTACGGGTGTCCGGTGTGCAATGTCTCGTATCCCGAGATCTCGCCCCGGATGTTCTCGTTCAACAACCCCCACGGCGCGTGCAGCCACTGCACAGGCTTAGGGGTGCTCCTGGAGATCGACCCGGACCTGGTGGTGCCCAACCCCGAGCTCTCGCTCCTGCAGGGCGCGATCCTGCCCTGGGGATCAACCCCGGGGAGGTTCGCCACGAGGCTCATCAGGCATCTGGCCCGGGTGCTCGGCTTCAACCCGAACACGCCTTTCAAGGACCTCGATGAGGAGGTGCGGCACGCCATCCTCTATGGAGACCACATCGTGGGGCCCTATGGCTATCCCTACGAGGGCGTGATCCCGAACCTGCACCGGAAGCTCGCCGAAACCGAGAACGGCGAGATCAGGAGTGATATTTCGCGTTTTCTCAGCAACAAGTCCTGCCCCGAGTGCGGGGGGGCCCGCCTCAAGAAGGAAATGCTCCACGTGCGTGTGGCCGGCAAAAACATTCAGGAGCTCACGGAGACGAGCGTGGACTGCCTGTTGGAGTTCTTCAACAACCTGCGCTTGAGCCCAAAGAACGAGGAGATCGCAGGCAGGCTCATCAAGGAGATCAGAGACCGGCTCGGGTTCCTCTCGTCGGTCGGCATTGGATACCTTACGCTCTCACGCACGGCAGGCACGCTCTCCTCGGGTGAGTCTCAGCGGATCAGGCTGGCGACTCAGATCGGATCGGCGCTCATGGGGGTCATGTATATCCTCGATGAGCCCACCATCGGCCTGCACCAGCGGGACAACGACCGCCTCATCAACACACTGCTCCACCTGAGGGACCTGGGAAACACGCTCATCGTGGTCGAGCACGACGAAGATACGATCCGCGCTTCTGATTACGTGATCGACATGGGCCCGGGTGCGGGCGAGAAGGGTGGGGAGATCATCTTCCAGGGTACGCCCGACGAGCTCATGGTCTCCGATACCTCGCTCACCGGCCGCTATCTCTCGGGCAAGCTCACGGTCCACGACTCTAAGAGGCGAAGGAGTCCGGGCAGGGGGTGCATTGCTATCAGGGGCGCCCGGGCCAACAACCTGAAAAGCGTAGACGTCGAGATACCCATCGGGCTCTTCACCTGCGTGACCGGCGTGTCCGGATCGGGCAAGTCGAGCCTCGTCATCGACACCCTCTACCCCTACCTCACCAAGGCGCTGACAGGCTCGCGAAACCTGCCGAACCATGTGAAATCGATCGAGGGCGTCGAGCTCATCGACCGGGTCATCAATGTGGACCAGAGCCCCATCGGACGGACCCCGCGGTCGAACCCAGCCACCTATACCGGGGTGTTCACCCTGATCCGCGAGCTCTTCACCCTGCTTCCCGATTCCAAGGTTCGGGGCTACAAGCCGGGGAGGTTCAGCTTCAACGTCAAGGGCGGCAGGTGTGAGGCGTGCCAGGGCGACGGTCTGATCAAGATCGCCATGCACTTTCTGCCCGATGTGTATGTGGTGTGCGACCATTGTCAGGGCAGGCGCTTCAACGACGAGACCCTCGAGATCAAGTACAAAGGCCATTCCATCGCCGACGTGCTGGATATGAGCGTACGGCAGGCATTCGACCTCTTCGAGGCCGTGCCCTCCATCCGAAGAAAGCTCCAGACGCTCATTGATGTAGGGATGGACTACATCAGGCTCGGCCAGAGCGCCACCACGCTCTCCGGAGGCGAGGCCCAGCGCACCAAGCTCGCCCGGGAGCTCTCCAAGCGCTCCACCGGGAGGACTCTCTACATCCTGGACGAACCCACTACCGGGCTGCACTTCGACGATATCAGCAAGCTGCTCAAGGTGCTGCACCACCTGGTTGACCAGGGCAATACGGTCCTGGTCATCGAGCACAACATGGACATCATCAAGTCGTCCGACTACCTCATCGACCTGGGACCCGAGGGCGGGTACGAGGGCGGCCGGATCGTGGTCACCGGCACACCCGAAGAGGTGGTCAGGTGCGAGGCGTCCCATACCGGCAGGTTCCTTAAGAAACACCTGGAGTCCTGATCTCCCGGCGCCTGCTCTTCAAGAAGATCCCTCACCTTAAAAAGGGCCGGGGTGCGTCCTCTTCAATGCCGCATGTCCATGGGCCTGCATGGATGAACGGACAGAGCTCGCAGTCCCGGCATAGTCTCTGATTTCTTCTATCTAAAATATATCGTTCTCAAGCTATATTTCTTATCTTCCGATAACTGGTAAGATTAATTGACATTATCCTTTAATGGGTAGAATAGGAGATTTGGATGAAGAAACTACTGATCGTTCCGGTGCTGGTATTTCTGCTCTTCAGCCCCTGTTTTGGGTATCACATCGAGGTGCTGCAGGTAGCCAATATCGGGGCCTACGACGACACCCACCGCGGCCTTCTGGAAGAGCTTGCCCGCAACGGGATCGTCGAAGGACAGAATCTGACAATCAACCGGCAGATCATCGAAGCATCAGCAGATGCGAACCTCTGGAAAAAGGTGGGTATCCTCCTGAAGATCAAGAGCGCGGCTTCCCGGATCGTGGATGCAAAGCCGGACCTCGTGATCACCGTCGGCACCCCGGCCACCAGGTATTCCATGGACAAGATCATCGGAGCAGGCATTCCGGTGGTGTTCTCCTGCGTGGCAAATCCGCCAGTGCTCGGATGCCCGTCCGTGACAGAGCCCTTGCCGGGTCTAACCGGTGTCACCCTGTATCAAGACCCCCTGAACTATCTGGTTCTGGCACAGATGGCCAAGCCCGACATCAAGAACCTGGGTATGATCTACAGCGATGACGACAACGCCGTTGCCTTCAACACCGAGGTAACCCGTAAGGCATCCCAGCTCGGGATCAACATGGTGACCAGAGAAGTCGGAAAGTCCGATCCACTTACACCCGCCGCTCTCGAGCTGATCAAAGCAGGAGTTGATTCCTTTGCCATCCCCCTTGATGCCTACTACGGCCTGCGTAATCAGGAGCATGGCAAAGAGCTTCTTGCTGTGGCTTCAGAGTACAATCTCCCGGTGTTCTGCTTTGTAAATTATGATGATAAAGGGGCCTTGCTCTACGCAGGCGCCGATTTCAACCATATGGGCGTGCTCTCCGGCAGGCAGGCGGCGGCGATCCTCAAGGAAGGCAAAAGACCCGAGGAGCTTCCCATCCTGGCGCAGAAGGACCTCCAGGTATTCATCGACCGTCAGATCGCCGAGAAACTCGGAATCGAGCTTTCCGAGCAACTCCTCCAGGTGGCGAAGGAACGCTGACCGGGGCCCGTTGTTTTTCCGGCCCTTCACTGCCTGTCATTTCTCAGGGCTCGAACACTGCGGCCTTCAGCGTTTGATCGCCCCGGGCAGGATATGGCAGTAATGCCGCCTGAGCAGCCGGGTTTGGAGAAATCGGTCGAACCGTCTGAGCCACTGATAGAGCCTCCAGATCATGGCATCTTCACGGTAGTATGATCTCACTTCCCGATAGGTGACGGGGTTCGCACCGAGCCCGGACGCATTGCAGGAAAAGAACCGGTTCGTCTCTCTGATGAGGGGCTCGATGAGGTCGGGTCTCCCTTCCTTGTAAAGGTTGGCCAGGAGATCCACCACGGCCAGATGGAAATCATAGTAGCGCCCGACCACATCCTTGAGGAAGAATAGCCTGATGAACCAGACAAGAAACGACGGCGCGCCTCGTAAAAAGAGCTCGGTGTTGAGCTGCTCGACTCCGTAAACCCGCATGAGCGG
Source organism: Candidatus Phosphitivorax anaerolimi (assembly GCA_001896555.1). Lineage (GTDB taxonomy): Bacteria > Desulfobacterota > Desulfomonilia > UBA1062 > UBA1062 > Phosphitivorax > Phosphitivorax anaerolimi. The sequence goes on from MPOS01000053.1 coordinate 88,561, forward strand.
CGTGCTCGTGTCGATGTAGACCAGCTCAACCCCGCCTTCCTTCAAGTCTCCGGGCACGGTGTCGCATGACAGGGCCCAGTTTGATATCTGGGCGTCCAACCCGAGCCGTACCCGGTCCTGGGAGGCGTTGTACGCCCAGACCTTCGCCATTTCAGCGAGCACGGCCCGGAAGAGCACGACAACGGAGTCGATAGGGAGGGTGTGGATGAGCCGGTTGCCGATCGCTCCGGGGAGGAGCCTTTCCTGGATGCAGTAGACCACCCTGTTTCCCTTGGGCGGAATCACCCGGGCGGATGCATACCTGGGCACCTTGATGCCGATCTCTTCGCTGAGCACCCGGTTGTATTCGTGGAAGAGCTGTTCATACTCCTGCATCTCATCTTCTGTTCTGAAGACGGGGAGCCGCTTGCAGGCGAACCCGGCAAAGGATGGCTCCAGGATCTCGAAGATGGTGCTGATCTCTCCGTAGCCGATGATCCGTGCGGGAATGGCGCTCTCGTGAGGCTTGAGCGGATCGATGCCGTCTTCGAATCGCTCAAGGAGCTTCAGATCGATGCTGATTGCTTCCGCATCCATGGTGCTACACCAGTCCGAGAAAGGCAGCGGTATCACCCAGCGCTGCATCCAGCCTCTCGATGATCTCGTGCGCCAGGGCTTTGTCGATGATGAGCGGGGGCAGGAGCTGGCTCACCCTGGGGTTGTTGTTTGCATACACGCTCAAGATCCCGTGATCGTAGCACGCCTTGGACATGACCGGACCGCAAGACTCGTTCACCATCTCGATGCCCATCATAAGGCCGAGCTGGCGCAGGCCCACAAGCACGCTTGGATGCCGGCTCTTGAGCTCGATGAAGCCTTGTTCAAAGATCCGGGAAAGGGCGCGGACGTGCTCGAGAAACTCGGGCTTCGAGCTCTCGTCGAGCACGGCCATGGCCACCGGGCACCCTACCTCGGCCCCGCCGAAGGTGGAAACATGGATGAAGGGGCGCTTATGGAAAAATGTGGCCAGCTCGTCGTTGAAGCAGGTTGCCGTTATGGGGTAGATGCCGCCTGAGAGCCCCTTGCCGATCACCATGATGTCGGGGGTCACACCGAAATGATCGATCCCCCACATGCTGCCGGTCCTCCCGAGCCCGGTCTGCACCTCGTCGATGATGAGCAGGGCGCCCGCCTTTGCGCACACCTCTTTTGTACGGGCAAAGAAATCCCGGTCGGCAATGGGCATGCCCGAGGTTGCGGGTACTGTCTCGAAGATCACGGCGGCCGTGTCGCGGTCGATCTCGGTTTGAAGGGCTTCAATATCGTTGAACGGCACCTGGATAAACCCCGGGGAGAGGGGCCCGAAGGGCGAACGGTACTGCTCGTCGCCGGTTGCCAGCGCCAGGCCGGTATGGCCATGGTACCCCCCCTTGGCGGATATGATCTTGGACCTCCCGGTGTATCCCCGGGCGAGCTTGATGGCGAGGTCGACAGCCTCGCCGCCGCCCACCCCGAACACCGTGCAGGAGATATCGCCCGGCATCAGCTCGGCAAGCCTCTGGCCAAGCATGGCGCGTTGTTCGCTCACCAGGTGGTGGTTGCCGATATCGAGCTCGTGCAGGCTCTCGATGAGAACCTGGACAATCCTTGGATTGGAGTGCCCCAGGTTGAATACCCCTCCGTTGCAGTGGCAGTTGATGAGCCTTCTGGATCCCGCGGCATCCCACACGAACGGGCCCGAGCGCTTGCCGAAGACGAAATCGATACCCACACTGCGGAAAAAATCCGCCTTGCCCTGAGAGACGTATGAGGAAAAACGATCGAAGATCCCATTCTTTGTATCCCGGCCGATGAAACTCATACCACCCCCCCTTTCAACCGCATGGGAAAAACATGTGAGAAAACGAACCGATCGATCGATCAAAATGTTATCATAACCAGTGTCTCCCTGTCAAAGGGACGTCATCCACAAGCTGTGAATTACCGATAAGATTACCTTTACACAGGCTTTTTTTGGGGATAAATAGCTTGACAACACTTAGGCTTGTAATATAAGTGTGGACATCCAATACCGAACCAAGGGGGAAAGAATACGCATGGCTGTAAGTATCAGGCTGACTCGCGGAGGCTCGAAGAAGAAGGCGTTCTACCGGGTGATTGTTGCTGATTCCAGAAGCAAGAGAGATGGAAGATTCCTTGAAATCGTAGGCCATTTCAATCCAAAGACCAGGCCTGAGAGCATTTCTCTGGATATGGACCGGATCAATGAATGGATGAAGAAAGGGGGTCAACTAACCCCGGCAGTGAAAAAGCTCATGAAAGAGAAGGGGCAGAGCATCGAGAGTTCAGGCACAAAATAAATTCTGTGTGGTGAGAGGTTATGATGAGAGAGTTAATAGAGTACATTGCCAAGGCTTTAGTTGACAATCCGGAAGAGGTTTCTGTTTCTGAAGTTGAGGGTGAGGTTACTTCTGTGATCGAGCTCAGAGTGGCGAAATCCGATCTGGGGAAGGTGATCGGGAAGGAAGGCCGCACCGCGCGGGCAATGCGAACACTACTCACAGCAGCGTCCACCAAGATCAAAAAGAGGGCTGTACTGGAAATCATCGAGTAAATGAAACACGATCTCGTTGAGATCGCCAGGATCTCGAGTCCCAGCGGGCTCAAAGGAAAGATGTGGATCACCCCATACGGGGATTCTGTTGAAAGACTCTGTTCTTATACTCACCTGATAATCGGTGATCAGGGCGTACCCAGAAAGATCCTTTCCTGCACACCGCGCAAGGGCAGGTGTGTCCTTAAGCTCGAAGGCATAGACGATATCGGCCAGGTCGAGGCGATCAGGGGCGAAACGCTCTATATCACCACCGGCCAGCTCGAACCGCTGAAGGAAGACGAGTTTTACTGGAAAGACCTCCTGGGCATGCAGGTGGTGGACGAGCAGGGCACAGAGCTGGGGGAGATCGTCAGGATCTTCTCCACCGGGAGCAACGACGTGTATGTGGTCAACCCGGACAAGGAATATTACATTCCCGCCACCAGGGACGTCGTCAAGGAGATTTCCCTGGAGAAGCGGCGTGTGGTGATCGACTCATCGCTGCTCGAAGGCCTGCTCGATTGATCCCCTTATCGAGGCCCCTATGATCGTCAATATCATCACCCTGTTTCCGGACATGTTTTCCGGAGTGTTCAGCGAAAGTATCTTAAGCCGCGCGATACAGGGCGGGCACTTGGACGTGCGGCTCATACACTTAAGGGAGTACGGACTCGGCAGCCACCGGGTCGTCGACGACACCCCGTACGGGGGCGGAGGCGGCATGATCCTGAAACCCGAGCCCATAGCAGCGGCCCTTGAAAGCCTTCCGGAGAGGGGCCATGTGATCCTCACCACACCGCGGGGGAGGCTCTTTAGACAGGCGGACGCCCTGCGTCTGAGCTCGCTTAATGTCATCACCATCATCTGCGGTCACTATGAGGGCGTCGATGAACGTGTGAGCGAGCTCTTCGTTCATGAAGAGCTCTCCATCGGAGACTATGTGCTTACCGGCGGCGAGCTGCCGGCTATGGTGATCATCGACGCCGTGGCACGGCTGATACCGGGCGTCCTGGGGAAGGACACCACGATAAGCGGCGATTCGCACTACCATGGTCTGCTGGAGCACCCCCATTATACCCGTCCCCGTGAGTTCCGGGGCCTGGCCGTACCCGAGGTGCTCCTTTCCGGTAACCACGAGCAGATCAGGGCATGGCGCAGGGAGATGGCCTTGAGAAAGACCCGTGAGACCAGACCTGATCTGATGGAACATTCCCTGGCCGGAAGTGAGGGAAAGGATGAAGATTGAGAGAATGGTGGAGATGAGACAGTGCTTTCCGTAGGATTGATCCACTGGCCGTGCATTGACAAGAACGGGGAAGAGATCGCCACGGCCATCACCAACCTGGATTTGCATGATCTTGCAAGAGTATGCTTGACATATGGGATAAATACGCTTTATATCGTTCACCCAAATGATGCCCAATTGGCTTTTGCCAGGAGGATCATGGATCATTGGCTACAGGGATATGGAGGCGAGTACAATCCCATACGGAAAAAGGCCTTTGAGGTGATCACCCTGGGCAAAGACATAGACGACATAAAACGGCAGACCGGTGCATATATGGTGGGAACTTCGGCTACGCGCATGGATGGTTGCATTTCCTGGGAACAGGCGCGCTTACTCGCGTCATCCAGGGATGTATGCCTGGTGTTCGGGACGGGCTGGGGACTCGCACCGAGGCTTCTGAAAAGCCTCGATGCAGTCATAGAGCCTATCAGCGCGGGGAATGATTTCAACCATCTGTCGGTCCGTTCCGCCGTTTCGATAACCATAGACCGGATTGCAGGAGGGAATACATGAATATCATCGACAAATACGAGAAGGAGCAGATGAAGGACAATCTGCCTGAGATACGGATCGGCGACAAGGTGCGCGTCTCCACCAAAATCGTCGAGGGGTCGCGGGAGAGGCTTCAGGTCTTCGAAGGGGTGGTTATCGCCCGTCACCGCGGCAACAACCGCGAATCCATCACAGTCCGCAAACAGTCCTACGCCGTAGGCGTGGAACGGGTCTTCCCTCTGCATGCTCCCGTAGTGGATAAGGTTGAGGTAGTGAGCCGCGCCAAGGTCAGGAGGGCCAAGCTCTACTACCTGCGCGAGAAGAAGGGCAAGTCTGCACGTCTGAAAGAACTGCGCGGCTGATATGTCCCTTGAGGACACCCTCATCGCCCGGGGGTGCTGGCCTCTATGCGGCATCGACGAGGCGGGAAGGGGGCCCCTGGCAGGCCCTGTCGCCGCTGCGGCCGTGATCATGGCTCCCGGGCACGAACTCAGGCGTCTGGTGAGGGATTCCAAGAAACTGAGCCCTTCACGCAGGGAGCAACTCTTTGAGATGATCATGCAGGCGCCGGGCGTCCACGTGGGATTCTCCCTTGTGGATGAGCGCTGCATCGATGACATAAACATCCTTCAGGCATCGCTCAAGGCCATGAAAGAGGCGGTGCTGAATCTCCGGCTTAAGCCCCGGTATGCCGTTATCGACGGAAATATCGCGCCCGATCTGCCGTGCAGGTGCTACACGGTGGTCCGGGGCGACGAGCTGGAACCTTCCATATCCGCTGCGAGCATCGTTGCCAAGGTTATCCGGGACAGGCATATGGAACAGATGGACAGGCTCTATCCGGGGTACGGGTTTGCACAGCACAAGGGATATCCCACCAAGACGCATTTCGAAGCACTCCGGCGCCTGGGAGCGTGTCCGATTCACCGGAGGAGCTTCCATGGTGTCACCGCCATCGACCAGAAAAAAAGGCAGTGAAGGCGAAGCGATCGCCCGGAAATATCTGGAGGGCAAGGGCTACCGGATCCTGGATCTGAATTTTCAGACCCGCATGGGTGAGATCGACATCATTGCCCTCGACCGCGATATCGTGGTATTCATCGAGGTGAAGACATCGAGGGGTCGAACGTTCGGCGATCCCCTGGCCTGGGTGCCCGCCTGGAAACAGCGGAGGATTATCCAGGTGTCCCGGATCTATCTACTGAAGAAACGCCTTCATGACACCCAGGCGCGATACGATGTCGTGGCCGTCGACCCCGCAAGGAGTGTGTGTCATGTCGAAGACGCATTCAGACCCGCAGGTGAGTTTCTTATGTGACCAGAACCTGGGCAGGCTCGCGCGGTGGCTGAGGATCATGGGCTTCGACACCGAGTATATGCGCACCTGGGACGAGGACGCGATCGAGCGTGCCCGCACATCCGGAAGGATATTCCTCACCCGGAGGCGGGATTTTGCTTCGGATCGGCAATCAATCGTCCTGAAAAGCGATTTTCTGAAAGATCAGCTCAGCTACCTCGATAATCATCTGAAACTCAGTGAAAAGCTCCATCCCCATTCACGATGCAGCATTTGCAATGCACCGCTGAAGTATGTTAAGGCACAGGACGTGAAAAACCTGATCCCGGAATATGTCAGTACGACCCGGGGAACCTTCGCCAGATGCCCGCATTGCCTGAGGATCTACTGGAAGGGGACTCATACGGTCAAAATGGTTGAAACCATGAATCGAATATTCAAAACCCGGGTGGGGTCATGAGTAAACCCGACCTGGAAAAACTCCTCTCCATCGTCAAGGGCAAGCGGAAGGTCTTCATCATCACCCACGAGAACCCCGACCCCGACAGCATCGCGTCTGCATTCGGGCTTAAATATATCTTCCGCAAGGCCTTGGGCGTCACCTCGGTCATCGCCTACAGCGGCATCATCGGCAGGGTGGAAAACCAGTGCATGGTCAAGCTCCTGGGGATCGACATGACACCGCTGAATGCGGTGAATCTCAGGAACTCCTCGGTCGTGATCCTGGTGGACTGCCAGCCGCACACCGGCAATGTGGTCCTGCCTCCCGGCGTCACTCCCAATGCGGTGATCGACCACCATCCTTTGCGGAAGTCGTCCACCAAGGCGGAATACATCGACGTGCGCAAGAGCATCGGCAGCACATCGACCATCATCACCCAGTACATCAAGCAGCTGGGCCTTCCCATGGACCGGAGTGTAGCTACAGCCCTGTTCTACGGCATCAAGTCCGATACCCGGGACCTGGGCAGACAGTCTTCCGACGCCGATATCCGTGCGTCGGTCTACCTCTTCCCGAGTACGCTCCAGAAAAAGCTCGCCCGGATAGAACACCCCGAAAAGCCCAAAGATTATTTCATCGAGCTCTGCTCCGTGCTCAACAACGCCAGAATCTACGGCGACGTCGTGGTGGCACGGGTGAACATGATCGGGTGGCCCGAGATGATCGGCGAATATGCCGACGAGCTCATCCAGATCGAGGGGATCAGGTGGTGCCTGTGCTACGGCCGGCACAACGGCTCGATCCTGTTCTCCATCCGCACCACGCGGTCGAGCCACATGGCAGGCGTGCTCGCGCACAAGATCTGCCACGGCATCGGCAAGGGAGGGGGCCACGAGACCTTTGCCGCGGGCAAGATCGACCTGGCTCAGGCCTTAAAGAAGGTGAAGGACCCGGAAGATATCCTGGTGAAGCGCTTCCTCAAGGAGGTTTCCCCGCGGGGTGCAGAGCCTGCGATGCTCATCAGCAGGGACAAGGCCGAGATCAAGCCCTCAGAACCCGGGGTCAATGTCTAAGAGCCGGGCCGCGTAGTTCACCATGTTCCGGTCTTCCTCCTGGTTGACCTTGGCGATGCCCTGGTTTCTGTCCATGCTCCCCGACCTCACGATCCCGGCGATCTCCCACGCATAGGGATGGAAGTTGAAGCGCTTCCGGTGCAGATGGTTCGCCAAGGCGTTCAGCAGGCAGTTGGTGGAATTGGGGTCGGTGTCCATGGGCTTCACCCATCCGAATGATGAAATCTTTTCCACTATGGCGTCCTCGTCATACTCCATGAACGCCAGGGGGTGTATGTTCACCGGCCAGAGGGACTGGTCTACCTCCAGATCCATATCGCTCAGGAAGTAGGGCTTGAGCTCGTCGCCGGCAAGCCCGATGAGCGGGTCTCTCACCGAGCGGTGCGAAAACTTCTGCAGCCTGGGATTGGTCTGCATGATGGCCGAGCTGATAGGCGCCTGGCCCGGCGACCACCCGAAGGCCACCAGGGGGATGTGATACGAAAGCGCGGTCTTTAGTACCATGGCCTTGACCATCCCGATGCAGGTCGTGCAGATGGAGCTGGCCCGGTCAAGGGTTTTGGGGCTGTAGATATCGTGTTTTGCCGCAAGGCCGAAGACCTTTTTCATGAGGTCGAAAGGCGGCCTGAAGACCATGCACGCCGCCCCCAGGGTGCCGGTCATGTGCCGGATGTTCGCCATGGCCTGGTCTGATACGAATCCGTTGTCGAAGACGAGGGCCAGCACCTTGAGGTTGTACTCCCTTGCAAGAAGATAGAGCGTGTATGTGGAGTCCTTGCCCCCGCTGTATGCCAGCAGGACATCGAATGAGCTCGTTGAGCGCTTGCTGTTAAGCAGGGCCTCGAACTTTTCCCGGTGGGCTTGTTTTTCGCTGCTGTCCGGGATGGGAATGTTCCTGCAGTAATTGCAGACGCCCGCATCATCGAACTGAATGCCGGGGAAGCTCCCCGGCAGAACGCATTTCGAACAGGTCACCATGATTTCAATGCCTCCTTGTCAATCTTGCCCGAAGGCTTCTTGGGCAGGGACCGCACGATGGTGAAATGCCTGGGATGCTTGTGAGGCGCCAGGCGCTCACCGATAAATGATTTCAGGGCATCCAGGTCGAAGGTCTTCTCATCCATCGGCACCAAGAAGGACTCGGGCACCTCGGAGAGATACTCGTCGGGTCTTCCGATGACCGCTGCCTCGTGGACCATGCCCGATTCCACGATGGCGTCCTCGATCTCCTTGGGCGACACCCGTTCCCCCCCGATCTTGAGCATCTCCTTTTTTCTGCCGGTGAGGAAGATGAAGCCCTCATCGTCCAAGTGACCCAGATCTCCCGTTACAAGCCCCCAGGGCTTGAGGACCTTCTGTGTCTCTTCAGCGTCCTTCCAGTAGCCGAGCATGATGTTCTCGCCCGAGGCACAGATATTTCCCACCTCGAAAGGCCCCAGAATCGTACCGTTGTCGTCCCTGATAGTGACCTCGACCTGAGGAATGGGTATGCCGATGGAGCCGAGCTTGTCTTTGCACAGCCGTTCGGGAGGCAGGTAGGTGAGCCGAGCCGATGCCTCGGTCGCACCGTACATGATGTAGAGCGAGGTCTTGCCTATGCAATCAAGGAGCCGCCGGGTCAGGGCGGGCGCCATGGCGCCTCCGGCCTGGGTGATGTAGCGCAGGCTCGGGATGGAGGTCTTGGGAAAAACAGAGCGGTTGAGCAGGATGGCGAAGGTCGAGGGAACGCCCGCAAAGCCAGTCACCTCTTTTTCGACCATGTCCTTGATCACGGAGTTGGGAAAGGCAAAACGGTTGTTGATCACCACCGAGCCCCCGACCATGAAATGGGTGTTGAGCAGGGACTTGCCGTATACATAGTGGAAAGGGAGGACCGCCATGACGCGGTCCGCTTCGCTCAGCCCCAGGTAGGAGACGATGGACGCAGTATTGGCACACAGGTTCCTGTGGGTCAGCATCACGCCCTTGGGCCTGCCTGTGCTGCCCGAGGTATATACGATGGCGGCAAGATCATCGTGTCTGATGCTGACCTCCGGCACCCCCTGAGGCATGGACTCCACATCGCTCCAGGTATAGCGCCTGGCATGCCCGTTGAAGAAATCTCCATCGGGAACGATAACGCAGGGAATATCGATCTCCTGGAGCCTCTTGGCGCTCGATTGGGACATGATGCAAACCCGTGCGCCCGAGTTCTCGATGTAATAAGCGGCCTCTGCCGGAGTGCTCCGGTCAGCCACCTCCACACAGACTCCGCCAGCCTTGAGCACCCCGTAGTAGCTCGCTACGCTCCTGATCGAATTCTCCATGATCATCAGCACCCGGTCGCCCTTCTGTAATCCGTGCTCGAGGAGCAGGCGGGCAAGCCTGCCGGCAAGTGATTCCAGCCCGGCAAAGCTGATGCTCTGCGCACCGTCGAGCAGGGCGATCTTCTCAGGAAATCGATGCGCGGACGATTCGAGAAACTGGTGGACGAGTCCAGCCACTAAGAGATTCCCTTGGTTTTCAGAAAATTGACGATGTTGTTGACGGTCTCGAGGTTTTCCGGGATCAGCTCCTCGTCTTCGATCTTGATCCCATAGGTGGCTTCCAGGTATTCGACGAGTTCGAGCACGCCGGTGGAATCCATGATGCCGCTTTCAATCAGTGACTCATCGGGATCGATCTGAGCATCGGACCTGCCCATGATAAAATTTTCTTTGATGAATTCAACAACATCTTTCAATATATCTGGCATTTTAACCTCTCGAATATGGCTCTTTGTGTGGGACTTATCGGCATCTTATAAAGCAAATTTGATAAATTCAATGGGAATCTTGATCAACCGGCCGGCTGACCGGCCTTGTACGATGATGACAGCGCGTTTCCACCCGTCCTGCCTCTTCTGTTGCCTTGAAAACATTTTTTCCGCCTATGCAAAGGCCCTTCGCATATGATTCAGCTATTCATGTCAGCGGCGTCGCCCTGTTTGTCGAGAAGCCCGCAGTCCGCAAGCGCCGTCCGGACAGTGGTAAAGGCAAAATCCTCAAGCAGACGGCTGAATCTTCCAAACGAACGTCCGATGCCTGTGTAGGTCCGGAACCTCGACAGCAGGGGAGCACCGGCAACCCGAGGGGTGTCGGGATTGAGCTCCCACGGGTGGATATAGAACACAAAGGGGTCTCCCTGTCTCTGGAGGCGCCTCAGTGCGGTCCGGATCACGGGGTAGGGCAAGAGTCTGAAATAACCGCCCCCGGAAACAGGAACATTGACCGGGCCTATTTTCAGGGTGGAGATGGGAAACTCCACCAGAGAGCTCCCCTGGATCCTGTGAGGCACCCTGGGTGCATCGGGGATGCCGTAGTAGTCGTGATAGATCGGGAAGATGCTCGAATCGTACATGAATCCCAGCTCTTCCAGAATGTTCAATGCCCACAGTGTGCTCCCGGTGATCGAATAGGTGGGCGCGCGATACCCGATGACGCGCTCTCCGATGCAATCTTCGAGCACGTCCTTTGCCCTTGATACGTCTCTCCGGAATGTATCAGGATCCTGGCTGGTAATGACCTGGTGCATGTGACCGTGACAGGCGATCTCGTGCCCGCGAGCATGAATGGTCTTGACGAGCTTCCGGTTGCGCTCCGCGATCCAGCCGAGGCAGAAGAAGGTCGCGGAGACAGCCCTCTCGTCAAGGAGATCGAGGATCCTGTCCGTATTGCCCTGCACGGCGGGGGAATACCTCCCCCACTCGCTGGTGGGAATGACGCCCGCGAACGCATGGATCTGAAAATATTCCTCCACATCGATGGTCAGAGCATGTCTCATACTGTGATTGTATAATATAGACTGACAAGCCATACTGCAAGACATGAATTGGCCGACCGGCTCTGTTCCTTCAGGTCTTATTCAAGGAAAACACTTTCATCCCTTACGGCATCGCGGCAGCAGCACTGCAACGGCATGATCCGGCGGCTGTGCGGTTCTCCCCCTGGCACCATACTTCAGCAAACCAGCCTAAAAATGATTGAAGAATCATTCAAAATGGTTTACAATTTGTCTGTCTGCAGACAAATGCGAGGGTCGGAGACGGGAGAACAAGGCCGCCAGGTAACCGCTGATGATACGCAGTTCTTAAAAACCGTTTTTATGTCCGCGGCGCCATTTATAAAAATGAAGTTCATCAGGATTCACGGCACGGGTACGGGCATCTTTTCGTAATTCGGATAAGGAACCTTTACCACAATCAAGGAGGGTAATATGGGTTATTCTGAAAAGAGCATCGCGGGTATTTTTCACAACAGGGCGGAAAAATATCAGTATGAACCCTGTGTCCGGTACAAGAAGAATGGCAGATACACGGCCATCAGCTGGCGGGAGATGCAGCGGATGGTCACCAACCTCGGTCTTGGCCTCATCTCTCTGGGGGTGAAACAGGACGACATCGTCACGATCTTCTCCGAGAACTGCTGGCAGTGGCTCGTTGCGGACCTTGCCTGTCTGTCCATCGGCTCAGCCGATGCCCCGATCTATGCCACCAACTCCGGTGAAGAGGCTGCGTACATCATCAACGACTCGGGCTCCAGATTCCTTTTCGTCTCCGACCAGGACCACCTGAACCGGATCCTCGGAGTGAAATCCACCCTCAAGGGTCTCAAGAAGATTATCACCTTCGATCCCATCGAGACCGGCGATAAGAATATCCTCAGCTTCGATGAGGTGCTCAGGCTAGGCGAGGAGTACAAAGACAAGAAGGTCTTTGAAGAGCGGCTGCTCTCCATAGATCCGGAGGGGCTCGCCACCCTTATCTACACCTCCGGGACCACGGGGCCGCCCAAGGGTGTCATGCTCACGCACAGCAACTTCACGGCCAATATTATGCAGTGCTATGCGTCTCATCCCATCATCGGTCATCAGGACGTGGCCCTTTCGCTGCTTCCCTGGAGCCATTCCCTGGGCCGGACCGTGAGTGTTTACCTGATGCTGCACATCGGAGCGGTCCTGAATCTGGCCGAGAGCTTCGGCACGGTCATGGAGAACATGATCGAGGTGCGCCCGACCCTCATGGTCTCTGTGCCCCGTCTCTTCGAGAAGATTCATTCCGGGATCTTCTCCAAGGTGGAAAAGGCGAGCCCGACCAAAAAGAAGCTGTTCTTCTGGGCAGTGGACGTGGCGATGCGGGCCGTCGACTACAAGGTACAGCGCAAGACCATGCCCTGGACGCTCAAGGCCCAATACGATCTGGCCGAGGCACTCGTCTATTCAAAGCTCAGGCAGGCCCTGGGGATGGACAGGATCAGGATCTTCATCAACGGCGGAGGAGCGCTCGCACTGGACATCGACCGATTCTTCAACGGCATCGGAATCAATCTCCACAACGGCTACGGCCTCACCGAAACCTCCCCGGTCACCAATGTCAACACCTTCGAGGTCTTCGAGTTCGGATCGGTCGGCCCGGCGCTCGCGGACACCCAGATCAAGATCGCCGATGACGGGGAGATCCTCATCAAAGGTCCGCAGGTCATGAAGGGCTACTTCAACAAACCCGACGACACGAAGGCCGCCTTCACCGAAGATGGGTGGTTCTTGACCGGGGATATCGGCCGCATGGACGAGCGGGGATGTCTCTACATAACAGACCGCAAAAAGGACATCATCATTACCGCCGGCGGGAAGAATGTGGCGCCTCAGAACATAGAGAACACCCTGGTGACCGATCCGTTCATCGAGCAGGCCGTGGTGATCGGCGAGGGGAGAAAATACTTGAGCGCACTGATCATCCCCAACTTTGCCGAACTGGTCTCGTATGCGAAGAATCAGGGAATTTCCTTTGACAGCAACGAAGACCTCATCAAGAAGCCGGAGATCATCTCCTTCTACGACGACAAGATCAAGAATCTCATGAAGGATTATTCCCGCGTGGAGCAGATCCGCAGATTCACCCTGCTGCCCAGGGAGTTCAGCATCGAGACTGGAGAGCTTACGCCCACGCTCAAGATGAAGCGCAAGATCATCAGCCAGAACTACAAAGACGTGATCGAGGCGATGTACAAAGAATAGCGCCCTGACAAAGGGGCAGCCCCCAGGCGGGGGCCGCCCCTCCATTCGATATGGAAAGCCCCCTGCATTGCAGTCAACAGAGGCAAGAACCTGCCCTGCAGAGCGAATGTATGGGAAAACCCTGCCAATACCGGGAAGGAGAATCCGTCTTCGAATGCATCTTTGGCAGAGCCCTATGCACCGCAAATATCATACGTGAGGAGAAGGACACGTCGTTATGTATAGTATAATAAAAAGAGGACCAGTACTCCGCAGCTTCAACGAAGGAGGAAAACTGACCGGCGGGGTTCATTGGTTCACTTTTTCTATCCGGATTCATTTTCTGATTCCTCTCCAAGGGCTTTTTCCCAAGGCCTTATAATTTCACTGAATCCATATTTTTCCCCTTGCAAACATCTCCCAGAGCCCTATATATAGTACGTATATTCTTTCAAAGCACCACATCTAGTACAAAGAGGGGGAATTGATGTTTACCAAGATCAGAAAGCGCGACGGGAGATTTGCCTCTTTTGATGCATCAAAGATCACGAATGCAATCGCAAAGGCGGGCAGCGTCACCGGCGAGTTCAGCGCCGATATCGCCCACAGGCTGATGCTCAAGGTCTTAAGCATAGCCAAGGATACCCTGACTGATACACCCACGGTGGAGGAAATCCAGGACATCGTAGAGGAGGTGCTGGTGTCCTCCCCCTACCGCAAGACGGCCAAGGCTTATATCATCTACCGGGATCAGCACGCCAAGATCAGGGAAATCAAGGCCGGGATGGGAGTGGACCTCATCGACCAGTACCTCACCAAGACCGACTGGAAGGTGAACGAGAACAGCAATATGTCGTTCTCGCTGCAGGGCCTGAACAACTACCTCTCATCCGAGATCAGCAAGATCTACTGGCTCAACAAGATCTATCCTCCGGAGGTGCGCCACGCCCACTCCGATGGGGACTTTCACATCCACGACCTCAACATCATATCGGTCTACTGCGTGGGATGGGACCTCTACGACCTGCTGCTCCAGGGCTTCAAAGGGGCGCAGGGAAAGGTGGAGAGCAAGCCTGCCAGGCATTTTCGCACCGCGCTGGGCCAGATCGTGAATTTCTTCTATACCCTGCAGGGCGAGGCCGCGGGTGCCCAGGCGTTCTCCAATTTCGACACCCTGCTCGCCCCCTTCATCCGCCACGACGGGCTCGACTATACCCAGGTGAAGCAATCGCTCCAGGAGTTCATCTTCAACATCAACGTCCCCACCCGGGTGGGTTTCCAGACCCCGTTCACCAATGTGACGCTCGATCTGGAAGTGCCTTCGTACCTGGCCGATCAGGGAGTCATTATCGGCGGCGAGATCCAGAACTCTACCTACGGCGAGTATCAGCACGAGCTGGATATGTTCAACCAGGCCTTCGTGGAGGTGATGGCCGAGGGCGACGCGAAGGGCAGGGTGTTCACCTTCCCGATACCCACCTACAATATCACTCGCGACTTCAACTGGGACAGCCCCCACCTCGCCAACCTCTGGAAGATGACCGCGAAGTACGGGGTCCCCTATTTCTCCAATTTCATCAATTCCGACATGGACCCCGAGGACGCCCGGAGCATGTGCTGCAGACTGAGGATAGACAACCGGCAGCTCGAGGTGCGGGGAGGGGGTCTGTTCGGATCGAACCCGCTGACCGGCTCCATCGGGGTGGTGACCATCAACCTGCCGCGCCTCGGCCACCTCAGCGAAGACAAGGCAGATTTCCTGCAGCGGCTCGACAGGCTCATCACCCTGGCCAGCACCAGCCTGGAGATCAAGCGCAAAATCCTGGAAACATTTACGGAGGCGAACCTCTACCCCTACACGAAGTACTATCTCACCGGTATCAAGAAGCGCTTCGGCGAGTACTGGAAAAACCACTTCTCCACCATCGGGATCCTGGGGATGAACGAGGCGTGCGTGAACCTCCTGGGGGTGAACATCGGCACCGAGGCAGGAAGATGCTTTGCCCTGGATGTGGCCGATTTCATCAGAGACCGGCTCATCACCCTGCAGCGGGAGACCGGGAACAACTACAACTTCGAAGCAACCCCTGCCGAGGGAACCTCATACCGCATGGCAAAGATCGACAAGAGCAAATATCCCGACATCGTCTGCGCCAACGAAGA
Source organism: Candidatus Phosphitivorax anaerolimi (assembly GCA_001896555.1). Taxonomy (GTDB): domain Bacteria; phylum Desulfobacterota; class Desulfomonilia; order UBA1062; family UBA1062; genus Phosphitivorax; species Phosphitivorax anaerolimi. The sequence continues at coordinate 103,903 of MPOS01000053.1, forward strand.
AGCCTTCCGCCGGGGTGCAGAGCCATACTACACCAACTCTTCCCAGCTTCCGGTGAACTATACCGATGACATCTTCGAGGCCATGGATCTGCAGGACGAGATACAATCCAAATATACCGGCGGGACCGTGCTTCATATCTTTGCCGGTGAACAGGTGGAAGAGCCGGAGGTGATCAAAACCCTGGTCAGAAAGATCTGCCACAACTACAAGATGCCGTACTTCACTTTCAGCCCCACCTTCAGTGTGTGTCCGAGCCACGGATATCTCACCGGGAACCAGCCCGTGTGCTCGCAGTGCGGAGAGGCCACCGAGGTCTACTCCCGGGTGGTGGGGTATCTCAGGCCCGTTGCCCAGTGGAACAACGGAAAGAAAGAGGAGTTCAAGGAAAGGACGACCTTTTCGATCAGAAAGGCCGAGGCTGCTCAGCGGCCCTTCCTGCGGCAGGCCCGGGCAGTAGATCTGAGTTCAGCGAGACCTTCCGGGGAGTATCGCGGCCAGGAATCGCAGGGGGAAAGAAAGGCGCTCTTGAACCACTGAGCAAAAGGGACGCTTAGGTATCAAACGGGCCTTGGAACGACCCTTAGGGGCGCTTCAAGGCCTTCTGAAAAAGACCTCCAGTCGAACACGAAGCCCGGCAAAGCACGAGAAAGCGGCTCAGACGACCTTCTGGATGGCCTCTTTGAGCTCCTCGATCTTGAACGGTTTGTGGATGACGCCCTTGAATCCGTGCTCCTGATAATTCGTCACCACCGGGTCAGTGGAGTAGCCGCTGGATACGATGGCCTTTGCCTGTGGATCGATCTTCAGGAGATCGCGGATCGCATCCTTGCCTCCAACTCCGCCTGGGATCGTGAGGTCCATGATAACCGCATCGAAGGGATTGCCTGACTCCATGGCTTCACGGTACATCTGAACGGCCTGGGAGCCTTCTGCTGCAACCTGGACTTCATAACCGAGAAAATCGAGCATGTTGCTCAAAACATCCTGGATGATCTCTTCGTCGTCCATGACAAGTATCTTGCCATTGCCCATGGGTGAACTCCTCTCTTTTCAGCCCTTTCCGATACCATGCGTGTATACAATCTATCCATAAACCAGAGGGAATAATCAAGGGTAATATCGGTTACTATCGGTATCTTACGTTTTTCGGATGCACTCTCTCATGCCTCTTTCCTGGACACGGACAAGTTTCGCGCTTCACCCCGGACTGAAGGCGTATCCACCTGCATGGAGCGAGACGGGTGCAGGCTCGTCCATTTCCCTTCTCAACCGGTGCAGCCCTATGGTAGAAAAATGAATATGACATCCAAGGATACCCAAGAAATCAGGATTCAGATCGCTCACCTGCAGAGGACCTCGCTCATCGACTACCCGGGAGAGATCAGTTCCGTTGTCTTCACCCAGGGATGCAATTTTCGGTGTCCATACTGCCACAACCCGGAGCTGGTAGACCCCTCGCGGTTCACGGAGCCGCTCGATCAGAACGAAGTGCTCTCCTTTCTGAGCACGAGGAAAGGAAAGTGCGATGCTGTCGTCATCACCGGCGGCGAGCCCTGCATCCAGCCGGGTCTGATTCCGTTCATGAGAAGGCTCAAGGAAATGAAATACCTGGTGAAACTCGACACCAACGGATCCTTTCCGGATGTGCTCTCAGAGATCTTGGAGTCCGATCTCATCGATTTCATCGCCATGGACGTCAAGGCCCCGGTTTCCCGGTATCCCCATGTTACGAGGTGCATATTCGATCCCGGCACGGTTGCCCGGAGCATTCGAATCATTATGCGTTCAGGCCGTGCCTTCGAATTCCGCACAACCCTGGTGAGAGAGCTCCTGAGCCCTGAGGATGTCCTGAAGATCGGCCGTGAGATCGAGGGGGCTCCCCGCTACGTTCTCCAGCGATTCGTCGCATCCAAGCATGTGGACGGGCGTTTCCTTAAGGCCAGCTCCTTTTCCGATGAGGAGATCGCGAATCTCAAGGGGCCCCTCCAGGAAATGGTCGGCAAGCTGATCGTCCGCTAACACCGCATCCTTATCTCCTGGCCGACACAGGCCTTTTTAAGCGAACACTCCTTCGCCGGAGCTTCTTGCACGGAGCCGTATTCCCTGTAGCCCGAAGCCGGGGCAAAGTGCCTGCCCGTCAATGGTCCATGTCTTCGATTCCAGTGATACCTGCCTTCAGGACGGCCCGTCATGCCGATCATGCGAGGCGAGGGATCGGACCGCCTGCCGCGCCATGAGATGAGCGGCGCGAAGGGGTTCCGGTATTCGATACTTCGGCGTGCACGCCAGACAGATCTCGACAGAGGTGTCGAGGCTGACCCGGTGGCCCTGTGAAACGAACACGGGATTGACCCCCGTACGTGTCCTGAGCGCACAGCCTACAATCTCGCCATGGCGAATCACGGGGGTTGCGCTGCCCCGCTTAGGGGCAGGGTCTTCAAAGGTGCCGGTCAGTAGCGTCTTGGCGCAGCCTATGGAGGCGCATTCCAGGAGGATGCCCATGTACGTCGCAATCCCCATCCCGCGGGGATGACTGATGCCGTGGCCGTCGAACAGGAGGATCTCCGGCCTGATTGTAAGCTGGCCGAATGCCTGCTTGACCAAAGGCCCCTCCCTGAATGCCAGGAGGCCGGGAATATAGGGAAAGCGGATGCTTCCAAACACACGCGATACCTCCTGAAGGCAGAGGTGCGGGTAGGAAAACACGGCGATAGCACAGCACCCCAGATCCGACTTCAGGTCATACGCAACATCTACCCCGCCCACATGGGTGAGGGGATCGAACGAGTCGGTGAGGATCCGCCTTGAGCGAAGACCTTCCTGCAGGCTGCGGGCCTCTTTAGGCGATACGTCCCATCTGTGTCCAGTCATACATATAATGTATCAGGGGAAGGTCTCAAAGGAAAAGGGCGATGCCGCGCAATCTCTATGCCGGATTATTAAAGACGGCATCCACCTTTGAGGTGAGATCATCGGGAAGAAACGGTTTTTGCAGAAAAACAATATCTTCGAGATCTTCCTGGCGGATGACATCCTCGCCATACCCGGACATGAGCATGACCCTGATATCCGGCAGGATGGTACGCATCTTCTTTGAAAGCATGATGCCGTCGATGCGCCGCATGACCATGTCAGTGATCAGGAGGTCGATCGTGCCCTCGTACTGCCGGGCGAGCTGGAGGGCATCACCGCCGTTGCACGCGGTCAGTACATGGTGGCCGTGGTGTTTGAGAATCTCGTTGACCAGTTCGCGGACCGTGTCGTCATCCTCGACCACCAGGATGGTCTTGCCGGTGGCTTTCGAAGGCCGCGCCGGCCCCTGTGGGGCCTCCTCGGGGAGAGGCCGATCCTGTCCGGAGAAAGGAAGGAGGATCCTGAATGTCGTGCCCTTGCCCTCGGTACTTTCCACCTGGATCGTCCCCTGGTAATTTTTCACGATACTGTTCACGATCCACAAGCCCACGCCTTTCCCCTTTTCCCGTGTGGTGAAGAATGGATCGAATACGTGCAGCTTCACCTCTTCACTCATGCCCGAACCTGTATCGCTCACACTCAAGAACAGATACCGGCCGGGGCGGATATTATCATACTGTTGTGCAAGGGCTTCATCGACGTCCAGGGAATCAGTGGTGATGGTAATCTCTCCGCCTGAGGGCATGGCCTCCTTTGCATTGATCACCAGGTTCAGCAGCACCTTGGCGAACTGGGTGGGATCGATCAGGATCTTCTTGATCCCCGCCGACCTCTGGATGGTCAGCTTGATGTTCTCTTCTATGACATGCCTGAGTATGGTCTCCTGCTCGGTCAACTCCTGATCGATGTCGATCTCCTTGGGCTCCGGCCTGTTCTTGGTGCTGAACTCCAGGATCTTCTGGGTCAGCATGGATGCCTGTGTGCCGGCCTGGCAGATCTGGAACACCTTGCCGTAAAATGGATGACTCTTGTCCATGGAGCGGAGCATCATCTCGGAATAGCCGTTGATGACCGTGAGGATATTATTCAAGTCGTGGGCAAACCCGCCCGCCATCTGTCCCAGTGTTTCCACACTCGCCGAATGGAGGAGATTGCGTTCCTGGACCTTCTGGTCGATCATGTCGAGGGCCTGGTATTGAAACGACACCACCTGATTGCCCTTTATGATAGGCCTTCCGCTGATGAGCATATAGAGGACCCTGCCATCGTGAGATTTCATGCGGATCTGATAATTCATTTCCTTCTTGCCCTGAATGCTCTCCCTCCACAGCTTCAGCACATTCTGCTTGTCTTCCTCGTGAATGAATTCGAGGATGTTTCTCCCTTTCACGGATTGTCCCATACTTTCTTTCCCAAGAAGCATTTCCGTGGCCTTCCTGTTGAGCTTGAGGATATCGCCGCGCCTGTCGGTAATGGCTGCCATGGCTGTCGCGTTCATGAAGAGGTCTTCGAAGAATGCCTCCTGCTCTTGGCACTCATCGCGCGCAACGGCCGGAGAGGGGATCTCGGTCAGGATGCCCAGCAGACCGACTGCAGAGCCGTCAATAATGATAGGAGCCAGGGTCCTGACGAACGAACGCGACATCCCGTCTGGACAAGCCAAGTCTTTGAGTGTCTCCCGGACTGGGGTGCCCTTATCAAGCACCGTGTTTTCCCCTGGCGTGAGCTTCCCGGCGGCAGGGAAGGGGAAGATGTCGCCCTCGGTCTTTCCGATTGCATGTTCCATGGCGGAAAGCGCGATCATGTTTGCGTATGCCTGGTTCAGCCATGCATACCGGAGACCGGCATCCTTGACATATACTGGAGATATCACGCGATCCATGGTTTCCCGGACATGGGATATGAACCGATCAAGGATGGTGCTCATGTTTTTCTTCTCCCGCATGGCATGCTCCTTCGCGCTGTACGCATCCCTGGTGTTGTTGTTATCCATCTTATCGGCACTCTGAGGTCTGAATTAAACCCTCACATCTTCATGGAAATGTGTCCCGGAGTTCAGAAGTCCTGAAGGAGACAGAAAAAAAAGAAGGAGGATGTTCGGACAGGAAAGCGAGTCAGTCGAGGATATCGCCCAGCACCGTAGAGAGCTCGTTTAAGTTGAACGGCTTGTTCAGCTTTGCCACAATGAGCGGATTGTTGAGCATCTCCTGCCGCTCATGCTCGAAGGAGAACCCCGAAGAGATCACGACCTTGGTCTTGATGCCGTTTTTAAGCATCTCCTGCAGCGTATGATACCCGTCGAGGCCGGGCATGATCATGTCGAGGATGATGAGATCGAAGCCCAGGCTGTCAGTCATGAGCTTGTCGATACAGCTGTTGCCGTCGGGAGCGGTCTCCACCTCGTGGCCGAGATGTTCGAGCATTTCCCTGCCGATGTCACGGAGCATGTCCTCGTCATCTACCAGGAGGATCCGCGCCTTGAGCGAGCCACGCCCGCTCAATGTCTTCCCCTCCACGACGGCGGGTTTTTTCCTGATCTTTGAGACAGGCAGCAGTATGCTGAACTGCGAGCCTTTTCCCTCCTCGGACTGCACCTGGATGCCCCCGCCTGCGTTCTTGATGATGTTGTAGGTGATGGAGAGCCCCAGCCCGGTTCCCTTGGCAGTCCCTTTCTGTTTGGTGGAAAAGAAGGGGTCGAAGATCTTCGGGAGGATCTCCTTGCTCATGCCGCATCCATTGTCCGCAACCTCGATCTTCACATATCGCCCTGTGTCGTTGAGAAGATGGTGCCGCTTGAGGTTCTTATCCACTGATATAATCTGGACATCGATGAAGATCCGTCCTCTCTGCCGGTCGCCTATGGCGTCTTTCGCGTTCACGATGAGATTCAGCAGAACCTGAGTGAGTTGCGTGTGATCCATATATACCTGTGCGTTCTTCTCCATGTTTCCGAGGCTGAACCGGATGTTCTTCGGGATCGATTTGGAGGCCATGTTGATAACCTCCTCGATCACCTGGCAGATGGAGATATTCTCCGGCCGCCCCTCGTGCCGTTTTGTGAAGACGAGCATCTGTCTTACAAGGTCTCTGGCGCGGTCGCTGATCTTCTCCAGAGTGTCGAGGTAGGCGAGCTGCTTGGTCCGGTCGTTGGTATAGCGCAGCATAGCGAGGTTGCCCGATATCCCGGTGAGTATGTTGTTGAAGTCGTGGGCCACGCCTCCTGCAAGCTCTCCGATTGTCTCCATCTTCTGGGCGTGGATCTGCTGGATCTCCATGTGCTTTTTCTCGGTGATATCCACCGCCGTGAAGACCGCACCCCCGTGAACCGGATCAATGAGGGGATAGATGCTGATATCGAAGATCTGGTTCGAGGAGCCTGCGAGGGCGCGTTCGTGAAAAAACTGTGGCACGCGGCTTTTCTGCACCTCTCTGATTACGTCCTCGAACTCCTGCATGTCTGAGCTCAGATACGAGATCCCCTTTCCGATCATTGCCGACGGGGGCTTTCGGAAGATTCTGCTGGTGACCGGGTTGGCCATCTGGATCTTTCCTTCCATGTCCAGGCAGATGAGGATATTGGGGCTCGACTCGATGATGCTGTTGAGGAAGTTCGAGAGGTCGAGGATGGTGCGCTGGGCCTCCTTGAGGTCGGATATCACCTGGGCGTTGTACTGGATTTCGACGATCTTCCCGCCGTTTCTGACCACTGAGCCGCTCGCCAGCAGATAAGCGGTCTCACCGCCCTTGGCCACGACCCTGAGCTCGAACCGCGGGGTGTTGCCCGCCAGAATCTCTTTCCAGAACTCGATGAAGATCTCGCGGTCCTCGGGATGAGCGATCATGAGGATGCTCTTGCCGATCATCTCCTTTCGCGTATACCCGGATACCTCCTCGACCTTCTTGTTCAGGCGCTTGATATAGCCGTGGGAGTCCGTGGTGATGATGAGCTCGTTGGCGTTTTCGAAGAGGGCCTCGTAGCGCCTTCGGCTTTCTCTCATCTGGCTCTCCAGGCGCTTGCGCCTGGTAATGTCCGTGACGATGCCGCAGAACCCCACCGGATTGCCTTTCCGGTCCCTGAGCAGGCTTGCGGAGTTATCGATCATCTTTCTCTTTCCGGAAGCAAGGATGATCTCGTACTCTAATCTCATGGGTATTCCGGTCAGATAGGTTTCGTGAAAGGCCTTGAACACCCGCTTGGCAGTGGCTTTGGAGGTATAACTCTTGTAATTCAGGCCGAGGATCTCCTCGCTGCTTATCTCGATGATCCGGCAGAGGGACTCGTTGGCATAGGTAAAGGAACCGCTCAGGTCCGTCTCGTAGTAACCCTCTTGCATGCCCTGGAGAATGTTACGATATTTCTCGCTCGTCATTACAAACCTTCGAGAACCCTATCGGGCTCCGGCAAACAAAACTTAATATACCAGAATCTCTTGTCCTGTGCTAAGTTTTTCTTTGTCTATTTCTCTTACCTATAGCTGCAGATATCTTCTCACGAGGTGGTGGGATGGAACATACCAGGGTCCAGGATATGGTTGACCGCATGAGCCAGGTGTTTCTCGGGCAGGACGAGGTGGTGAGATCCATCGTGTGCGGCATCCTTGCCGGAGGCCACGTGCTGCTGGAGGGGGTGCCGGGCGTCGGGAAGACGCTGATCGGTCTTGCCGTTTCCCGGCTTCTGGATGTGAGCTTCAAACGCATTCAGTTCACCAACGACCTGCTCCCCTCGGACGTGATCGGTTTTCATGCGGTCAGGAGCGGGGCCGGCGGTTTCGAGCTGGTGAAGGGGCCCATCTTCGCAAGCATCGTCCTGGCCGACGAGATCAACCGGACCTCGCCCAAGACGCAGTCTGCGCTCCTTGAGGCAATGGAAGAACGCCGGGTCACCATCGACGGCGCTACTTACGACCTGCCGGCTCCATTCATGGTCATCGCGACCCAGAATCCCGTCGAGATCGCCGGAACCTTTCCGCTGCCCGAGAGCCAGCTCGACCGGTTTCTGTTCAAGATACGGGTGGGGTACCCATCGCTCGAAGAGGAGCAGCAGATCATCGCCCGGGGGATCGACCACACCGAGGCGCTCAGGCTTGAACCCGTCATGACCAGGGATATTCTTCTTTCCATGATCGGATGTGTTTCCCGGGTCCTCGTGCACAGGGACGTCCTTGAATACATGACCTCCCTCGTCAGATCGACCCGTTCCCTCCCCGACGTTGAGCTGGGCGTGTCGCCCCGGGGGGGCCTTGCCCTGAAGCGGGCGTCGCAGGCTTGGGCCTTCATGCACGGGCGGGATTTCGTCACACCCGGCGATGTCTTGACCATGATGCCGCTCGTTCTCCCCCACCGGATCATAACGCGAGGAGGCGATCCATACCATGTCATCCAGGCCCTGGCTCAGGAAGTCCCGGTCCCTCACTGAGCTGCTCAGGCCCCCGCGGGGTTTTGCGCTCACCAAGGCGGGCAAGGTCTTCTTCGGCTTTCTCACCGCAGTCATCCTCGTAGCCATGCTCACGGGCAACAACCTCCTCTTTCTCATCATCGCCTTTCTCCTGTCGTTCATGATCGTCTCGGGCATCGAGTCTGAAATGAATATCCGCCACCTCGATGTGAACAGATTTCCCCCTCCGGAAATCTATGCCGGCATGCCGGGAGAGATCCTTTACAGCATCCGGAACACCAGGCAGGATTCAGTCCGGCTCATACTGCACGATGGAGGAAGGATAGCCATTGCGGGTCTCGCCCGCGGGGTCCGGGAGATATTCCGGCAGGAGAGGACGTTCCCGAGACGGGGCAGATATCTCCTGGGCAATGTGACCATCTTCACCACCTATCCCTACGGCCTGTTCAGAAAATCAATCACTTTTCACAAGGAAGACCCTGTCATCGTGTTTCCCGCTCCTATCGCCTGTCAGCCCGGCCTCTCCAACGGGGATTCGGGAGAGGGCGGGGGCAACGGCAGCGAGAGCATATCGCACGTGCGGGCATATGCCCCGGGTGACGCCCTTGCATCCATTGTGTGGAAAAAACAGCACCTGGGGTTTGTGTCCCGGGTCGTCCAGGGATGTGGAGGCTCTGGATCGGTTTTGGTCCTCCATCCGGGAGGAGATCTGGAGCATAAGCTCGGGCAGGCCGTGTTTCTCGTGCTCAACTGGTGGAAATCGGGGATGAGCTTCGGGATATCGTTCAACAGCCACTTCAGCGGGCTGGGTGCGTCGGTGTCGCACAAGACCGCCGTCCTGAGCGCTCTGGCCCTTCTGGACCACCTGGGAGAACCCGAGATCCGGAATTTTCCGAAAGGATGCCATGTCGTCCATCTCTAGCACTGCGCTGCTCACCGTAGGAACCTCTGCCGCCGGCATCCTGTGCCTGAGCCTGGCAGAGCTGCTCCCGTGGACCGCCTTTGCCCTTCTGATGGCCGTTCATGCGCTCGTGCTGATGCGCTTTTCCACCCGGCTGCCCCTCAGCGCCCCTCTGGCCGTGATCGTGAGCGTGCTCGTCATGTCCTTCGAGGCTTTACGCATATTCGAGCAGGGGAAAGACGTGGTGCTCTTCGCCTTAAGAGATCTGATCGTGTTTTTCGCCATGCTCAGGCTGATCCTGCCCAAGACCTCGCGCGAGCTCTACCAGATCGCCGGGATCGCCATAACCGAGTGCACGCTTGCAACCATTGTCACCGAGAGCATGCTTTTCCTGGCAGGCCTGCTTCTTCTTGCCGCTCTCGTGCCCATGCTGCTCTCCAAGCTCGATGAATCGAGGTTTGGAGAAAAGGCAAGACAGCGGATCGAGCCCATGCATTGGGCAAAGGTGTTGATCGGAATCATCGCCATAGCGTGCCTACTCTTCATTCTCATCCCCAGACCCTCGTCGACCATACTTCGGCAGGGAATCATATCCCGTCCGCAGACCGGGTTTTCCGAAGAGATCGACCTGTACCGCACCGAGTCCATCAGCACCGACCGTTCTGTGGTCATGCGCATCATATGGGACCAGGGCAAGGCACCGGGAAGATTCTATCTCTCCGGGGCGAGGCTCGAAAAGCTCAGATGGGACGGGTTCACCACGGAACCGGGTTCCCGGACCGGTCCGCTCACCCTGCAGGAGAGCACTGACAGGCTCACCATCTATCCCACAGGACTCGCCTGCCAGAACGTCCTGTATCCATTCAGGCTTTCCCGCATCTCCCCCGCGGCCTGCAGCGTACAGGGTTCCAACCTGTACTGGGACGGGGAGACCCCTTCGGTGTACGAGGTATGGGTGCATCGCCTCGGCAATGATGATACACCTGGCTCTGTCCAAGTGCCTGATGAGCTCAGAGACGTTGCCGAGCTGGGCGGGAGAATCGCTGGCCAGGGAACGCCTCGGCGCAAGGTGCGCAGGCTCACACAATACCTGCAGTCGCACTACGCCTATACCCTGGAAGGCCTCGCCATCCCCAGGGATATTTCACCCATTGCCTGGTTTGTGTTTACGGGCAGAAAGGGGAACTGCGAGCACTTTGCATCTGCGCTTGCGGTCATGATCAGGGGATGCGGCATACCAGCCCGTGTAGTCACGGGTTTCCTGGTCAATGAGTTCAATACGAGCGGAGGGTACTACCTGGTACGGGCTGAAAACGCCCATGCCTGGGTTGAGTATCTTGACGGAACGTGGAAGACCGTTGAGGCCGTTCCCCAGGACCGGGTATCCGACGTAAGGAGGGCACATCCCTTTGATGCCTTAAGGTTTCAATGGATCAGATGGGTGATCCGGTATTCCCTCGATGATCAGGTCCGCCTTATGGCAGCTATCTTCTCCCCATCGGCCCGGGCCGAGGGCCGTGTAAAACCCGTGCTTGCGGGTTTCGCCTGCATCGCTGCGCTTGGCGCGGTACTGCTGCTGATCTCCCATCTGATAAAACAAAGGAGTGCCGCCCCTTACCGGAAGGTGCTCGGCGCCATCGCAAAAAAAGGGCTCCCGCTCGACCAGTCGGCCCCGCACGAGACGCACCTTGCTCAGGTCCGCGAGCACTGGCCCTCCCTGGAAGGCGCGTTCAAGGCCTTTCTGGACGATTACCTGGCCGGCAGGTTCGGGGGCCGCGACATCGATCTGGCGGCAAGAACGAAACTCATGATCAGGACGGTCAGGAGAAGCCGCAGGCCTCCGGGCAGGTTTTCCGGTCAACGCCCCTCTATGGGACGATGAGGATCTCCACCCTCCGGTTCATGGCCCTGCCTTCTTCCGAGGTGTTGTCAGCAATGGGCTTGGTATCGCCGAAGGACATGGCGCAGAGCTTGTCTTTGGGGATCTCGGAGTCGTTGAAGATCAGCAGCACCGACATGGCGCGGGCCTGGGCCAGGTGCCAGTTAGTGGGATATGCATTGTTCGACTGCCCGGTGACAGGTGTATTGTCGGTATGGCCGGCAATCTCGATTGAGGCCGGATTGAGCTGCTTGAGCCCCAGTGCGATCTTTCTGATGATGTTCGCCCCCCTTGGGGTCAGCCAGGCGCTTGCAGGTGTGGGGAAGAGGGTTCTCTGGGGGATGACGATCTTGATCTTTTCCGGTGTACGGACGATATACACCTGGTCTCTGAGCCGCTCGGTCTCCAGAAATGACAGAATGTATTCGTAGCCCTTGCCCATCCGCCACTGCGACTCCTTTTTCTCCTGGAGGCTGGCGTTGGACTGGGATATCTGCTTCATGAGCACCTTCTTCTCTTCAAGGCACTGGATGTTCTTGTCCAGAAGATCCTGCTTTTCCGTGACGAGTGAAGTCAGGTTCGTATTGGCCCTGTCGAGTTCCTCCAGAGCCCTGCTCAGCCTTTCTGAGAGCTGTGCGTTGTCTTCCCGGATCATCGTAAGCTCCTGCCGGCAGGCATCCAGCTGATCGGAGACGGCCATATATTCGGCCTCGCTGTACTTGTGGGCGCACCCGAACATCAAGAGCAGTGACAGAACCGGGAGAACGCGCAGACGATATGTTTTCATGGAAAAAATATACCCGCTTCGCCAGATACTGTCAATCATTTGCGATTCAGGTGTCTTCCAAGCACGGGCCATGCCCCTAAAGAGATCTCTTATGGTGTGGACAGGGGAAAATACAGTGCGTATAATCCCGGCCATTATATGATTATCCAGCGATATGTGCTCAATAATCTCCTGAAGGTCTTTGTAGGGGCCGCCCTGGTCCTGTACGGCGTCATGTTCATTGTCCAGTGGATACGCATCGGGCAGGTCATGTCGTTGGAGGATCTCGATGTCCTGCTGCTGGCCCTGGTGCCGCTGGCCATCTTCGTCCTGCCCATGGCGCTGATCTTCAGCATCCTCATGGTCCTGGAGAAGCTCTCCACCGAATCCGAGATCATCGCCATGCAGGCCTGCGGGATCCGGATGCGCACCGTCTATGCGCCCATCATCGCGGTGTCGCTCGTCTGCATGATCCTGCACGTGAGCATTTCCATGTATCTGGGCCCTATCTCCATGCAGAGGATACAGGAGCGCCTCGTTCAGAAGGCGCCGGAAAAAGTGTACTCCTTTATCCGGGAGCGGGAGTTCATAAACACCTTCTCCGGTGTGACGCTCTATGTCGAGTCGGTGAATCAGGTGGCCCGCGAGCTCCACAACGTATTCATCGAGACCCAGGGACCGGGCCGCTCCATCATCTCAGCAGAGAAGGGCACCATCGATTTCTCTCCCTCGGGCATTCTCATGAGACTCTCCGACGGCAGCGTCTTCATGGAAACCGGCAAAAGCCTTCGATACATCACATTTGAGGAATACTCCTTCTCCCTGGACGCCGATTTCAAAGGCGAGCTTAAGATCAGGGAAGCCGATGTGCTCACCCAGCCGCAGCTTGCCGAGATGATCCGGGAAAACCCCAAGCCCAAGATGATCAAGGAATACCACAACCGCTACTCCTTTCCCGTGATCAACCTGATCCTCGCCCTGGTCGGAATCCAGTTCGGCATCCAGAGGCCGCGTTCGCCCCGGCACACGGGCATCGTGTTCGGTCTCGGAACCATCCTGGGCTACTACCTGGCCTTTCTCATGGCAGATCGCCTGGTGAAGGGCGGTGCCCTGAACCCCGTGGCAGGTGCATGGACCCCCAATGTGATCTTCTGTCTGATCATCCTGGGGGTGTTCTTCTGGAGACGCTCCGGACTGGGCAGGGGAGGCGCGTGATGAGCTCCATTATACGCAGGTACATCTTCAGAAAGGCGCTGGTCATGACGCTGGGCGCCCTGATAAGCCTCGTTCTGCTTATGGTGATCTCCGAGCTGTTCGGAAAGCTCACCACCTTTACGGAATACGGCACGGGTTTACCGGTGATCCTGCAGTATCTCGCATTCTCGGTGCCGCAGATGGTCCACTGGGTCCTTCCCTTTTCGGTCTGCCTAGGCATATTGGCGGCCCAGGCCGCGTTCTCGCGGCACAGCGAGATCATCGCCATGCAGTCGTGCTCGGTGTCCCTCATGCAGATCTATACCCCCTATCTCTTTGTGGGCATCCTTGCGACCATCCTGATGGCGTCCACGAGCTTCTATCTCTATCCCATGGCCCAGAGGCAGGCCGAGAGGATCGAGAACCTGAGCATCAAAAAGACCGAGGTCACCGGGACTTTCTCCATGAGCGGGGGCCGCTTCAAGGTGGGCCAGGACATCTACAGCGTGGCCAGGCTCGACATTGCCCAGGGGACCATGGAAAACATAACCTGTTACCGGTTCTCCTCGGGCAGGCTCAAGCAGGTGATCCGTGCGAAGAGCGCCCGCTGGACCGGCGAAATCTGGACTGCACAGGGAATGGAAGTCATCGAGCTCGGGGAGACAGGGATATCGGATCCCCGTCCCGCCACGGTCCTGCCCCTCGGGCAGGAGCCCGAAGATCTGGTCATGGCCGAGACGAACTCCGAGTTGCTCCCGATCACCGAGCTCCGCAGCTACCTTCTGCAACTTAGGCAGAGCGGCATTGCCTCTCCAGCCACCGAAACCCTGTATTACAGCCGGATCAGTTTCGCCTTGGCGCCGTTCATCATCACCATACTCGTCATTCCGTTCGGGATGCGCTTTCCCAGGGCAGGGGGAATCGCTCGGGGGATCTCCCTGGGACTGGTGCTGGGGCTGTCCTACTGGTTTCTCCACTCGGGGTTGACCGGGCTCGGGGTCTCGGGTGTCATCCATCCCCTGGCGGCGTCGTGGGGCGCGAATGCCGCGGCCCTGATTCTCGCCTTTTCCATACTGTTGAAAAAGAGGAGGGCCTTATATGGCTGACGTGGTTATCATCGGCGCAGGACCGGCAGGGATCTTTGCGGCGCAGGAGCTGGCCAAGGGTTCGGACAAACTCGATATCGTCATCGTGGAGCAGGGCAAGGACATCATTGAGCGGAGCAGGTCGGGCAGGGATATGCTCGTTGGATGGGGGGGCGCGGGTGCATACAGCGACGGCAAGCTCACCATCTCGACCGATGTAGGAGGGCAGCTCTCCTCCCTGCTGAACGAAGGCGAGCTCCTGGAGCTTCTCGACGAGGTAGACCGGATTTATACGAGCCATGAGTCGAGCGGAGGCCTCTACTCGGTAGAGCCCGACGACGCTGCCCGGATCTCGGCCAAGGCAAAGCTCGCCGGTCTCATCTACGTCCCCACCAAGGTCCGCCACATCGGCACCGAGAACTGCTACACCATTCTCAAGAACATGCGTGAAGAGCTCCGCAGCAAGGTAAAGGTTATCTTCAACACCCGGGCCAAGGATATCCTGAAACAGGACGGCCGGGTGACGGGCGTGAGTCTCGAGGACGGCACCGTGATCGATGCGCAAGCCGTCATCGCGGCCCCCGGAAGGGCGGGGTCTTCCTGGATGTCGGGGCAGGCAAAGCGGCTCGGCCTTCAGACCCGTCCCAACCCCGTGGACCTCGGCGTGCGGGTGGAGCTCCCGGCGGTGGTCATGGAGGATCTTACCGAAAAGGCCTATGAGACCAAGTTTATCTACTATTCCAAAACCTTTGACGACCGGGTGCGGACCTTTTGCATGAACCCCTACGGCGAGGTGGTCAGAGAGTCCATGGGCGATATTCTCACGGTCAACGGTCACTCCTGGGCGCGGACCCGGACCGAGAACACCAACTTCGCCATCCTCGTGAGCGCCGATTTCACCGAACCCTTCGACGATCCCATCGGCTATGGCGAATCCGTGGCCCGGCTCGCCAACATGCTGGGCAAGGGGGTCATCGTCCAGCGCCTGGGAGACCTTCATGCCGGGAGAAGGACCAATCCTTCCCGGCTCTTGAGGTGCCTGACACAGCCCACCCTGCACGACGCCACCCCGGGAGACTTGAGCTACTGCCTGCCCTACCGGATCCTCAACGACATCATGGAGATGCTCTCCAGCCTCGACGAGGTGGCGCCGGGCGTGAATTCTGCGCACACGCTCCTCTACGGGATCGAGGTCAAGTTCTACTCCAACCGCATCAAGCTCGACCGCGCGCTCGAGACAGAGATCGAAGGACTCTATGTGATTGGAGACGGGGCCGGCATCACCCGGGGCCTGATCCAGGCAAGCTGCTCGGGCATCATAGCAGCCAGGTCTGTGCTGAGAAGGCTCGAATAGCCCCCTTACGAATCGCACTCAGGTCCTGGTGCACAGAGGGCGATGGGTATCACGGTGCACCTTGTGCAGCTCTGGGAGTTCCATCTATTCACATGCAAAACTGGGCTGTGGAGTGCTTCTTGCCCCGAATCCAAAATCTCTCCCGCTTCAGGCTGTCCGCCATTTTTTTGCTTGGACAGAAGTATATATTTATACTATCGTCTTGGCGATATTTAACATCTATAGCGAAGAGAGGGAGAATGTCATGGCAAAGAAATTTGTGTACCTCTTTGGAGGCAGGGGAACCAAGGCCGAGGGCAACGCCGAAATGAAAGACATCCTCGGAGGCAAGGGCGCAAACCTTGCCGAAATGACCAATCTCGGAATCCCTGTACCTCCCGGTTTTACCATCTCCACGGAAATGTGCAGAATTTACTACGAGACCAATGGGCTGCCGAAAGAGCTCAAGACCCAGGTGAAGGAGGCCATCCGCAAGGTGGAGCGCATCATGGGGCTCGGCTACGGCGATGCGGAGGCCCCTCTGCTTTTCTCCGTCCGGTCCGGCGCCAGGGCGTCCATGCCCGGCATGATGGATACGGTTCTGAACCTCGGCATCAATGACGAGACCGTTCACGGGCTCATCAAGATGAGCGGGAACGAGCGTTTTGCCTATGACTGCTACCGCCGCTTCATCCAGATGTATTCGGACGTGGTGATGGGCGCCGACTCCAATGCCCTCGAGGAAGAGCTCGAGAAGATGAAACACAAGAAGGGCGTCAAGCTCGACACCGAGCTCACGGCGGACGACCTGAAAAAGCTCGTGGTCATCCTGAAGGACAAGGTAAAAAAGCTCACCGGCAAGGATCTGCCCTCCGATCCCATGGACCAGCTCTGGGGCGGAATCGAAGCTGTGTTCAAGTCCTGGAACACCCCCCGGGCCATCACCTACCGCAAGCTCAACAACATCCCCGATGAGTGGGGCACCGCGGTCAATGTTCAGGCCATGGTCTTCGGCAACATGGGCGAGAACTCCGCCACCGGTGTCGCATTCACCCGTGACCCAGCCACTGGAGAAAACGTCTTCTACGGCGAATATCTCCAGAACGCCCAGGGCGAAGACGTGGTCGCCGGCATCCGGACACCCATGCCCATCAACATCAAAGGCAAGCGCGATGCCTCGTTCGTGTCCATGCAGGAGGCCCTGCCGGATCAGTACAATCAGCTCGAGGAGATCTACCGCACCCTGGAGAAGCATTATCGAGACATGCAGGACATCGAGTTCACCATCCAGGAGGGCAACCTCTGGATGCTCCAGACCCGCACCGGAAAGCGCACTGCGGCGGCTGCCGTCAATATCGCGGTCGACATGGTGAAGGAAGGCCTGATCACCAAGGAAGAGGCCGTGAGCCGGGTGAACCCGGACCAGATCGACCAACTGCTCCATCCCCAGATCGACCCCAAGGCCAAGAAGAACGTCATCGGCAAAGGGCTTCCGGCCTCTCCGGGCGCTGCGGTGGGCAAGGTGGTGTTCTCCGCCGAAGACGCCGAGGTAGAGGCCGCCAAAGGCGAGAAGGTCATCCTGGTGAGGATCGAGACCTCGCCCGAAGACATCCACGGCATGAACGTGGCCCAGGGCATCCTCACGGCCCGGGGCGGCATGACCTCGCACGCGGCCGTGGTGGCCAGGGGGATGGGCAAGTGCTGCGTATCCGGGTGCCAGGACCTCGTCATCGACTTTAAGAAGCAGGTTGCCAAACTCGGCGCGGCCACCTTCAAAAAAGGCGACTACATCTCGCTCAACGGTACCACGGGCGAGGTGATGCTCGGCAAGGTTGCTACGGTGGAACCCTCACTTTCAGGCGCGTTCGGCACCCTCATGAAGTGGGCCGACAAGATCCGCAAGCTCGGCGTCAGGACCAACGCAGATACGCCCAAGGACTCCCGGGTGGCCCGTGAATTCGGCGCCGAGGGGATCGGACTGTGCCGCACCGAGCATATGTTCTTCGAGGCGGACCGGATACTCGCGGTGCGCGAGATGATCCTTTCCGACGACGAGCAGGGCAGGCGCAAGGCACTGGAGAAGATCAAACCCATGCAGAAGGGCGATTTCGAGGCCATCTTCGAGGTCATGGACGGGCTGCCGGTCACGATCAGGCTTCTCGATCCGCCGCTGCACGAGTTCCTTCCCAACACCGACGCCGAGATCGCTGAGGTCGCCAAGGCCCTGAAGAAGACCCCTGCTCAGATCAAGGCAAAGCGCGACTCGCTCCACGAGGCAAACCCCATGCTCGGTCACCGCGGCTGCCGGCTGGGCGTCACCTTCCCGGAGATCTACGAGATGCAGGTCAGAGCCATCATGGAGGCGGCATGCGACGCCGCAAAGAAGGGTGTGAAGGTCAAACCCGAGATCATGATCCCCCTGGTGGCCCATGTGAACGAGCTCGCGGCCCTGAAGGCCATGGCTGTAAAAGTGGCCGAGGAGGTCATGAAGGCATCCAAGATAAAGCTCGACTATATGGTCGGCACCATGATCGAGCTGCCCAGGGCGGCGCTCACGGCCGACGAGATTGCGCGTGAGGCCGAGTTCTTCTCCTTCGGCACCAACGACCTCACCCAGACCACCTTCGGCCTTTCGCGTGACGATGCGGGCAAGTTCCTGCCCTTCTACGTCGACAAGAAGATCTTCCCCAAAGATCCTTTCACGGCTATCGACCAGGACGGGTTGGGAGAGCTCATCAAGATCGGCGTGAAAAAGGGGAGGTCCACCCGGAAGAACCTGAAGATCGGCATCTGCGGAGAGCACGGCGGTGAACCCTCATCCATCGAGTTCTGCCATCGGGCGGGGTTCAACTATGTAAGCTGCTCGCCCTACCGCGTCCCGATCGCACGGCTCGCTGCCGCCCATGCAGCGCTGAAAAACAAGAAGTGATCATCAGCTTCGAGGGCGGAGAGGGTGTGGGCAAGTCCACCCACGTGAAAATCCTCTGCGCGCATCTTGAACAGCACGGGCTGCCCTGGCTCTCGTTCCGGGAGCCGGGCGGCTCTCCCTTTTGCGAAGGTATCCGCGGTCTGTTCTTTCACAAAGGCCTGGACACGATCACCGAGCTGCTCCTGATTCTCGCCTCGCGCCGCGAAAACATCGTAAAACTGGTCTTACCCGCGCTCGAGCAGGGCAAGATCGTGATCATCGACCGGTTCATCGACTCGACCCTGGTGTATCAGGGTGTGCTGGGAGGGCTCGGTATCGGGCGTGTCCGCGAGCTCATGGAAAAGACCGAAACCTGGATCGAGCCCGACCTCACCTTTGTGCTCGATGTCGATCCCGGCCATGCATTGAAGCGGATCGTGCCGGGAGACAAGTTCGAGGAGCGCGAGCCTGCCTTTCACCAGAGGCTGCGACAGGCGTTCCTCGACCTTGCCACAGAGGCCAGGCACTGCATCATCGATGCGGACAGGCCTCGCGACCAGGTAAGTAATGACATCCTGGCAACGGTAGACAGGGTGTTGAAGCTCTGATAGGAACCGGGATTTTCCTTCGGAGAGGCTACTCGGCAGTGCGTTTGAAATGGCCGCTTTTGCCCCCGGATTTTTCCATGAGGCGGATGCCGCTTATGACCATGGTCTTATCAATGGCCTTGCACATGTCATAGATCGTGAGCAGCGCAATGCTGGCTGCATGCAGGGCCTCCATCTCGACCCCGGTTTTTCCGGAGACCTTGACGCTCGCCTCCACCTCTATGCTCGCGTCCTCTTCTCTGGGAAAAAACTCTAACGACACCTGCTCAATGGGGAGCGGGTGGCACAGAGGGATGGTCTGCGCCGTGTTCTTTGCCGCCATGATGCCAGCGATCTTCGCCGTGGCAAGGACATTGCCCTTGGCTACCCGGTTGTCCACCACTGCGGTAAAGGCATCGCGACTCATGCTGATGGAACCGCGCGCCACAGCAACCCGGGTGGTCGCCTCCTTGCCTCCGACATCCACCATGGATATCCGGCCCTGGTCATCGAGGTGTGTGAATCCCACGATGCCGTGCCGATCAGTCGTCATCCGACGACGAAGAGTCGCTGGATGCTTTTGCGGGCTCAGAGGAAGACCTGGAGTCCGCGGGCGTGTTTTTCTTCGCGTAATCCGTCAGATACCATCCCGAGCCTTTGAGATGGAAGGAAGAACGAGAAATCAGTTTCTTGACCGGACCTCCGCACACTGAGCACTGCCGGACCGGGGCTTCGCTGAACTTCTGTACCGCCTCGAACTCATGATTACACTTTAAGCACTTATACTCATAAATAGGCATGGAAATGACTCCCTTGGTCTACAATTTTCGTGGAACTATATAGGGGTGCTGCCTCTACCTTGTCAAGCAGCGTAAGTACGTTTTTCAGCCCGGTCAGGGGATTTTTCGCAAGGAGCAGCCGGGTCAGAGAGTCCACGATCGCTTCCTCGTCTTCCTTTCGGGATTCGAAGAAGTCGGCGATCCCGGAGGAGAAGCGCTGGATATGGATCAGCTCGTGGGTCATGATGAAGGTGAAGAACGACATCGGGTCGATCTCGCGGTGCCTTCCCATAAAGTCATAGATCTCGTTATCCTGCAGGCATATCCGGAACAGGGGCGGCTTGTGCCTGTCTATAGGCGAGAGCATGAGGAGCTGGGCAAAAACCCCCTCCTGGCGCTCGTGTTCACCCGACTCGGCCAAGGTGACGACATCGTAGCAGCCCTCTCCGCTCCACCTGGTCTCTTTCGAGACGATGTGCTCTGCCAGCAGAGAGCCTCGTACAAGCATATTCCTGTGTCCCGAATGGAAATACGCCATGGTTGTATCCTAGTGTCTTCGCCTGGAAAAATCAAGGGGCCGGATGTTTCCGCCCGGCTTACGTATCTCTTGCCAGGCCCGCCTGTCTCCACCCGGTTCGGACGCCTCGGCGGCTCAGACCTCTCTGCCGACTGCCTGCGCGATGCGCCGGATGCCTTCCATCACTGCTTTGAACTCGCTTGGGTGCAGCGATTGCGGCCCGTCGCACAGCGCTTCCTCAGGTCTGGCGTGGACCTCGATCATGATGCCGTC
The DNA here is from genome assembly GCA_001896555.1 of Candidatus Phosphitivorax anaerolimi. GTDB lineage: Bacteria > Desulfobacterota > Desulfomonilia > UBA1062 > UBA1062 > Phosphitivorax > Phosphitivorax anaerolimi. The sequence goes on from MPOS01000053.1 coordinate 124,434, forward strand.
CGCACCGGCGGCCACGGCGGCATACGCCATGGGCTCGACATACCGCGCATGCCCGGTGCCGTGGGATGGATCGACGATGACCGGCAGATGGGTCTTTTCCTTGAGCACGGGCACGGCGGAAAGATCCAGCGTGTTGCGGGTGGCGGTCTCAAAGGTCCGGATGCCGCGCTCGCACAGGATCACCTGGCTGTTGCCGCTGGAGAGCACGTATTCGGCCGACATGAGGAACTCCTCGATGGTCGTTGACATGCCGCGTTTGAGCAGCACGGGTTTTCTGGTCTTGCCCACCTCCTTGAGCAGCGGGAAGTTCTGGATGTTTCGTGCGCCCACCTGCAGGCAATCTGCATGCTCGGAGACGATCTCGATGCTGGCCGCGTCCATTACCTCGGTGATGACAGGGAGCTGGTATGCCTCTTTTGCCTTTGAGAGGAGGTAGAGTCCGTCGTTCATGAGACCCTGGAATGCATAGGGCGATGTCCTGGGCTTGAACGCCCCGCCCCTGAGCATATGTGCGCCGCTCTCCTTGATCGCCGCAGCCACCTCCATGATCTGGTCCAGGGATTCGACTGCGCAGGGCCCGGCGATGACGAGGAGCTTCCGGTTTCCCACCTTGACGCCACCTCCCAGATCGATAACGGTCGATTCATTCTTGGTCTCCCGGGAGGCGAGCTTGTAGGGGGCGAGGATCGGGATGACCTTTTCCACTCCGGGCTGGGCCTCAAGCGAGGCGAGGCGATGCTTTGTCCGCTCGTCTCCGATGGCCCCGAAGATCATCCGCTCTTCGCCCCTGCTCTCGTGTACCCGGTAGCCCATTTCTTCGATAAGCTTCCTGACATGATCGATCTCTTCCGGTGTTGCACCCTTTTTCATGGATATGATCATAGCGACCTCCTTGTATGGAAAGGCCCATGAGGTGGACCCACGGCAATAAAAAAGCCGTGGGGATTTGAACCACCCACGGCCTTTTTGTTCATATTTTTGAACAGATCAGCCCACAGGCGGTTCTCCCCTGGTAAACCAGAAATAATAACCAAAATACCTGTTGGCTGCTGTTGTAGTCATGCCGCTGTATATGCCAGAAATTATCCTGCCGGGCAAGGGGAAAATAGCCTGGTCGTAAAAAAGTTTCTACAGACAGAAACATCTGCCTGCGTACTTACCCTTCAGGGAAACTCGAGAGATCAATAGTATTTCCGGGGAGTTCACCTTGACACACCGGCAAGGTTCTGCTAGGCTCCAGCCCAACCCTGCTGCGGATTCAAGGGAACCCGGTGCGATTCCGGGACGGGGACGCCGCTGTGAACGGGGACAGACGGCCTTTACAAATCCACCACTGCCTGGCATCAGGGCGGGAAGGTGAGGCCGGCTGGATGATCCGTGAGTCAGAAGACCTATCCGCGGTCAACGGACTACGCCTGCGTACCCGGGCGGAGACTCCTAGGGAATTCATCCTATTAGGAGGTGTCCTCTCATGCATCATCGTTTCACGGCAGCAATCGCACTGGGTATTTTGTGTTTTTTCCTCTCCTCGCTTCCCTTCTTTCCCGCCCACGCCGAGGAGATCATCGTCACGGCCACTGCCATCGACGACACGTCGTCTTCATCCGTGACCGGCAAGTCGCCTACCGCATTCAGTGATATCGTCGAGGTCAGGCCTCTGGCGACCGGGCTCATCAATACCCGCGACGCCCTCAGGAAGGCGGTCAGCATCGACCTTCCCGACTACGGAGGGGCCGTTGCAGCACCGGTCAGCTTGAGGGGATCTGCCATCCAGCAGACGCTCATCATGCTCGATGGAGTGCCTCTGAATCCGGTCAGCGGAGATACGGTCGACCTTTCCCTTTATTCAGTTCCCGAGATCGACCGGATCGAGATCATTAAGGGCAGCAACTCGGCAGCATACGGCGGTTCGGCAATGGGAGGGGTTGTCAACATCGTCACCCGCAACCCCCGACCCGGCGACAGCCTGGAGTTCACCTCGTCACTCGGCACATACGGATACAGCCTCTACAACCTGTTCCTGAACACCGAAGCGGGCGGAACAGGGCTCCTCCTGGATGTGACCCGGAGCCAAGCGGACAACGATTTTCTCTACGAACGGGACGACGGCACCACGGCGCGCCGTGAGAACAACCGTACAGAGCACACAGCTCTGCTCTCCAAGCTCTGGATGGACATCGGCGGATGGGACACACTGCTCACGGGAACCCTTGCCGCACAGGAGCTCGGATCGCCGGGCGTCGAGGGCTGGCTGACGCCGGACGACGATATGAACACGAGCCGATACTCGTTCATGATCGATACATCCAAAGAGCTCGATCCCGGCAGATCCCTGGCTTTGAAGGCCTCCCGGATGGTCACCCGCGCCTGCAGCTACACATTTCCCAGCGGAGACGCCCGGTCCCGGCTCACGAGCGACTATTTCGATGCGATCTATTCCCACGGTATGGGTCTCCTGAGGCTTGCTCCCGAGGTCACTGTGCGCAGGGAGCGGCTCAGCAGCGACTACTACGGCATCCACTCGCGCACCGTAACGTCGGGAGTCCTTCACTCGACCCTGGACCTCGACCCTGTCCTGTTCTCCCTTGCCCTGCGGCACGACCACAGCACCGAGTTCAAGGGAAAATGGACATGGCACGGCGGGGTTCTCTGGGACGTCATGCCCCATCTCGACCTCAAGGCGAATGTTGGCATCGGGTACCGTGAGCCCACCCTGGGCCAGCTCTATGCGCCTTCTTCTGACTTTTTCACCTTTGTTCCCAACCCCGATCTTAAACCCGAAGAATCTTTCGGCTGGGACATCGGCCCCGTGATCGAGTTCGAGTTGTTCGGCTTGAGCGCGAGCTATTTCGTGGCGCGCTACAGCGACATGATCAAGATGGGCTATCCCACGTATAATACATTCACCTATGTCAACGTGGATCGTGCACACGCCTCGGGCGTTGAGACCTATGCATGGGTGAAGCCGGTCGATCCTTTACGGATCTCGCTGGGCTATGCATTCAACCAGTTCCGGTATGGAAGCGGCTCCTTTGAGAGCAAGCGGGTCAAGCACAAGCCGCAGGACATCTTCACCCTGCAGGCTGACTACCTGGCCGCGGTCCTCGGACGCCAGGTAAACATCTTCACCTCTTACCAGTTCAGAGAGGGGGTGTACACCGACGATGCCAACACCAGAAAGACCGGCAACAGAAACCTCATCGACGTGGGCATCGCCTGCGAGATCACCCGGTTTGCCACGGCCGCCTTCAAGGTGAGCAACCTCCTTGACGACACCTCGGTGGAGTATGAAGACCAGTTGGAGTGGGGCAGCTTCTGGTATCCGGTTCCCGGCCGGACCTATCGAGTCTCGCTGCAGATGAAGTTCTGATCCTCATCCTGCAAATTGCGTCTTGCAGGAGCGGGATGACCGGTGCCGCTTGAGCGGGGTGTTTTGAAGGCGATTTCACCGTGCCAGCCGAAGCCCGTGCAGACCGCCTTCCGTAGAAGCCACAGCGGTCTGCCCCTACCCCGGTTCCATGCATGAGAGGCAATGACTGGCTAGAGGCATCGACGCCAGCAATGATTTCTTCCGAACAGAAATCGTGCCTGCCACTGTCGACGAGTCAACCTCTGACGAACAGGCCTCTTAAATGCGAACCCGTCCCCGATGAGGGGTCAGCCGGGTATGCGCTTGACCGTCTTGTCTGATATGAGGTCGTTGAGCTCCTTCAAAAGGGCCCTCTCGTGCTTGTCGATCACGCCGTCTTCGTGAGCCAGAGAGATGATCTCTTCATATTCGGAGTTCGTGATAACATGGTCGTCGATCGCCTTTTTGATTATCTCTTCGAGCTTTTTCCCGCTTTTTGTCAGCATAGCAGACCCTTTCTCTCATTTTTTTCAATGTCTTCTATCATGAGAAAGGCTTTTTAGGCAACGGGATTGCCGGTTGTTGACAAACTGACTGTGAATCCGCGATAATCCTTTGCAATTGTCTTGAATAAAGGAGATCGGATGCTTACGTTCACTACCGCCGGGGAGTCACACGGGAGGGGTGTTTTCGCCTTTCTCGACGGCATTCCCGCAGGGCTTGAAGTAGACCGCGAGGTCATCGACGCCGACCTGAGCCGGCGCCAGAAAGGCTACGGCAGAGGAGGGAGGATGGCCATCGAACAAGACCGGGTGGATGTGCTCTCGGGCATCAGGGGAGGGGTCACCCTGGGCAGCCCGATTCTCCTGGCGGTATGGAACCGGGATTTCGACAACTGGAAGGAGTACATGGACCCCTGGGAGATTGTGCAGGGCAGAGAGCTCTATACCCCGCGGCCCGGACATGCCGATCTCTCCGGCGCGGCCAGATTCCGTCACTCGGACCTGCGCAACGTGCTCGAGCGCTCCAGCGCCCGTGAGACCGCGGGCAGGGTGGCGGCAGGCGGGCTGCTGAGGTGCCTGCTTGCCGCTTTGGGCATTGAGGTGCATTCCTGGGTCAGAAGCATCGGTGACGTAGTGTTCACGGGCGAGTACGATCGGGTGCTCAGAGACTCCTCCAGCGTGTTCTGCCCTGACAGCGATGCCACCGCTGCCATGGAGCGGCTGATCGATGAGGCCCGTGAGCAGGGCGACACCCTGGGCGGCGAATTCAAGGTGGTGCTCAGCGGCATGCCCGCAGGCATAGGCTCGTATACCCAGTGGGATCAGCGTCTGGATACACTCCTGTCGGCCCAGCTCATGTCCATCCCCGGGATCAAGGCGGTCCAGATCGGCATCGGAACCGGCGCCGCCGCATTGCCCGGCTCGCGGATGCACGACGAGATCTTTCCGGGAACACCGAAAGGCAGAAAGACCAACCATGCCGGAGGCATCGAGGGCGGGGTGTCGAACGGGCAGCCCATCGAGGTGCTCTGCAGCATGAAGCCCATACCCACCCTGAAAAAAGGCTTGAGGTCCGTGGACATCCGCAGTGGCGAGGCTGTGCGTGCGGAGTATGAACGTTCCGACTGCTGCGCCGTGCCCGCTGCATCCGTGGTGGGGGAGGCGGGTGTGATCATCGCCGCATGCCAGGCGATCCTGATGAGCTTCGGCCTGCCAGCTATGGGACCTCTCGTCGAGGCCTTTGAGAGCCACCGTTCCTACTGGGAGTCGCTGTGATCTTTCTCACCGGCTTCATGGGCTCGGGAAAAACTACGGTGGGACTGGACCTCGCCCGCCGCATGGGCGTGCCCTTTGTAGATCTTGACACCATCATTGCCCAAAGGAGCGGAAGGTCGATCCCTGAGATCTTCCGCTGCGCTGGCGAGCAGGCGTTCCGCTCCCTTGAGGACAGCGTGCTGTGCGACCTTGCAGCCGAGGGCGACCCATCGAGTGTCGTGGCGACGGGCGGCGGGCTGCCGGTGAACCCCTCGAACAGACGGCTCATGAAGGCGTGCGGCTGCATCGTGTTCTTGAAGGCATCATTCGAGAGTCTGAAAGACCGCGTCACCGGCGATGGGAGCCGGCCACTGTGGAACAGTGATGCACGGGGCCTCATGCAGGCAAGGACCCCTGCCTATAAAGACGCCGATCTGGTGGTGAACACCGACGGCAGGTCGCCCGAGGAAATCTCCCGCGAGATCCTCAAGGCCCTGCCCGGCCTGCCCGATCCGGTGGGCGTGGCCCTGCCGGACAACCCCTATCCGATCCACGTCGGCAAGGGCATTTTCTCGAACATCCTCCCCTTGCTGAAGCGGCACGTGCATCCTGAAGGGCTCTTTGTCCTGATCGACGAGAACGTGATGAAACACCACTGCCGGAAGGTGGAAGAGGCCCTTCAAGGCTGCCCGGCCCGCTTCATGACCGTGCCTCCGGGCGAGGGGTCGAAGTCAATGGATTTTCTGAACACTGTGCTCGACGCCATGTTCTCGTGCAGGGTCAACCGGCAGTGGGTGTGCCTGGCCGTGGGCGGGGGCGTGACGGGCGACCTTGCCGGATTCGCCGCCAGCATCTACATGCGGGGCATCCCCGTAGTCCAGGCCGCCACCACCCTGCTTGCGCAGGTCGACTCAGCCATCGGGGGCAAGACCGCAGTCAACCATGCGTATGGGAAGAACCTGGTCGGCACCTTTCACCAGCCTCTGATGGTCGTAAGCGACGTGGATTTCCTCGCCACCCTGGACGAGACAGAGATCAGGAGCGCCATGGCAGAGGTGATCAAGTACGGGATCATCATGGACGCCCCGCTCTTTCACTATCTGGAAAAGGGGCAGCCCTATGACTATGTCAAGCTGGTCAGGATGTGCGCCAGGGACAAGGCGCGGGTAGTGGCCCTTGACGAGCGGGAAGGGGGGTTGAGGAGAACGCTCAACTTCGGGCACACCCTGGGTCATGCCTTCGAGAAGTCCAGCGGGTACACACTGCCTCACGGGTTTGCCGTTGCCGTGGGCATGGCCTTCGCCTCGCGGCTCTCCCATGACCGGGGCCTGTTGCCATCAGATGATCTGAAACGCATCATGGATCTCATAGCCCGGGAAAACATCCTTCCTCAGGGCCTTTCGCTTCCTCCTGCAGAAGAGGTGGCAGAGGCGCTCGCACTCGACAAGAAGGGTTCCGATAAAGGGATCCACTTTGTATTGACACCTTCCATCGGTGGTGTTAGCGTACAAAAACTTTCTGAAATCGAAGTACTGGAGGCCTATCGAGGATTCGCTGATGGATATTCGAAAAGCCTTTGAACAGGGGGCGTTTCTCGAAGTCGCCGATGCCGCTCCCGATGCACAGACCCCTGAAGATCAGCTGATGGTGGGCATCTCGTTGTTCAAGGTGGGCCGCGAGACCGATGCCATGGCCGTGCTCCGAACGCTTGCCGGCAGAGTGAGTGACCTTGCCAGGGCATACTACTACATGGCCCTCATCCACCGCGGCAGGGGAGAAAACGAAGCCGCGAAGTCGTGCATCAATCGCTATCTCTCCTTTTATCCCGATGACGACGAGGCACTCGACCTGTTTGCAGAAGAAGAAAAGGACGGCGAGGCGGCCCCGCTCATGAGCGAGGCGTCTCCCGAGCTTGCAAAAATCTATGCCGACCAGGGACACTACGGGCAGGCGCTTAAGATCTACTCGCGTCTGCTGAAAAACTCCGATCCCGAGCCCCAGATGCGCAAGGAGGCACAGCGGGTGCAGACCCTGTATCTCATCAAGACCCTGGAAGGATGGCTGGAAAGGACGCGGAAATGAAGATTCTGCTGATCAACGGACCAAACCTCAATCTGCTGGGTATCCGCGAGCCCTCGCTCTATGGCCGGGTCAGCCTGCCTGAGATCGAGCGGGGTGCCCAGGAGAAGGCCCGCTCGCTCGGCATGGAGCTCGAGGCCTTTCAGTCGAACCACGAAGGCGCAATCATCGAGAGGATCCATGCTGCACGAGAGGCACAGGTCAGGGGCATCCTCATCAACCCGGGAGGCTACACCCACACCTCGGTTGCGATCCGCGACGCCCTGCTGGGCGTGGATATCCCCTTTGTCGAGATCCATATCAGCAATGTCTCGGCCCGCGAGCCGTTCAGACAGAAGAACCTGTTTTCCGACATCGCGGCCGGCACCATCTCCGGGTTCGGCCCATACGGCTATATCCTGGGGATCGAGGCACTCCATGAGCTACTCCGCGCAAAGAATCGATAGGGCGAGGTCGTTCCTCAAGGGGCTGGACGCCATCCTGCTCTCTTCCCGCCCGAACGTCACCTACGTAAGCGGATACACCGGCTCCGACGCCCTGGCCGTGTACACCGAGTCGCACACCGCGCTCTTCGTTGATTCGCGCAATACTCTCCAGGCGCGAGAAGAGGCAAAGGCCGAGGTCATCGAGATCAGGAAGCACTGGGAAGATATATACGAGTACCTTCAGTCCTTAGGCATATCCACCCTGGGCATCGAGTCCAATGTGATGGACCTCGACACATTTCTTAAGCTCAAGGATCTGTTCAAGGGCATCGAGATGACGCCGCTGGGCGGCCAGCTCAAGTATCTTAGGGCTGTTAAGGACCCGGGCGAGATCTCGCTGATCGCCGAGGCGGTGAGGATATCCGAGACAGCACTCCAGGCTGTCCTGTCGCAGGGCATTGTCGGGCGAAGGGAGGCGGACGTGGCCTTCGACATCGAGTGCGAGATGAGAAGGCTCGGCGCGAGCGGGCCTTCCTTCGAGACCATCGTGGCCTCAGGCCCGAGGGCGGCCATGCCCCACGGCGCAGCATCCGAAAAGGTCATCCGGAAGAGAGAGTCCGTGGTCATAGACTACGGGTGCGTCTATCGGGGATACTGCTCGGACCAGACCATCACCGTGTGCACCGTCGATCCCGGTGGTGATTTCATGAATGCCTACCGGCACGTGTTCAAGGCCCAAGCACTGGGCATCGAGGCCCTGGGTCCCGGGGTCAAGGCCTCATCTGTTGACAAGCGGGCACGGGAGTATCTCGAATCGGCGGGATACGGCGCATACTTCGGCCACAGCCTCGGCCACGGGGTCGGCATGGAGGTGCACGAGATGCCAACCCTCTCCCAGATTTCCAAAGACACCCTGGAGGAGGGGATGGTGGTCACGATCGAACCCGGGGTCTACATCCCGGGAAAATTCGGGATACG
>MPOS01000033.1 GCA_001896555.1 Candidatus Phosphitivorax anaerolimi
ATGCGCGCCAACAACTACGGCAGGATCATCATGACGACCTCTGGAGCGGGTCTGTTCGGCAATTTCGGCCAGAGCAACTATGCCTCTGCCAAGATGGGGTTGATCGGGCTGACGAATGTGCTCAAGCTCGAGGGGGCGAAGTACAACATCATGACCAACGTGATCGTGCCGGTAGCCGCATCCCGTCTCACCGAAGATGTGCTCCCGCCCGAGTTCTTCGAGAAGATGAAGCCCGACTTCGTGACGCCCGCGGTACTGTACATGTGCTCGGATAAGTGCACGGACAATGGGATGATCATCAACGCGGCGTTAGGATACTTCAGCCGCACGGCCGTGATGACAGGGCCGGGTGCGATCCTGTCCGACGGAAAGAAAATTCCCACGCCTGAGGAGGTCATGGAGAGCTGGAGCAAGATAACAAGTCTTGAAAATCCGAAATTTTTCGGTATGCTTCCAGAAATGTTCGGCGTGCTCAGCCCTGTGCTTCAATAGGGGCAAAGGCAGGCAGGGCTGATCTGTCCCGGCGCTGAAAATACCAAGCAGAACGGAGAAACGTGTGGAAACAGCTCTCGAGAAGGCGAAAAAAGATCCGGAATCGATGAAGGCGAGGATCCTTGCGGTTGCCAGAAAGATCTTCGGTGAATACGGCTTCCATGGCACCACCATGAGGATGATCGCGAAGGAAGTGGGCATCGACATATCCACGCTCCACTATCATTGGGGGGAAAAGAAAGACCTGTACGAGGCGGTGATCATCGACATCAACAACGATCTGGGAAGAAAGTTCGTCGAGGTGGAGAAGATCATCCACGGCCGTCCACTGGAAGAGCGTATCGAGATCGGGATCGACACCATGGTCGATTACCTCTTCCTTCATCCCGAGATCTCCAACCTGGTGCTGCACCGCTATTTCGGGAAGATTCGCCATGAGGAGCTGGTGGATTTCAAGGTGCCTGAGTTCACCATAGACATCGTCCGTTCCATGGGGCTGAAGCAAGACAAACAAAACATCAGCTTCTCCATGGCATCGGTGCTGACCATCATGAACTCCATACACAGCTTTATCTCGGGAGAGGCTTTTTTCCGCACGATCATACGGCAGAACAGGGACGAGTACATCGCGATGGTGAAGAAGACGCTGAAAGACATCTTCATTCCCGCATTCATCTACGACAAGAACAAGTTCGAGTAGGTTCTCATCCGAAATCCGGCCGGCTGCATGTTCTCGACCGGGGGGACGGACCTGTCTTCTTCCTCCTCCGCTCAAGCTATGGGGGACAGGTCCTTCCCCTTTTCACAGCCCTGCAGGCACGATTACCCTTTCTTGGAAGGTCACGGCCCCGCTTGCCTGTGAATCAGCGGGGCATGAGGCGGCATGAAGGCGTGCGACCCGTCATGGAGTGTTGCACGAGAGGGAATCATCAAAAGACCGGCTGTTGTGGTTCATACTACTGATCGAGGAGGAACCGTTATGGAGATCATCCCCTATACCGACGAACACAGAATGTTCAGGGATTCTGTCCGGAGATACCTGGAAAAGGAAGTCATACCATATGTCGATGAATGGGAAGAGGCGGGCATCACACCCCGGAGCGCATGGAAAAAGCTGGGGGACCAGGGGTTCCTCGGTACGTGCGTACCCGAGGAGTACGGCGGGCCGGGCGGAGACTTCCTGTATTCGGTGATCATGACCGAGGAAATGAGCCGGACCAACCACATGGGGCTGTGCACGGCCCTGCACAGCGATATCGTGATCCCATACATCCTGTCCTACGGCTCGGAGGATCTCAAGAAAAAGTACCTCCCGGGCTGCGTGTCGGGAGACATCATCACCGCAGTCGCCATGACCGAGCCCAACACGGGAAGCGACCTCGCCGCAATCCGTACAACGGCCGTGGAGGACGGCGAAGATGTCATCATCAACGGGCAGAAGACGTTCATCAGCAACGGCATCAACTGCGGGATCTGTGTAGTGGCTGTTCGCGACCCCAAGGTCCAGGACCCGTACAGCGCAATCGATCTCTTCGTGATCGAAGAGGGGACACCGGGTTTTGAGAAGGGAAAGCAGATCAAGAAGGTGGGATGGCGCAGCCAGGATACGGCGGAGCTGTATTTCACCGACTGCCGTGTACCCAAGGCCAACCGCCTGGGAGAGAAGGGAACCGGGTTTCTGCATCTTATGGAGAAGCTCCAGCAGGAGCGGCTCATGTGCGCGATCGGGGCGCAGGCCCTGGCCGAGTACATGCTCGAGATCACGATCGCATACTGCAAAGAGCGCACCGCCTTCGGCAGGCCCATCTCCAAGTTCCAGCACAGCCAGTTCGAGCTGGTGGAAATGGCCACCGACATCAAGCTCGGACGAACCTTCCTTGACAAGCTGATCGTGGATCACATGGAGGGAAAGAATGTGGTCGTGGACGTATCCATGGCGAAGTTCTGGATCACGGAGATGGCGAGCAGGGTTGCGGATCGCTGCGTCCAGCTGCACGGCGGATACGGCTACTGCGACGAGTATCCGATCTCGCGCGCCTGGAGGGATATACGGGTGACCCGGATCTTTGCAGGGACCAACGAGATCATGCGCCAGATCGCAGCCCGGTTCATGGGCCTGTAGGAGAAGCGTGCGGGAGGCAGCCCATGAGCCGGCCGCCCGCCGTGAAAGAGAAAGGGAGCCGACATCATGGCAGGACCTCTTGAAGGACTGAAGATTCTGGATTTCACCACGCTTCTTCCCGGACCCTTCGCGACCATGAATCTTGCCGACATGGGAGCGGAGGTGCTCCGGATAACCTCGGGCTCCAGGCCCGACATGGCCGCGTTCGCCCCGCCGTTTTTCCCGGGCACGGATCTGTCGTTCGCCACGGCCTACTTGGGGCGGGGAAAGCGCTGCCTCGCACTCAACCTGAAAGATGCACGGGCCGTTCGCATCGTTCATCAGCTGCTTGAGCGCTATGACATCCTGATCGAGCAGTTCCGCCCGGGGGTGATGGCCAGATTCGGCCTCGATTACGAGAGCCTGAAGAAGATCAATCCGGCGCTTATCTACTGCTCTCTCACCGGCTACGGCCAAGACAGCCCGATCAGCGGACGGGCCGGTCACGACATCAACTACCTCGCCCGCTCGGGCCTCATGTCCTATTCCGGAAGGAAAGACACCGGGCCCTCGCCCTTAGGGATGCAGATCGCGGACGTGGCTTCAGGGTCGAACAATGCCGTAATCGGAATCCTCGCGGCGGTGATCAGCCGTATGAACACCGGCAGAGGCCAGCATATCGACATCTCTATGACCGACGGCACGATCGCGTTCAACGCCCTTGTGGCGGGTGCTTATCTCGTCGACGGCCAGGAGCCCGGACGCGAGGGATTTCTCTTAAACGGCGGATCACTCTATGACTTCTACGAGACCAAGGACGGTGGATATGTGAGCTTCGGCGGCCTCGAACCCCAGTTCTTCGCCGCCTTCTGCAACGCTATCGGACGCCCTGACCTGATCGAAGGAGGCGTGACCCCGCCGAATTTGGAAGAGGTCAAGAACGAGATCCGGGCCGTCATGAAGACAAAGACCAGAGACGAGTGGATGGAGATTTTCGATAAAACCGACGCGTGCGTCGACCCTGTTCTGTCTCTTTCAGAGGCACTGGACGATCCGCATACGAAAAAGAGGGGCCTTGTGGTGGAGCTCGATCTCGCGTCAGGGGGGAAGGTGAGGCAACTCGCCAATCCCATCCGGTTCTCGGAAACAAAACAGGAATATACGAAGGCAGGCGTACAGGCCGGCACCCATACCCGGGAAGTGCTGAAGGAGCTGGGCTATTCGGATCAGGAGATCGATGTTTTTGCCAGAGAAGGGCTTTTCAGCTGAGCTGCCGCACGCGCTTATAAGATGTGCGGGATGAGTTGATGAAAGGAAGGTGACTCAATGGCGTCAGGAAAAGGCGGGAATATGGTTTCCTCACAACCCTGTCTGAAGGTCGAGAAGAGCGGGCACGTGGCATGGCTGGTCCTGAACCGGCCACAGCAGCGCAACACCATGACCATGGAGTTTTTCGAAGATATTACCCGGTGTTTCGAGGAATTCGACACCGACCCCGAGGTGCGGGTCGTGGTCGTCCGGGCGGAAGGAAAGAGCTTTACCGCCGGTCTTGATCTTGTCGCAGCCCAGGTACTGCTCGGTGACGGGTCTGCCGTGTACCGGGACTGGCTGTATCGGAAGATCAAAGAGCTCCAGGCAAGCATGACGGCGATCGAGAAATGCAGGAAGCCGGTCATAGCCGCGATCCACGGGCACTGCATCGGCGGGGGCGTGGACCTCACCAGCGCCTGCGATATCAGGATCGCATCACAGGACGCAGTCTTTTCCATCAGAGAGACTCGGATAGCCATCATCGCGGATATCGGCACCCTGCAGCGTCTCCCGTATATCATCGGACAGGGATGGTACCGCGAGCTGGCCATGACGGGAAGAGATTTCACCGCGGAAGAGGCGTTGAAGATGGGGTACATCACCAGGCTCTGCCCAGATCGTCAGGCCCTTCTGGAAGAAGCCGGAAAGCTCGCGGAGGAGATCGCCGGGTTGTCCCCCCTCACCGTGCAGGGAGTGAAGGAGGTTGCGAACTACACCCGCGATCACGGACTCCATCAGGGTCTGGAATACGTTGCGCAGAGGAACGCGTCGATCGTCCCCAATGAAGACATGATCGAGGCGGTCGCAGCCTTTCTCGAAAAGCGGACCCCGAAGTTCAAGGGCAGGTAAGGAGATTAATACATGAGGGGTGAAAGGAGGTGCAGCCGGAGAAGAAAGTAAGCGCTGGAACGTTTTTTTGGTGAGAAGTGCCTTTGCAATGTATTCAGCAGTGGGATGGTACGCAACCCTATAAAATGAGGAGGAGATTATGTCCATGGAACGTTTTTGGCATAAATCGTATGTACCGGGTGTGCCCAAGGAGTTCAAGCCGGAGAAGGTTACCATGGCCGAAAGGCTCAGCCAGGTCGCTGCAAAGTATCCGGACCGCGTCGCCTTTATCTACATGGGAAAGAAGATCACTTACCGGGAATATGAAGGGCTCGTCAACCGCTTTGCGAGGGCTCTCATCGATCTCGGGGTGAAGGAGGGCGACAAGGTGGCGATGCTCCTGCCCAACATCCCTCAGATAGTCATTGCCAATCATGCCGTCTACCGCGTCGGGGCTGTGACCGCCATGAACAACCCGCTCTATACTGAGCGCGAGCTGGCCCATCAACTCGATGATTCGGACGCCACAGTGCTGGTGACACTCGACCTGCTCCTGCCCCGGGCGCTCAAGATCAAGTCGGAGACGAAGATTCGCACGATCATCACCTGCCACATCAGCGATTATCTCCCTTTCCCGAAGAAGCAGCTCTTTCCCTATGTGAAAAAGAACATGTTCCGAAAGGTGGAGCCGCAGCAGGGAGTGTATCAGTTCATGGATCTCATCGGAAAATATCCGGATGCGCCTGTAGAGAACAAGGCCCGGTGGGACGAACTTGCAGCCTTGATCTACACTGGAGGCACGACAGGGGTGAGCAAAGGGGCGATGCTGACACATGGCAACATCTCCTCGGTCGTCCAGCAGTTTTCGGCCTGGTATCCGGATCTCAAGGATACATACGAGAACCTTCTGGGCATCTATCCGATCTTCCATTCCGCAGGATACTCGGTGGGACAGAACCTCCCCATCTGGAACGGCTGGTGCTGTACGCTCGTGCCGAAGCCGGAGCCGGGCGCCATTGTGGAAATGCTCTCCAAGTTCAAGCCCACCTTTCTCCCCGGCGTGCCCACGATCTATACCGGGCTCCTGAAAAACGATAAGTTCCGGAAGATGAATCTCTCCTTTGTGAAAGGTTACTTCGGCGGCGCCGCTCCGCTACCCGAAGACACTCTGAACCAGCTGAAACAGCTTCATGGCGCGATCATCTACGATGTGTACGGGGCAACCGAGAATACGGCCTTCGCGACCGTGACACCCTGGGGGGGCAAGGTGAAGATCGGAACCGTAGGGGTACCGCTTCCCGGCACGGATATCAAGATCGTGGATCTGGATACGGGAACCCGCGAGCTTCCTCCGAAAGAGGCCGGAGAAATCTGCATCAAGGGCCCTCAAGTCATGTCCGGCTACTACAAGAAGCCGGAGGAGACCGCTCAGGCCCTGAGAGACGGATGGTTTTACACCGGAGACATCGGGTTTTTCGACGAGGACGGCTATCTGACCATATCCGACCGCAAGAAAGACATGATCTGCGCCAGCGGTTTCAATATCTATCCCAAGGAGGTCGACGATATACTCTTCAGCCATCCCAAGATCCTGGAAGCATGCTGCATCGGTGTCCCGGATGAGTACCGCGGGGAGACGGTAAAGGCCTACGTCGTCGTGCAGCCGGGCGAGACGCTCACGGAACAGGAAGTGATCGCATACTGCAAGGGGAAGATGACCGGCTATAAGGTGCCGACGCAGGTGGAATTCATCGATCAGCTCCCCAAGAGCGCCATCGGCAAGATCATGCGGCGAGAGGTCAGAGAGATGGACAAAAAGAAAAGGGAAGGAAGATTATGAACACAGGCACCCGGGGATTCAGAACACTGCTCTTCGAGGAGCGAGAGCCTTCGATCGGGATGGTCACCATGAACCGTCCTGACCAGCTCAACGCAATCAACGTGGAAATGCTTGAGGATTTCGAACAATTGTTCGGAGAATTGTCCAGGGACGACTCTATCAGAGTCCTCGTCATAACCGGTGCGGGCAGGGGATTTTCCTCAGGCGCCGACCTGAACGATGCCGTGGTCTACAAGGACACGGATGCGTTCGCCGACCCTGAGCGGTTCCTGAAGATCGTGCAGGAGCGATATGCGGCGCTGGTTCTGGGTTTGCGGAAGATACCGCAGCCCGTCATATCCGCCGTGAACGGGCCAGCTGCGGGAGGGGGGTTTGCCATGGCCCTGGCAAGCGACATCCGGGTGGCGAGCCCCGAGGCATATTTCGTGGCCTCGTTCATCAATATCGGGCTTTCCGGCGGCGAGCTTGGATGCTCCTATTTTTTGCCGCGGCTGGTGGGGCTCTCTCATGCCTCCGACATCCTCTACACCGGCAGAAAGGTCCGAGCGGATGAGGCTGAGAAGATGGGACTGGTCAGCAGGGTGGTTCCCAGGGAAGAGCTGGTGGAAGCAGCCCTTTCCTATGCCCGGATGATGACGGGTAAGAGCGTGGGCGGGCTGAAGCTCACCAAGCGTGTGCTCGAAGAGAATCTCCATGCCTCTTCGCTTCAGAGTGCAGTTAATCTCGAGAACCGCAACCAGACCGTCATGGTTTTCTCGGGGGAGTTTTTCAAGCTGATCCAGTCGTTTTACAAGGGATAATGCCGGGGACAGCCGGCAGGCAATACATCGTTGTCCTCCCGAAATGCTGCCATGGCAGGCCCCGGCATGCGGCCGGTGATGGGCGATAAAGGAGGGAAGAGATGGGGAAATATCTCATCGATGAGCGGGACCTCAGATTCACCCTGTTCGAATTTCTGGAACTGGAGAAGATGAGTGCATACACTCGCTATGAGTACTTCGACCGCGGGGTGTACGAGGATACGATTCGTCTGGCGCAGAGGATCGCCACAGATCAGCTCTTTCCCGCGAACACCGCAGGGCACAGACAGGGCTGCACGTTCGATCCGGATACCCGATCCGTGAAAGTGCCCCCTGGATACAGAGAGGCGGCTCGGGCCCTTCTCGATGCGGGGTTCTTAAGCATTTCCGACGATCCGGCCATCGGCGGCACCGGCATGCCGCTTGACGTCCAGACATGCTGCTGGGAGGTATTCTGCGGTGCCGGTGGAGCGCTCATGCTCTTTCTCATGCTCGGGCACGGCGCAGCACTCATGATCCAGCATTTCGGATCTCCCGAACAAAAGGCCCTCTATGTGCCGAGGCTGCTTTCCGGTCAGTGGGGCGGGACTATGTGTCTCACGGAGTCCGAGGCCGGATCCGATGTGGGCGCCCTGAAAACAAAAGCCGTGCCTCAGGCCGACGGCACCTACCGGATCACGGGGCGGAAGTGCTTCATTACCAATGGAGAGCAGGACATTACCGAACAGATCATCTACCCGGTCCTGGCGCGCATCGAGGGGGACCCCCCGGGCACGAAAGGAATTTCTCTGTTTATCGTGCCCAAATATCTCATCCGAGACGACGGCTCTCTCGGCGAACGCAACGACGTGTACTGCACCGGCATCGAGAAAAAGATGGGCGCTCACGGCTCCGCCACCTGTTCCATGTCCTTCGGCGAGAACGAGAGGTGCATCGGCTATCTCCTGGGAGAGCGGGGCAGGGGAATGAACATCATGTTCCATATGCTCAACGAGACACGGCTCGAGGTCGGCATCATGGCTTTGGGCGGCTCTTCTGCAGCCTATCACCAGGCTGTAGACTATGCTCGGACCAGGTTGCAGGGATCTCACGTAACCCGGATGTTCGAACCTGATGCGCCCAAGGTGCCCATTATCGAGCACCCCGATGTGCAGAGAATGCTCCTGTGGATGAAATCCTGGGTGGAAGGTGGAAGGATGCTCTCGTACTATGCCTCACGCCAGATCGATCTCCAGAGGCTGATGGAAGGGGAGGAAGCCAGGGAGGCCAAGGCGCTGGCAGACTTTCTCATTCCCGTGGTCAAGGCGGGAAACTCGGATATGGCGTGGCGGATTACCGCGGAGGCGATACAGGTCCACGGCGGGTACGGCTACTGCTCCGAGTATCCGGTGGAGCAGCTTGCCGTAGACTGCAAGGCGCTCTCCATCGTCGAGGGGACCAACGGCATCCAGTCTCTGGATCTGATTATCAGAAAGATTCTGATGGACCCGGGGCAGTATAAATATCATGTTGTGAAGGAAAGAATCCGCCGGAGTGTTGAAAGCGCGGCAGGAATCGTCGGAGAGAATTATCGGAATTCGCTCCTCGATGCAATCGATTGCCTGGACGAGGCCGTGGGTTTCATGAAGTCGCTGATGGATTCCGGTCGTCTCACAAATCTGCTGATGAATGTCGATCCGCTTCGCAGGGCTGTTTACGATGTGCTGATTGCGTGGATGCATCTGTGGTGCCTGACGCTGGCCAAGCCGAAGCTCGAGGCCATCACAGGCCGTGCAGCGGGTAAAGATCAAGCTTCTTTTATCGAGAGTGATTCAGAGGCGGTGTTTTATCACGGCAAGGTGTGTTCATCGGAGTTCTGGCTTGCCACGGAGTTTCCCAAATATTTCGGGAAAATCGATGCGATTCTGCAGGGAGGAAAGCTGGATGTCGGCGATGTGCGGGCCGTTTTCCCGGTGTTTTCTTAAGCATCATGGAGGTCAGATCTCGACATACGATGTTCCCGATGTGATTGTTGTCGAGACCTGACCGCGCCGGATCATCGATCCTCTCACAGAATGAGAGATTGGTCATTCCACTTCCGGAAACTCCGGCTTTTGCTTCATGAGAAACGCCGTGATTCCGGTGATGCACTCCCCGCTCGCGATGAGATCGACCGCCTCCATGGTTTCCAGGTCCAGTGCCTGCTCGTAAGACAGATCAGGCGTACTCCGGATCACCTTCAAGGCATGCCGCACCGCCCGCGGCCCGTTCTCCCCGATGGCCCGGGCCAGCTCGAGGGCATCTTCGAGTGCCCTGCCCGGTGCGCTGACCCGGTTGACCAATCCCAAAGCCAATGCCTCCCCGGCCTTTACCTTCCTCCCCGTGAGGATCAGGTCAGCGGCCTTTGAAGGTCCGATGAGCCGGGTGAGACCCACCACGCCCCCGTGGTCCGGCATGAGGCCCAATCTGACCTCGGAAAAGCAGATCACAGCCCCCTGGTCCATGACCCGTAAGTCGCACCGGGAGGCGATCTCCGCGCCTCCGCCGTATGCGATGCCGTTGACGGCCGCGATCACGGGCACCGGCAGGCCCACGAGGCGGTCGGTGCAGGTCCTGACCCTCTGGATGAGCTCCATGGCGGGCCCTTTCCGCTGATTCTGCACCGCATCGGCCAGGCGCGAAACCTGCGGGTTTTCCGGGCTCACGTCGAATCCCGCGCAGAAGGCCTCGCCGCCGGCTCCTGTGATGACCACCGCCCGGGGAGGACTTTTCTTCAGGTCTTCGACCACTGCCTCCAGACAGGTCCACATGTGCTCGTCCAGGGAGTTTTTCCGTGCAGGCCGGTTGAAGGTCACCACTGCGACCCGGTCTCTGCGATCGATATCCACGCCGTAGTCGGCCATGATCATGCCTCCTCTGAGGCCTGGGGCACTTTAGAATGCTGTGCCGAAGGTGTCGCGATACAGGATATCGGCAAGCTCTTTGCGCGGGGGACCGGACTTGCCCGGGGCGGCGGGCCTGCCCACCGGGATCACGGCCACCACCTCGTGACCTGCGGGGACTTTCAGCAACTTTTTGCACGCCTGGTGGTCCATGAGCCCCACCACCACGGTCCCCAGATCCATGGCATGGGCTTTGAGGCACAGGTTCTGCACGGCCATGCCCAGGTCAAACATATACCAGTTGGAGAGCGAGGTGACATCCTTGCCGTCATAGCATCCGGAAACGCCTGTTTTCGCGCAGGCCACGATGAGCACGGAGGCCCCCAGGGAGCCTTTGGTGGCCGGATTCTTCTCGGCATAGGTCTGCACGACCTTTTCGATGAGCCCCTTGTCCCGCACCGCAATAAACTCCCAGACCTGGGTGTTGGCCCACGAGGGCGCCTGTCTCGCCGCATCGATGAGTGTCCTGATCTCATCATCACTCACCACATAGTCGGTAAACTTGCGGATGCTCCTTCTTTCTGCGATCGCCTGGTCGAGTTCCATGGGCACCTCCTCGTTGTCTTTTTTAGGAATTTGCAGATGTTCCAGGTTCGGATATCAGGAATGATACACGCCTGATGTTCAAAATTCCAGTGTGAATCGGGGGATGGGTTCACATTTCCGGTTGGAAGAGTTCGGGAATAATCAGAAGTGCGGATGCCGGGCGGCCCTTTGTCCAGGGAGAGCGGTGGCAGGTAGGTGATCCTTGCTTTTGGGCCGGGTGCGGCTACTATCATGTCTTATTCGGCGCATGAAGTTCATGAGGGGGAGCTGAGCCGTGCTCCAGGGCCGCGCTGGCGGGATCGCTCCCTTCCAGCTCCAGGAAACGGCGGGAAAAGGAGAACCATGATGCCAATGATTGGGATGAACGTAAACCCCATGTCCTGGTTTCAGGAAGACCTGGCCGGGCGGATTCTTTCGTTTCAGAGAGCGGCATTTGAAAATTCCCTTGCTGTTGTGGAGGTGCTCCAGGAGCAGGCCGTGAGCATGGCCTCAATGGTCATGAGGCAGATCCCCTGGCTGCATGGGTGGGCCGAGCCCATGGCGGCCGGGTGGATCGAGGTCCTTCAAGAAGGGGGCAAGAACCTGCGCCGGCTTGCTCAGGAGGGGTTCGAGCACATGGAAGACAGCCTGAGCAGGGGTGATGGAAAACAAACACCCGATGTCCTTTTGGATGTGCCAAAGGTGGATCTCGATGAAATCCGCCTGAAGGTAGATACCCTTGATGCGCGGGTTTCGCTGAAGGCCGAGCTGGCAAACCTGATTCACATCAGTGTAGGAGCAGATGCCGAGATCGGAAAAGTGGATCTCGACGTCAGAGGCGCACAGGCTCAGGCCCTGCTGAAGGTAAGGCTCGAGCAGATAAACGCGATTTTCTCCCGCGCCCTTGAAATGCTGGATCACCAGCCCGATCTCATGCGTAGCCTGATGGTCTCTGCCGGCAGGGAAGCGGGAATGACAGGAGACCAAGCCGGCAATGCATAGGGAAATGGATTGACGAAGGGCAGGCATCCTGATTTCAGGGGGATCAATCGGGAAAGCCGCCAAGGGCATCGCTGTCCGCGAAACTCCTGTTCGGGATTCGCTCGAATTTGATCAGGTGTCTGGCCGTATCCTGCACACGCATATCCCAGAATCCCAGAATCCCAGGGGCCCTCATGGGAAGAGGGTTGCCTGATAGTTGAAATTTATCAGGAAAGTCAATCAAGCAACCGGAATTATCTGCCGATAATCTCAACTCGGTAACTGTACAAGTTCATCAACAACAAGTGAGGAGATCACCATGAAAAGACATCTCGTTTCTCTTTTGGCCGTCTGCACCATCATGATCTCGTGCTTTTTTTCACAGCAGTGCCTCGCAGAGACCCTGGCATTCCGACCGCAGTGGGCGCCGCAAAGCCAGTTTGCCGGCTTTTACGCCGCTGCGGAAAAGGGCTTTTATGCCCAGGAAGGGATCGACCTCGAGATCAAAGGAGGCGGTCCTGGTATTGATGCACTGGATGAGGTCGCAGGGGGGAAAAGCACCTTTGCTACGGGCTGGCTCATCTCGGCCATGAAAGTCAAAGCCTCGGGCAAGGAGATCGTGAACATCTGCCAGCTCATTCAGAAATCGGCCCTGGTTCTGGTTGCCCGAAAAGACAGCGGAATAAAGACAGTCGACGATCTTGCAGGCAAGAGCATCGGCATCTGGCCCGGCGATTTCCAAGTTCCCCCGCGGACCCTTTCCAGCATGAAAAACATCGAGGTGAGCTTTGTAGATCAGGGCTTTTCCCTGGACGCCTTTGTCCAGGGGGAGATGGACGTGTGTTCCGCCATGGCCTATAATGAGCTTCTGGTGCTGCTGGACAGGCATTTCAAGTATGATGATCTCACGGTCCTGAGCTATCACGATGTAGGCATGAACTTCCCCGAAGACGGCATCTATGTCAGCAGGAGCTTTCTCGAAAACCATCCCGAAGCGTGCGCAGCCTTTGTTCGGGCGACCATAAAAGGCTGGAAATATGCCTTTGCCAATCCTGACGAAATAGCCCGGCTCATCACGGACAAGGCAAACCAGACCGAGTTCAAGACCACCTTCGCGCATCAAAAGGCCATGCTCCAGGCCATGGAGGGTCTTCTCACCTTCCGGGTGGGGCCTGACGGCATCGGAGACCTGTTAAAGAAAGACTTCGATTTCGTCTACATGGTTCTCGATCACAGCAGGCAGATCGACAACCCGTTCACCTACGAGGATTTTTTCAAGAAAGTACGATAGTGCTTCGTCGGATTTGAATTCAAGGCCTTGATCAAGGGGTACGGCCGCTGCCGTCCCCCTCTCTCAATACTCGGCGGGCCGGTGTGAAGCCTTTGTAATCGGCACTGTCAGAGTGCAAGAAACCGGCCCAAGAGGGTTCACGGAAAATGATCAGGCGGCGTGCCCGATTAAAATCAGGCATGCCGCCTGATCACTTGAGGCCGTTGAATCGGCGAGAATCCGCTTCAGCCGCTTTCACCGGCGAATCAGCGCTTCGGTCTGCTCGGCTCAGATATCTCCTCCAGTACCTCGCAGGCTTTCTCAAGGCTGCTGGGGGCCTTGGTGGAAATATCCCCGAGCGACAGGATGCCTACGGTTTCGCCCCGGGCATTGGTCACGATCAGCCTTCTCACCTTCTTCTCTTTCATGGTTTGCACAGCTTCATCGATATCGGTGTCTTCCATACAGGTGACCACGTCTTTACTCATGATGTCCCTGATGGATGTTTCAGCCGGATTTCGGTGTTCGGCAATGGCCCGGGTCACGATGTCACGGTCTGTGACCATCCCTACGATGTTCTTTCTATCCTCGCTGTATACCGGGATCGCTCCCACATCGAGCTTCTTCATCTTTTCGGCCGCGAGGGCCACCGATTCCATAACCGGGATCTCTTCCGGATTCGGTGTCATGATCTCCCGTATCTGCATGCCGGCGCTCCTTTCGTCTTTTAGAGCTCATGATAGCAGGTTGAATCCTTCCTTCAACTCTGCACAGACTGTGCGGCCCGAAGGTTGCCCCTCTTTTCAAAAAAATTGGGGCCGACACCACGATCCGGGTGGCAAACCGCCTTCGTTTCGGTATTATTAATCCTATGCATCAGTCAGGTATGACCTGGTGAACGAGGAGGTGATCATGGCAAAAGAAAAACGATTCACAGACCGCTCATGCCGGTGGATGGCAGGGGCCTTCGCCTTGGCCGCACTTCTGGTTTTTGCCGTAACTGGGGCATTTTCCGGGGAAACCGGGCAGACGGAAACCATTCTCGATGAATGGGGCTCTGTGCAAGCCCCTGCGCCGCCCGAACTCAAGCCCGTGACCCTCGATCCCGCCGATACAGCGTTTCTGGTGCTGGACATCCAGCAGAGCACCTGCAACGAGCAGCAGAGACCGAGGTGCGTCCGGTCTGTGCCGAGGATCGTGAAGTTTCTCGATCAGACGAGGGCGAAGAATGCGGCGGTGGCCCACAGCCTCACCCTAACCGGCAGGCTCGAGGATATCCTGCCCGGGGCAGGACCGGCCCCGGGTGAGCCGGTGGTCAGGTCGAGCGTAGACAAGTTCTACAACACGGATCTGGATAAGTTTCTGAAAGAAAGGGGGATCAGTACCGTGGTCATTGCGGGTACGGCGGCAAATGGGGCCGTGCTCCACACGGCAACCGGCGCGGCGATGCGGGGATACCGGGTGATCGTGCCGGTCGATCTCATGTCGGCCGATCTCTATGCCGAACAGTATACAACCTGGCACCTGGTCAATGCGCCGGGCACCAGGCGTCAGACAACGCTGACCCGCTCCGATCTGATCGATTGGAAAAACTGAGGGGATTTAGGGTTTGCGGCTGAAAAGATCATATCATTGATCGGGTTTTTGAAGAAGACAGGGAGAGAGGAAGGGAACATATGAAATTTGATATCAATGTCCTTAAGATCGACCCCGCGGAGGAGACAGAACGGATCTGCAAATTCGTGGTCGAAGAGGTGAAGGGCGCTTATCGCAGGACCGGCGTGGTGATCGGGCTGAGCGGAGGGGTCGATTCCGCGGTCATGGCCGAGCTGGCCCTCCGGGCCTTGGGCAGGGAGCACGTGTATGGGCTCATTCTTCCCGAGAGGGAGTCGAACCCGGTCAGCAGCCGCTATGCACACATGCATGCGGAGAAGATGGGCATCGAATGCCGCGAGGTCGATATTACGCCCACGGTGGAGAGCGTGGTCTCCTACCGCGTGCGGGATGAGTTCATCAAGAGGCTCGTTCCCGAGTATGAGCCGGGGTGCAGATACAACATCACCCTCCCCACCGATCTGCTCGAGAGAGACTCGTTCAGCTTCTACAACCTCCAGGTGCAGCTCCCGGACGGCACGGTGAAAAAAAAGCGGCTCAGCCCGGATGCATTCAGGGCTATCACCTCGTTTGCCAATATCAAGATCAGGTCGCGCATGATCCACCTCTATGCCGAGGCCGAGAAGAGGAACTGCATCGTGGCGGGCACCACGAACCGCACCGAGTTCATCCTGGGCGACTTCTGCAAATACGGCGACGGCGGTACGGATATCGAGGCACTGGCGCACGTTTACAAAAACCAGGTATACCAGCTTGCCCGCTATCTCGATGTCATCCCCGAGATCATCGAGAGGTCTCCCTCGCCCGACACCTTCAGTCTGCCGGTGAGCGACCAGGAGTTCTTTTTCCGCATACCCTTCGACAAACTCGATCTCCTGCTCTATGCCTGGGAGCACGAGGTGAGCGCGGGCGATGCGGCGCAGGTCCTCGGTCTCTCTATGGAGGCGGTGAACCGCGCGTTCACGGATTTCACCACCAAAAACAGAGCAACGGTCCATCTGCGGGAACTCCCGCATTCGATGGCAGGCTGATCCTCCTGCAGTGAAGGGCGCGGAAGACCCGCCCCGGTGCATGCAGGGCGGTGTCCCGCCCCTTAAGTGCCGCGCCTCATGCCGTGCAGGCAGCCGCCCGGAACAAGGCCGGCATGACCGGTTCCGGACATCAGCGCACCCGGACGTGTTGCATGGGGCCGAGTCAGTTTATCCGGGCGATGATTCTCGCATCCTTCCGGTGATTGTCTCGCCCGCCTTTGTCTCCACGGTTGTTGTTATTGCCGTGTGTTCCATGATGCCCGGGGCTGCCGTTTGTATCCCTCCGGTCGTTTTTCCAGCCCTTGTCCTGATGTGATCTCCGGTCGCCCCAATCATCCCTGTCTTTCTTGGGTTTCTGCTGCAGGTCCTTGTCGTGCGTGCGGGCTTTGTGCCTCTCGCGGGTGAATTCGCGGTCGATCACCACATAGCTTTTGCCCTGCGAGCGATACTTGACGATTCTGTCCGGGGGGCACCGGTGATATCCGGACAAGAAGATCAGGTTGACCTGGTTCACGATGTCATGATCGCTCAGGTGCCTATGTTTCAGGCCGGGGTGATACCGTTTGCCGCCGGTGCAGCCGGGGATGAAATAGATGTCAGGGCCCAGGCCGAAGTGCAGGGTGATATCCATCCAGGTCATGCCCCTAAGCCTCATCCGGGCGATCATATCGGGATGCACGCACGCCCTCTTTGCGATGAAGAAGACCACCGGCAGGTCTTCGTGGCAGATCCCCTGCTGGTGAACCACAACCACCTCCCGGTGGGGGACCCGGTAATACTCGCCGATGGATAGGTGAAACCCGCTGATTCCATCATCGTTTCCGGTAACCCCCACGCTCCACTTCGTCCCGGCGAACGAAGGCGAGATGGATACCAGGATCATGATCAGAATGCCCGCGCTGACAACCAGAACCCGGATGATCGGCTTACCGATGGCTTTTATGTTCATCACAACACTTCTCCTTTCGCAATTGTGCAGGCAGTGTCCCTTAAAAGACTGCAAATTTCGTTTTTGCTTTTCCGACCCCATAGACGGGCGGGCCGGCAGGATAGTTTACAAGCCGGCAGATCTTCAAAAAGTAAGGCCGCCTCGAGCGCAAGCCTCCGGATAACAGCTTGAACTGAGAGAGAAAATTCTCCCGGCATCGAAAAAGGCCGAGCGTGCCGGCAGTTGTCAGATCGTCTTGTCCGGTATGGAGATGACCGGCGTGAGAACGCCTGTGATGATTCAGCCCCGGGGAGGCCCGTCCAAACCGGGTGTGGGCATGCGCTCGTTTCCCGAAGACTGGATATCCTTTAGCTGCTGCCGGGAGGTTTCGAGGGGTTCGGGAGGCTGCGCATCAAGGCGGGCAGGAGAGGTTGCCGGGGCGGGCTCGGGAGAGAGCTTGTGCAAAGGCTCGGGTGTATTCGCCGGATCGGCGGGATGATCGGGCGCCGGCTCAGGTTCGGATGCCGGTGCAGGAGCAGGCCCGGATGCGGGGTGTACGGCGGGTGAAGGCCCGGGTGCCGGCTCTGGTGCGGCCATGGCGCCGGGTGCCGTGAGGGCTGTCTCCTCCTTCAGGTGATCCCTGTTCGCCTCCAGCACATCCGGCGGGTTTTCGGGCTTCATCATATCCTGCATGGCCCTGTAGGCGTCATTATAGTGGTTGCCCGGGCTCCACAGCAGCCAGCCCGTGCCGCCTGCATCCCGGGCAGCCTCGATCTGGGTCCGGATGTACCGTGCGTCGAACCCGGTGGTCACCCGGAGCGGGAACGACTGGAGCCACGGCCTGATGACCACTTCATCGCCGACCAGTTCTTTCATCCTCTTGATCCCGTTGTGAATGAACCGGTAGGGATCGTCCGCAGGGTTTTTCACCCCGTCGAAGCCCGGACTGAAATGCGAGGGATAGAGCATGGGAGAGATAATGTCCACGTGATGTTTCATCTTTGCGATGTCCTGACCCACCACGAGTACGTCGACATCCCGCTGCCAGATCACGATCCCGAACATATCGACCGAGAGCAGCACTCCCCTGGGCTTGGTGATGGCGTATACCTTCTCCAGGAACGATGCGATGACGTCCGTTCGCGAGACACCCTCGACGCCCGTATCGGTGCGGCCGTCGGCGTGGTAGCGGATATAGTCGAGCTGGATCTCGTCCACGCCGTTTTCAACCAGCTCTTCGATCACGGTCAGGATGTATTTCTGGACATCCGGGTTCGCGGGGTCGAGCCAGTTCTTCTCCCGGTTGATGCACCACTCGGGCCTGTTCCGCGACATGATGGGATCGTGGAACACCACCACCCGGGCGGCCACATGGATGCCCATGCGGTGGAGAAACTCCACGAGCTTGGGCAGCTCTTCGATGTTCGGGTAGTATTTCTCCTCAGGGCAGTAGGCCCGGCGGATGGGGCTGGGATAGGTAATGGCGCCCAGATCGTCCTTGGCGTCGAAGACGATGGTGTTGCCCCCCAGGTTTTTGAGCCTCTCCGCGGAATCGAAGATAAACCGGGTGCCGGCTGAAGAAGGATTCATATAAAGGCCCTTTGCAGGGAAATCCCGGGGCCTGGTCACGGTCCTTGCCTTCAACGGCTCTTTCCAGGCCACGGGTATGCTCAGCGACTGTCCGATGGACAGCGGGCCCTCGATCTTGTTGATCGCCTTGATGTTTGCGATGAGCTCCTTGCGGGTATATGCGGCGGTATAGGGCATGTACGCGGCCGCAATCGACGAGAGGGTGTCTCCGCTTCTGACCGTGTAGGTCGCTTCGTCCGGAGAGGCTGCTCCCATGAATAGAACCGAGCACAGAAAAAGAAAGAAACAGGATCTTCTCATACTGCTCCTCAATATAACATTTCGGTGAAACGCATCCCTTTCATAATCCTTTTATGATGGGGGTACAAGATAGTTGGTGAAAAAATTGCTCCAAAGAAACGGTCAGTTCATAATTACCGGACCTTGCCGGAATACAAAGTCGTTGTACCCTACGGGGGAAGTGTGGCACACAATACATGAGAAGACAATCATACAATAACGGAATTTTCCGGAGGTACAGGCGTGCGGATTCTCGTCATCGATCCGGTGGGAGGCATCAGTGGAGACATGCTGCTGGGGAGCCTGATCCATCTGGGGTGTCCGGTCGGGTATCTGGAGGACATGCTCCGGAGGCTCCCGGTGGACGGTTTCACCATGGAGACCGTCCCCAGGAGTGTTCACGGCATCGGAGCCCTCGACCTGTCATTTCACTGCGTGCACGAGCACAAGTCGCGCACCTATGCGCACATCAGGGATGAAATCCTCTCCGTGCTGCCCGATGCCGTGCGTGCCCGGGCTGGGTCGATCTTTCTGGCGCTGGCCGGCGCCGAGGCCCAGGTGCACGGTGTCGATGTCGACGAGGTCCACTTCCACGAGGTGGGTGCCCTGGACTCTATTCTCGACATCGTAGGCATTGCCGCGGCAGTCGAGTATCTTTGTGTCGAAGCCATCTACTGCAGACAGATTCCCCTGGGTACGGGGACGACCAGGTCCATGCACGGCACTATCCCGGTTCCGGCCCCGGCGACCATAAGACTGCTCGAAGGCAGGCAGGTGCGGTTCACAGACATCCCCTTCGAGCTGACCACCCCTACCGGGGCCGCGGCCGTGGCCGCTCTGGCTTTGCCGGGCAGCCCGCCTGCAGGCATCACGGTCAGCGCTACAGGCTACGGCTGCGGCGACAGGGAGATACCCGGGTGGCCCAACCTCTGTCGCTGCATCCTGTGCGAGGCGCAGTCCGGCAAATCCGGTTTGGAGACGTATCTGGTGGAGGCCGATGTGGACGACATGAACCCGGAAGAAACCGAGGCCGCGCTGGAGAGGCTGTTGGAGGCCGGGGCACTGGATGCGCTCCTGGTGCCCAAGATCATGAAGCGGGGCAGGCCGGGGTTCGGCTTTCAGGTCATCTGCGAAGCAGAGAGCCTGCACAGGGTCGTATCAAGCCTCCTGACGCACACCACATCCATAGGGGCGCGGTATCATCCTGTTGAAAGAACAGTGCTCGACCGTACTTCTTACACTATCAACACACGCTGGGGTGAAGTGGGGGTCAAGGAGAGCGTCCTGCCGGACGGATCGACCCGCTCCAAGCTCGAATACCGCGATCTTGCGCGGATATCCCGGGAGCAGGGAATACCTGTCGCCTCGGTAAGGGTTGAGCTCGAGCGGATGATCCGGGAAGACGGGCCCCGGGAAAGCGCGAACCATGAAGGCTCAACCCTCACGGGTGCGAACCGGGCCGGCGATGAGGCGCCACAGATCGGCGCAGCAGGCAGCAATGCAACGGAGCGCGGTTCATCAGGAGGCGGGCAATGATCCGGGACCTGCTTGAGAGGGTTCGCGCCGGCGAGATCGGGATTGAAGAGGCCCAGGAGAGAATCATCCGCCTGCTTTACGAACAGGGCGAGGACTTTCTTCTCGACCTGCACCGGCATCGCCGCACCGGGTTCCCTGAGGTGATCTATGCCAGGGGGAAGAGCACGGACCAGGTGCTGCGGATCGTGCGGAGCTTTCTCGAAAGCTCCGGCAAGGCCTTTGTGTCGCTCGTGAATGAGGAGCAGGAGCGCGCGATCAGCGAGGCCTTTCCCCAGGCCCGGATCGTAAAGGCCGCCAGCCTCATGGTGATCTCGACATCCGGAGAGCGCCCGCAGGAGCTGGGCTCTGTGGGTGTGCTGACCGCGGGCACCGCTGACACACCCTATGCAGCCGAGTGTGCGCTCATGCTCGAGGAGATCGGGGTGCGCGTGATCCAGGCGTTCGATTTCGGCGTTTCCGGGCTGCACCGGCCGTTTCTGGGCATCCGCCAGACACGGGAGGCGGATGTGCTCATCGTGTTCGCCGGCATGGATGGGATCCTGCCCACCATGGTAGCATCCCTGACCGACAAACCCGTGATCGCGGTGCCCACGCCTGTAGGATACGGGTTTGGCGGGAGCGGCGAAACGGCGCTTCGCGCCATGCTCCAGAGCTGCGTGCCTGGCCTGATGGTGCTGAACATCGGCAACAGCATAGGCGCGGCCTCCGCCGCGGTGAGAATCCTCTCCTCGATAAGGAGAAGAACGAATGGACAAGTTTGACGCCCTGAAAAAGGTCGTCAGAGATAGAGAAAAGATGGGAGTCCTGTTCTCCGGCGGACTCGACAGCACGCTTCTGGCAAGGCTCGTCTATGATGTCCTGGGCAAAAACGTCCGGGCCCTCACCTTCTACAGCCCCATCATCCACCGCGAGGAGGCGGCCGAGGCACGGATGCTGGCCGAGCTCATCGGCATACCCTGCGACGTGGTTTCCATCGACGAGATGGAAGAAGACCCCGCCTTTTCAAGCAATCGGCCCGACCGCTGCTACACCTGCAGAAAGATCAGAAACCGCATCGCCTGGAGCTGGGCTCGGGAGCATGGTATTACACTCATCGCCGACGGCATGAACGCATCCGACCTGGGTGACTACCGTCCGGGCATCCGGGCGTCGCAAGAAGACGGCATCTGGCAGCCCTTCGTGGAGTTCGGCATTACCAAGGACGAGATCCGTGAATACTCCCGGCAGATGGGCCTGCCCACCTGGGAGAAATCCAACACCGTCTGCCTGTGCTCGCGTATCCCCTTCGGCATGGAAATCACCCGGGAGCGCCTCAGGAAGGTGGAAGAGGCCGAATCGTTCCTCAAGAGGCTGGGATTTGCCGTGTGCCGGGTGCGCTACTTTCCCCTGGAGACCGCGGTGGTGGAGATCGAAGAGCTCGAACGGGCGCTCGCCCACAAGGACCTCATCGTTGCGAACCTGCGCGAGATGGGGTTTTTGTTCGTCACCCTCGACCTCGAGGGGTTCTCCAGCGGCAAGCTCAACCGGTCGGTCAGGCAGGCAGGAAAGGACTCCTGAAGAGGCTTATGGCTCAGAGCTTCAGGACCGGCGGGATGTTCGCCCTGGTGCCGTGAATCTTGGCCTGCATAAGCAGGAGCAGCGACTTGAGCGGATTGAGGGGCACCAGCTTCAGCGGCGAGATGTGCAGCCATCTGGCAATGCCGTCGATGGTTTTCGCCAGGTTGTTGCACCCCGGAGAAAGGGTGATGTTGCGTTTGCCCACGCGGCGGCACATCTCGGGATACCACTCGGAGATGGCGCAGTCTCCCGCAATATGAACCGGGCCGGTCACGCCCGCCGTGTCAGCGGCTTGGATCCCTTTGCCCATGAGGATCGTGAAACCTCCCCTGCACGCATAGTCCTGGCCGAACACCTCGAGCACGGCCTCGGTGTTGCGCCTGCACCCTTCGGTGCAGCACCGGGTCTTCCCCCGGATGATCCTCACACCGGGAGGGAATTTCTCCAGGAGGTCCCAACGGAACTTCTGCCTCCTTTGATCGAAGATCTCCCGGTTTTCGATCTCGATCTTCGAGAAGTCCGACTCCCCGAAACCATAGCGGGCCGCGAGCCTGAGGTGCTCGACCTCGTCCAGGGAAAACCCCAGGAACTCAGCCGCCGATACATCCACGGCCAGTGGGTCGTCTCCGCCGATGAGCACGTTCTTGGGAATCACGCAGAGCTCTTTCTGGGCGAGCGCCGGGTAATGGCCGTAGTTGGTGGCCTCGATCCCGTCGATGAGGGTGAAGTCGGGACGGAGAGCTGCATAGATATCTGCGATCTTCTGGTGGAGCTTGTAGTTGTGGTCAGGGATCCGGCTCTTCTGGTGCAGGAGGCCGAACTGGTTCTTGATCCCCAGCGTCACCGTGGTCATGGAATGACTCTTGAGCTTGGGTATGGAAATATAGAGGTTGTCCTGCCGTCTGGCGATGAGGCGCTCGTGAATGAAGTCAGGGATCTGGACGAATGACTCGAGCCCTTGCAGAAACAGGGGCATCTCCCCGGTCTCGTCCAGGTAGACCGGGACGGCCCCGGTCTCGCGGCAGACATGCTTCATCCCGCAGATCTCGAACACGAGCCTGGTGAAATTGCCCTGGGTGCTGTTCTCCATGACATAGACGTTGCGGGCTCCCTGCTGCTGGAAGTAGCGCACTACGGCGGAGACCACGGCGGGTGAGGTATAGACGTGCGGTTTGAAATCGATGGCGTTGACCTTCAGGTAGACGTCGCGTGACGCTTTCAGCAGGCTGCGGCCTCCTCCGAAGGCATCGAAGAGAGATGCAACCGCTTCATCGAGCCCCTGCAGGGTATCTTCGAATCGCACCTTGGCCACGGTCTTCCTCCTGTTCTCGCACGCCCCGGGTAAAGGGACCGGAAGATCAGGCACGACGCCGACACCATCCTTCGATCAGAGACGGGAACATGCGCAGTATATACCGCATGTTTGCCCGATTCGGCGGGATGAGTCAATATCGGGATAAAAAAATGAGCCTACCCCTTGCCTGTGAGAGTCTATCTCATTATTATATTGATTTATTTGAATAACATCCATCGCTTCAAGCAGTGCCGTCACTGATGAAGGCGTTGCAATTCTCCTCCAAGTCCCCACCGGCAGGACCGCGTGCTGCGAGACACCGGTGAGCAGAATCGTGGAGGCGCCGTTGCCCGATGCCGTCTCGGCAAGGCCTGGAAAGCCGGAAGGTTTTTTGCTGCATATCGGTCATGGCGCCCGGTTGTTACCGGAGAGGTCGCAATGAGCAGTGAGGATGGATTTTTTGAAATCAGCGTTGACCGGCGTCATGGACTTGCCAATATCAGGCATCAGGGGAAGATCAGCCTGAGCAACCTCAACGAGTCGGTGCGTCAGCTTGCGGGCAGCCCGGATTTCACTCGCGTCACCAGGGGGTTGACAGACCTCAGAGAGGCAAGGGGCGCACTCACCTCGGATGAGATCAGAAGCCACGTGCGGGTCGTAATGGGTTGTCTCCCTCATGACAGGGAGCTCAGGTGGGCCATCATCGCCCAGACGAACCTGGCATATGGTCTGTCAAGGGTTTTCGATATCCTTCTTGAAACGGGGAATGCCCGTATCGATCTGCAGGTGTTCCGGGATGCGTACGACGCTATGGTGTGGCTTGACCTGACTGAAAACAGAAACGTCTCCTGTAGGAAGGCCCGGCGCCCAAACGCCATGCAGGCGTCAATGGATCACCCGGATTTGGGCGTATACGCAGGAGACCGGCCGGATATTGACCGGATATCCTTATCTGAAAAACCCCCTGTACACCCGTAGAGAAAACCCTATAATACAACCATGGTTGGCAACCATGTGCACAGCGGCACCGGATGCGGGTCGCACTCAGGGGGTCATGCGCACGCGCATCATGATGTGACGGGCGACATCCGGCTGGCGTTTTTCATCAACCTGTTCTTCACCGCCCTAGAGATCGCCGGCGGGATCTGGACGAACAGCATGGCCATCCTCGCGGATGCGGTCCACGATCTCGGAGACAGCTTCGCCCTGGGCTCTGCCTGGTATTTCGAACGCATTTCCCAGCGGGAGGGGGACGAGTACTTTTCCTATGGCTACCGGCGCTTCTCGCTCCTGGGTGCGCTCATCAGCGTCATCACCCTGGTGGTGGGGGCGCTTTTCGTGCTTTCCGAGGCCGTACCCCGGCTTTTCTTTCCCCAGCCTTCCCATGCCCCAGGCATGGTGGTCTTCGCCGTAGCGGGCATCCTCATAAACGGGCTGGCCGCCCTAAGGCTCAGGGGCAAAGAGGGGATGAACGCACGGATGGTGGCGTGGCATCTTCTGGAGGATGTGCTCGGATGGCTTGCCATCCTCGTCACCGGCATCGTGCTCATCTTCTGGGATGTCCCGGTGCTGGATGCCGTTCTGTCCATCGTGATCACATGCTTTGTGCTCTATAACGTGCTCAAGGGCTTTCGAGTCACCATGAACATATTCCTCCAGGGAGTTCCCCATGAAGTGGATCTCCCGGCGATCGAGCGGGAGATCAGGCAGATTCCGGGGGTAGCGGGCACCCACCACGCCCATGTGTGGACCCTCGACGGATATCGTCACGTCCTGACCATGCACGCGTCTCTGAAAGGCAACCAGACCATGGACGATCTGGTCTGCCTCAAGAACGAGATCCGGAAAGTCATTGCAGACCACAACATAGCCCATTCAACCGTGGAGCTGGAGCTTAAGGACGAAGCATGCCGGATGTACCCCGAGATGTGCAGGAGGAGCGAACCCGAGGAGCCGTAAGAAGTGTAGAGATCGTGCAGGGCCTTTCTCCCCCGCACCCCGGACCAATAGGGGACGAACGGGGCTGGCATCGCGGGGACAGTGCCTTTTGCAGCGATGGCCCCGGGGATACTCGTTCATCATGACCGCATGAGGGCCGTGGCCGAAGGGAGGAGGTCTGCATCATTTCTGAGTCGTCTCTCTAATGCCCGATCGCAAAGGGCGCCGGATTGCAGAGTTAGGAAAAGTGAGTTCCTCCGGAACAGCGTGTATGATATCCTCTGATCACACCCAATACGGGGTAATCATCCGAGAAAAGGAGAAATGACATGAGAGCCAGAGGATTCCAGGACTACTATCCCGACGACCTGAGCCACTGCTACGGGTGCGGCAGGCTCAACGATCACGGTCACAAGATCAAGAGCTTCTGGGACGGGGACGAAACAATTGCCGAGTTTCTGCCCAAGCCCTATCACATAGCGGTTCCCGGGTATGTCTACGGAGGGCTCATCGCATCGCTCATCGACTGTCACGGAACGGGCACGGCATCGGCCGCGGCGTACAGGCGGCAGGGAAGGGACATGGGCACGGAACCTGCTCTTCGCTTTGTCACTGCGTCCCTCCACGTCAACTATCTCAGGCCCACACCCTTGGGCACACTGCTCACCCTCAGGGGTAAGATCAGAGAGATCAGTGATCGAAAGGTCGTGGTGGAGGTCACGGTATCTGCCGCAGACGTGATTTGTGCCCGCGGCGAGGTAGTGTCCGTACTCATGCCCGAGCATATGAAGCCCGCTGCCAGAGGATGATAACCCTGCTCTCGTTCCTGGTCCGCTGCGTCGCCCAGGAGTTCCGCCGGGCAGTGTGAGGAGAATCATATCAAGAGAAGGAGAATAAGCGGATAAAGGGCGGACGCCATATTTGAGAAGGATCGGGGGAGAACCCCGGCATGGCAAAGGCATTTGGAGAGCTTTTATCAGTAGCGCCCTCTCATCGACACAAGGCAATGAGAATTCGGGGATTTTTATCGGGTGCAGCTGATCATCCTGGTGCTCTTTTTTTCTCCATGGCCATGAAAGATCACTGGTGAGCGGATGGCGATCTTTTTGGCTTGGGGTTTCTGGTGGAGCGGGTACCCCTGGAGCATATCAGAAATGTCCAGCATGAGTGAGACCCTAGGTACAGTGGGAGAATCCATGTGACTCCTCATATTGGCGGTTCTTTGACGTATCGGGTTTTGACCCGGTGCCAGATCAAACCCTCTTTCGGCAAAAGCCCCGCTTAGGCATCGATGAGCCCTAAAGAGACTCATGGAAGCAATCCGGGCAAGAATAGAGACATGATATGATCGGACGCTTTCTGAAGATCTCTCTCGAAGACCCATGCCGCCTTTTTCGCGGTTTGCCGTACGAAGATTGGCGGGAAAACAGGGGTGAAAACAAAGACGATTTGGCGTAAATAGAGAAAACAAAGAGAGCTGGGAGAAAATTCTTCAGTGGAAATAAATTCTTGTGACTGGAAGCAAAACGAATAGTTCTTCACTCAAAACTGAACCATGAAGAAAAAGGATATTGTCGTGTTCGTCGCAATGAGCGATGACTGCAAACGAGCTGCACGCAAGCGAAGAGACTAACAAGCAGAACCAAGTTTGGGCAGAGGACAGAGGAATGATCCGGTTTTATTTCGAGAGAATCAACCGGGGCTGCATGGTAGCTCAATCTGGCCATAAGTCCATCAAGGTGAAGTGCAAGGAAAAAACTTAAAAAAGGAGTTGGGTAGTCATGTATCTACTGGACAGCAAGGAACAAGAGATGTTTGTTGAGCAGCTGAGAAGAATGGTTGTCGACAAGGTCTGGCCGCGGGCAGCGGAAATCGACGAAAAAGAGGAGTTTCCCTGGGATCTGAAAAAAATCTTTCAGGATATGGGGCTCCTCGGTCTCGCAGTCCCGGAGGAGTACGGCGGGAACAAGCAGGGACATCTCTACACCTGCCTCGCGGTAGAAGAGATCGCGGTGGCGTGTGTCAGCTCGTCACTGATTGTATAGGGCCAGGCCCTGGGCTGGGAGCCGATACTCATCGGCGGCACGGAAGAGCAGAAGAAGAAGTACGGCCCCATAGTCGCGTCAGGAGAAAAGATCATCTCGTTCGGGTTGACCGAGCCCGGAGCCAGCTCCGATTCCGGCGCAATGGCCACCAGGGCTGTTAAGAAAGGGGATAGATACGTCATCAACGGGACCAAGTGCTTTATCACGAATGGTCCTGTTGCAAATCTCATCACCATATTCGCCATGACCGATGCCTCGAAAGGGGTCAAGGGCATCAGCGCTTTTGTGGTCCCTACCAAAACCCCGGGATTCTCTGTCGCGAAGTGGGAAAAGAAGATGGGGATCAAGGGCTCTCCGACCGGCGAGCTGGTCTTTGAAGATGTCGAGGTGCCCGCAGAGAACCTTGTCGGAGAAGAGGGCAAGGGATTCGTTTATGCGATGAAGACGCTCGACACATCGAGGCCCGTCATCGGCGCCCAGGCATGCGGACTTGCACGGGGAGCCCTTGAGCAGGCGATCAAATATGCGAAGGAGAGGGTCCAGTTCGGCAGGCCCATCGGAAGTTTCCAGGGCATCGGATGGATGTTGGCGGATATGGCCGCTGAGATCGATGCGGCGAGGAGCCTCGTGTACCAGGCAGCGAGGCTGGTCGATGAGGACAGTCCAAACAAGAGCTATCTCTCCGCTTGCTCCAAGCTCGTCGCCTCGGACGTGGCAATGAGGGTCACCACGAATGCCCTCCAGATTGCAGGCGGCTATGGGTACATGAGAGAGTATCCCTTCGAGCGCATGATGAGGGATGCCAAGATTACCCAGATCTATGAGGGCACGAATCAGATCATGAAACTGGTCATTTCAAGGGAACTGCTCAAATAGCCCCGTGCCGGGGAGTGAGCGCGCACAGGCCGCCTCGGCCAGGTCTCCGCACACTCGCGCCCCGGCCTCAACTACTACCTGCAGAGGCGGAGCTTATTCCCCGATGATCTTGACCAGTACGCGTTTTCTCCTCCTGCCGTCGAACTCTCCGTAGAATATCTGCTCCCAGGGACCGAAGTCCAGCCTGCCTTCGGTCACCGCCACAACCACCTCTCTACCCATGATCTGGCGTTTCATGTGTCCGTCCGCATTGTCTTCGCCCACGTTGTGGCGGTATTGCGAGACAGGCTCATGGGGCGCCAGCTTTTCCAGCCACTTGGCAAAATCGTGGTGCAGTCCCGGCTCGTCATCGTTGATGAACACGCTCGCCGTGATATGCATGGCATTACACAGAACGAGGCCCTCCCGTATCCCGCTCTCCCGCAGGCACTGCTCAACGTCAGGGGTGATGTTGATGAACTCCACCCGGTTTTTCGTATTGAACCACAATTCTTTTCTATACGATTTCATAGTACCCTCCCGGCATTCTCGGAACTTCAGTGAGCTACAATCCGGCAGAGCAGGCGGTAACACGCCAGGGAAAACCCTTCCCGCCGGAATACAGGACCTTATAATCCTGCATGGCCTTTTTAAAAGTATAACCGATCCGGCGGATGTTCGCCAGAGAGTGATTCTCATCCTCCTGGTGCCCCGGTTCACTTCAGGGAGAAGTGTTTCTGCGATAGTCCTTACAGTTTTTTCCCTTTTGGAATTGCTGGCAGAGGACCCTGCATTCTCTTGTCGATCAAAGGCGGTCTTTATTCGAATCCGCTCAGCGGGATTCCTTGATGAAGGTGGTGGAGCCGCGGGTTGAGAATACGAGAGGGGCTTTCCATTATAATGTTGAGCCAGACGTTCTGCATGAAGAAAACCGCTCATGGAGAGAACTTGGAGGTACTCTTATGATCGTACAGAGGATAAGAAGATGGTTGGCCCTGGTGCTTGTTGTCACATGCCTTACGAGTTTCACCGCATGCGGGTACTTCCTGTACCCCGAACGGCGGGGGCAGGAGGGGGGGCGGATCGATCCGGTCGTGGTGCTGCTCGATGCCGCACTTCTCCTGCTCTTCATCGTTCCCGGGGTCGTGGCATTTGCCGTGGATATCACATCCGGGACGATCTATCTGCCGGACGGGCGGACGGGCGAGCTCACCGAGATCAAGTTAGACCGCGCCGGACGGCTCGACACGGCGACCCTTGAAGGGATACTCTCCCGGCATCTGGGAAAGACGGTAACACTCGATCTTGAGACCACCCTCTTCTTCGATGCGAAAGGGAAGAACCCGTATGAGATGAAAACCATACTCGAAACCCTGAACGCCAGCATACAGGACGAATCAGTACTCAGGCGTCAGGCCGGGATGTTCGAACTCAGGCAGGCATACCTGTAAGGAACTGCTTCAGCCACGGAATACCCGCCGGCCCCGGCCTTTTCCGGGTCCGGCGGGTCCTATAACTGAAGAACGGCCCTGGGCCGAACAGGCTCACCGGATTCCTCGGCGGGAAAGACCCTTATGCGACGATCACCGTCCCTGCAGGGAGATCATTCCTCCTCCCAGCAGATGCATTCGGCCGGGCACGACTCGATGGCCTCCTGGATGAGGTCCTCCGGCCCTCCTTTAGGCTCGATCACCCTGGCCACCTCCGATTCCTCGTCGAGCCTGAACACCTCGGGGCAGATGTCTTCGCACAGGCCGCATCCCTGGCAGTCCTGCTCAATAATATATACGATCCTGGCCATGGCCTCTCCTTTTCTCACCCGGGCATGAGCCGAACGTCGACTGAAAGGCCCTATTTCCCGCCGATCAGCTCCTCCACCTCTTTGAACCCTTCCAGGTAGTGACGCTCCTCTTCGGGGTTGAGACGGTAGAGCAGCTTGAGAAACTCACCGGCATGAACCAGCTCTTCTTCCGATACATCCTTCAACACCTTGATGGCGTCCTGATCATCGATGGAATCGGCCAGCTGCATGTAGATCTGCACCGCCTCGTACTCAGCGGCGATGCTGAAACGAATCGCCCGGATGAGCTCTTCTCTGGTCAATTTCCGGTCACTGCGCATTGTGGACAGCGCGCTAGAGAATTCAGGCATGGTCATCCTCCTTCCGTGTTCTGATATAGTATTTCAGAGCCCTGCCTTGGGTTGGGCTCCGCAATATGGATATCCTTAAAGGTACAACCCTTACGCCGCTACCTCCGGGAACTGCATTTTCACCCTCCACAGGAATTGGGCGTTGATCGCTACGATTATAGTGGATACAGACATGACCAGGGCGCCTACAGCGGGAGGCAACACAAGGCCCCAGGGCGCGAGGACACCGGCGGCGAGCGGGATGGCGATCACGTTGTAGCCGGTGGCCCAGAACAGGTTCTGGAGCATCTTGGAGTAGGACGCACGGGCAAGCTTGAGGATGCCGTACACATCCCTCGGATCCGAGCGAACCAGCACGATGTCGCCGGATTCCACGGCCACGTCGGTGCCTGCGCCGATTGCGATCCCCAGGTCCGACGCCGCCAGGGCCGGCGCGTCGTTCACCCCGTCACCCACCATGGCTACGTGCAGACCTTTAGCCTGGATGTCTCTGATCTTCTGTTCTTTCCTGTGGGGGAGGACCTCGGCATAATACTCATCGAGCTCAAGGTCCCGGGCCACCACCCGGGCTACCGGCTCTGCGTCTCCCGTGAGCATCATGATCTTGAGCCCCATCAGTCTGAGCCCATGAACAGCCTCTCTCGACTCCGGCCGCACCGTGTCTGCGAGCTCCACGGCACCGATCACCCGACCGTCTTTGATCAGGAACACGGTTGTCCGGCCTTCAGCAGACAGGGCATCGTGGATCTTCGGGCCGGGATCCAGGCCGTTGTCCTTAAGATATCCCGGGCTCACCGCAAGGACCTGATCGCCATCGACCTCGCCCCTGGCGCCTTGGCCGGGAATGATGCTGAAACCACTCGGCGCCGATATCTCAAGCCGCCTCTCGCCGGCTGTTTCCACGATGGCCCGGGCAATGGGATGCTCCGAGCGGCTCTCCAGGGAGGCCGCAATTCTCAGCACCTCCTCTGTGCTCCATCCGTTTCCGGGGATGATGTTCACTACAGCAAACCGGCCTAGGGTGAGCGTTCCTGTCTTGTCGAACACGATGGCATCGATGTCTCTGGCCCTCTCGAATGCAAAACGGTTGTTGATAAGCAGCCCGTTTCTGGCGGCCAGGGTGGTGGACACGGCCACCACCAGGGGGACCGCAAGGCCCAGGGCATGAGGGCAGGTAATGACCATGACCGTGACCATCCGGGCGAGCGCGAACACAAATTCACTGCCCAGGGCCAGCCAGGTGACGAGCGTGACGCTTCCCACGGATAGGCTGATGACGGTAAGCCAGAATGCCGCCCGGTCAGAGAGCACCTGGGCGCGGGATTTCGATTCCTGTGCCCTTCTGACCATGTCGATCACCTGGGAGAGATATGTGTTCTCTCCAGTCC
Source organism: Candidatus Phosphitivorax anaerolimi (assembly GCA_001896555.1). Lineage (GTDB taxonomy): Bacteria > Desulfobacterota > Desulfomonilia > UBA1062 > UBA1062 > Phosphitivorax > Phosphitivorax anaerolimi. Next base: position 31,276 of record MPOS01000033.1, read on the forward strand.
GGGTCACCTTCATAACGACAGCCGACTCGCCGTTGATCACACCCCCGATGACGTCATCACCCTCCTTCTTTTCCGCGGGCCTACTCTCGCCGGTGATCATGCTTTCGTCCACCGTGGTTCTCCCCTCCACGACAATCCCGTCGATGGGCACCTTTTCTCCGGGCTTCACCAGTACGAGGTCACCCTCCCGCAGGTCATCCATGGGCACCTCTTCGATGCCGCCGTCCTTCCTCATCCGGCCGGCCCGGGACGGCATGAGCTTCACCAGTTCCTCGAGCGCGCTGGAAGCACGTGTGACCGAGCGCATCTCAAGCCAGTGGCCCAGCAGCATGACATCGATCAGGGTGGCCAGCTCCCAGTAGAACACCATGCCGGGGAGGCCGAACACCACGGCGGTGCTGTAGACATAGGCAACGGTTATGGCGAGCCCGATGAGGGTCATCATGGCAGGCTGCCTGTCCTTGAGCTCGTCCACCAAGCCTCTGAGAAAGGGAGACCCGCCGTAGAAATAAATGACGGAAGAGAGGACGAAGAGCACCCAGAGATCGGCAGGGTCTCCGATCAGCTCAGATATGCCCAGAAATCCCTGGATCATGGGCGAGAGGGCCAGCACCGGGAATGTGATGACGAGCGAAACGAGGAATCTCCTCCTGAAATCCTCGATCATCCTGGCGGAATGTGCCCCGGCGTGCCCGGAGCGCCCTCGGGCCCGCCGGGCGCCATGCATCATCGGATGGTCGTGCGGCCCGTGCATACGAAAAAGACCCCTTCAAGCCGTAATCTTTCTTTGGGGATGCGCGAAAAAAGTGGAAAGCGCTGCATCCTCTGCTTACTCATAGTAAGGCCTTGGCAGGAGAGATCAAAGGCGGCCCCGGGTGCGGCGGTACCCTGCCAAGACGGTGTCTAGAGAAGAGCTCATTTTTTTACATCGGATATGGCCGGTTCCATGACCGCCCGAATGCCCGCAGGAATGGATCGAATGCATGGCATCAGAGATAACGGTGTCCCCCTGCGCGGGAATCGTCCTGTTTTTCCGGACGTGCCTCCAGAACGTGTACACGTGCTCGACCGGCTAATGTCTGGGGGGCAGTGCCGATTCCGGAGGGCCGGATATTTGGCACAATCATTGTAGCTTATTCACCACCCGGCAAGCGTGTGCTCTGCGGATAGGATAAGGCACAGCCGCTTACGGTCCATGCGATGCCGGGGGAGGAGTCAATCGCCGAGGGATTTCAGCCCGGCCAAAGGGAGATGAACGAATGTTTGGAAGACGCATACAGGTATTCAAGCTCTTCGGGTTTACCGTCTATCTCGATCTGAGCTGGGTCATCATCGCCGTGCTCATTACCTGGACCCTGGCTGCTGGATTCTTTCCCTACTACTACCAGGGCTTCTCGATACCCACCTACTGGATCATGGGTATCGCCGGCGCCCTTGGATTGTTCTTTTCGATCATTTTCCACGAGATGAGCCACTCGCTGGTATCGCGCACATTCGGGCTCGACATCAGAGGGATCACCCTGTTCATATTCGGGGGCGTCTCCGAAATGAACGAGGAACCGGACGACTCCAGGACTGAATTCTTCATGGCCATTGCCGGACCTCTGTCGAGCATCTTTCTGGGCTTTGTCTTCTATGGGGTATACCGGCTCAGTGCCCAGGCGCAGTTGCCCGCACCGGTGGGGGCCGTTTTCAACTATCTGGCCATCATCAACTTCGTTTTGGCCGCATTCAATCTCGTCCCTGCGTATCCGCTCGACGGCGGCAGGGTATTGCGGTCGGCCCTATGGAAGTGGAAGGGCAACCTCCGCTGGGCGACCCGGATCGCGACCCGGATCGGGGCCGGTTTCGGGCTGGCGCTCATCTTCCTCGGCGTTCTGAACATCATTACCGGAAACTTCATCGGCGGCATGTGGTGGGTTCTCATCGGGCTGTTTCTGAGAAGCGCATCCCAGACATCATACACGCAGCTCCTCATGCAGCGGGCCTTAAGCGGAGAGCCGGTCAGGCGCTTCATGAAGAAAGACCCGGTCTCGGTACCGCCGGCCATGCCTCTGGACCAACTCATCTACGACTATTTCTACAAGTATCACTACAAGATGTTTCCCGTGCAGAATAGTGCAGGGAATCTCGAAGGATGCATCACCCTGGACAGGATCAAGGAGGTCCCGCGGGAAGAGTGGGATCACAGGCGCGTGGAAGACATTGTTTCGGAGTGCTCGGAGCAGAATACCGTAGATCCTTCCGCCGATGCCCTGAAGGTCATGGCCAGGATGAATCGTGAGGGGGTGAACAGGTTCCTGGTGACGGACCATGGTCATCTGGAAGGCATCGTGACCATGCGCGACCTCTTCAACTTCATTTCCATGAAAATGGATCTCGAAGGGGAAGATGTTTCTCCGGATGAAACGCGCCCAAGGCCTTAAGGGGAGGCAGCCCCGCCCCGGGTTTCCCCCCCTGTAGGATTTAATCCTGTTCCGCAAGACACATTCCCAGGGCATCCTGCTCTTGGCGGAATATAAGCAATGAACATTTCAGGTGATATGTATTGCTCCTCCTCTGGCACACTCTTTGTAAATACCACATCACGAGGTGTTTTTTGTTTCAGGGGGAGTTCGAAGCGAAGGCCCGCCTGAACTCTTCTGGCGTTAAAAAGGAGGATATCGATTCCCCCCACCAGTGTGGGGGGAATACGATTGGACGGACCGGTTCTTATGAAAACGTTGGGGGGCACGGTTTTATCTGGGAGAAGTGCTAGAGGAAAAGAATGGCAAGGGTTGCGATAAACGGCATGGGAAGGATCGGAAGAGCGCTGTTCAAGGTGCTTGTGGATACACCTGCGCTTCAGATCGTTGCAGTCAATGACCTCGCACCGGTGGAAAATATCGCATACCTGCTCAAGTATGACTCGATATACGGGCGATACGGCAGGCCGGTGACAAGCAGGGAGGGTGCCATTGTCATCGATGAAAAGGAATATCGATTCCTGCAGGAGAAAAATCCCGGGGATCTCCCCTGGAAGGAACTTGAGGTGGATCTGGTATTTGAATGCTCCGGAGTGTTTACGACGAGGAAGGAGCTGGAGAATCATCTCCAGGCAGGCGCCTCCCGTGTGATCCTCTCGGCCCGTGCAAAGGGCGGCGGTGTGGAAACCGTGGTCCATGGTGTGAACAGGCCGGCCAGGGAGAGCAGTATCATCTCCACGGCGAGCTGCACCACCAATTGCATAACCCCCCTGGTGGAGGTCATGAGCAGGAGGGTCGGGGTCATGAAGGCGATCATGACCACTGTGCACGCCTACACCTCATCACAGAATCTGGTGGACGGAGGCAACAAGAAGTGGAAGAGGGGCAGGGCCGCCGCGATAAACCTGGTGCCGACCACCACCGGCGCGGCCAGGGCGACCGGGGATGTGTTGCCGGAATTCGCCGGCAGGTTCGACGGCGTGGCGGTGCGGTCACCGATTCCGGTGGGCTCCATATCCGATGTCGTATTCCTCACCAAAAGGCGGACGAGTGCGGACGAGGTCAACGACATATTCCGCGAAGAGGCTCGGACAGAGCGGTACAGCGGGGTCTTGAGGGTGGCGGAGGACGAGATCGTATCCACCGATATCATTCAGGACAGCCATGCCTCCATCGTGGATTCCCATATGACCCATGTGGTCGACGGCGATCTGGTGAAGGTCATGTCCTGGTACGACAATGAATGGGGATATGCAAGCCAGATGGCCCGTACGGCCGTGGCGATGTTTCAATAGAAAACGGCAGGGGGCGGATATGCAGGAGCCGGCCCCCAAGGCGAAATAACGGCGAGCAAGAATAGCATGAACACGGAGAAAGGAAGGTAGTACAGGCAGTAGACATAAGACCACGTATGCTCCTCTTAGCGGGGGTTGGAGAACCTACCTCAGCCCCGTTCTCCAACCCTCATTTTTTTCCTATCGGCAACAGGGGGAAAAAAGGAGAGACCACACAGGGGAGCCGACCGATATATGCGCCATGCGGATGAAAAAGATCTGCATGGCGCTTTCATTTTCTGGCGGTCATTCACTTCCGTGGTTTTTCGGGAGAATCAGGGTGAAGGTGCTTCCCACCCCTTCGGCGCTTTCCAAGCGGAGCTGACCGTGGTGCATCTCCACATAGCGCTTTACATTTGAAAGGCCCAGCCCGAAGCCTCTAAGCTCTCGGTCTTGGAGATGCATGGCCTCTTCAAAGGGTCTGACGATGGCCTCGATGTCCTCCTGCCGGAATCCCCTGCCCGTGTCCTTGATGCTGATAATCACGAAATCTTCGGTTGACTCGGCGCTCACCAGCACTTGCCCTCCTGAGGGCGTGTAATTCAGCGCATTGTCGATGAGGTTCAGAACCGCCTTGGCGAGCTGGCTTTCGTAGGCCATGAGGAAGATCGGCCCGGGGGGAGTCCGGAGCTCCAGAGAGATTCCCTTTTCCTCAGCCTCGACGAGATAGTTTTCCACCTGATCCTTCAGGAGGGCGCATACATCGATGCGTTCGGGATACATCTGGGAGGTCGCTTCCCTGTCCGACTGGAAATAGTCCAGGATCATGTGCAGATCGTGCTCGAGCCTCTTGCTGTTTTCGATGATCACATCGAGCGCACGCCTCTGGTCATCCGTCAGGTTCCCGATCTTACCGGACCGCAGCCGGTTTGCATAGCCGCTGATGACAATGGCGGGAGACTTGAGGTCGTGGACCATGTGCGCTACAAACTCCCGGTACATGTCCTTGGCGCTTTTCTCCATATCGCTCCCTTTCCTTCGTGTAGAATCCTTCTCCATTTTCAGGCACGGCAATCAGCAGGCACCGGTTACGGACGGCCCAAAAGGCCGTGGGGTGGATAATCGGCCCTTGACGGCGACCTGATAATCCGGGTCCTTTCGGGAATAGCAGAGATGGCCCGTGCCGGATGCCTGCCGGAAGCCCGGTGAAAGATAGCTGACATACCCGCTTTCCTGTCAGCCAACATCCGTGCCCGAGGCCGTCTGACTTCCCTATCAAACAATATAGGGATAACAGTCCGTGAAGCAAATGGTGTCCAGAAAGGAGAATATCCGGTTATGGCGGGGTCCCCGGGGCAGGAGGCCGAGCCGGCCTCCAGCCCTTAAGCGGCTGAACGCGGGCTTCAGATCCGCCTGAGCCGTTTCTTGAGGTCCTCAACCCCCAGGCAATTCAGGACATTTCCGGGTTCCAGCCAGCCGCGCCTCGCCTGGTTGATGCCCATTTCCATGTAGCCGAGGTTGAAAATGCTGTGAGCATCGGTTGATATGGCAACCATCACGCCCGCCTCCTTGGCCGCCTTGGAGTAGACGTCGTCAAGGTCCATGCGATCGGGGTTTGCATTGAGCTCGAGAAAGCATCCCATCTCCCGTGCCGCCTCGATGATCCGCTCCAGGTCTATCTCATAGGGTTCCCGCTCGTTGATGAGGCGGCCGGTGGGATGGCCGAAGATCGTGAAGTACGGGTTTTCCATGGCCCTGAGCACCCGCTCGGTCTGTTTCTCCCGGGAGAGGTGCTGGTGGTAGTGGATGGAGCAGACCGTGAAGTCGAGGTACTTGAGAACCTCGGCAGGATAATCGAGGGACCCGTCCTTGAGAATGTCCACCTCGGAGGACTTCAGGATCGTGATATCGGGATAGCGCTCGTTCATCCGGTCGATTTCCTCTATCTGTTCGAGGAGAACGCTGCTAGGGATCCCTCGCGCTATCGTCACCTGCGGGGAGTGATTGGTGACACCCAGATATTCATACCCGCGTCTGCGTGCAGCCTCCACCATTTTCTTCAGGGTATTCCTGCCGTCCGAGAGAATAGTGTGGGTGTGGAGGTCTCCCCGGATATCCTTTAGGCTGATCAGCCGGGGCAGGGCACCCTTACGGGCGGCTTCGATTTCTCCCCGGTTTTCCCTGAGCTCGGGTTCGATATAGGTCAGGCCAACACTGCGGTAGACCTCTTCCTCGGTCCGCCCGGCAATACGCTCCTGCCCGCAAAAGACACCATACTCGTTGATCTTCAGCCCGTTTCTCTGCGCGATCTTCCGTACCGCAATGCCGTGCTCCTTCGACCCGGTGAAATAGTGCAGGGCCGCGCCATAGCTTTCTTCGGGAACCACCCGGATGTCCACATGAAGGCCCGACCTCAGGACGACCGCCGAACGGGTCGTTCCCCGGGAAACTACCATGCCCACCTCTTCGAAGCCGGTGAAGCGGTCCATGACCAGCTCGGGTTTTTCGCAGATCACCAGGATATCGAGATCGCCCACGGTCTCTTTTTTCCGGCGGTAACTCCCGGCAACGATCGCCTTTTTGACCACGTTCAGATCATTGAGATGCTCGAGGTACGCCTGGGCGATCTCATGTGCGGTGATGAACTTGACCCGGGTGGAGTGCGCGGAATATGCGGACAATCCCTGGATGATCTTCTGCTCTGTCTTCGGGCCGAAGCCCCTGATCCGGGCGATTTCTCCGCTATGCAGGGCCGCTTCCAGGTCCTGCCGGGAGGAAATACCCAGCCGCTCGTGGAGCGTTTTCACCTTCTTCGGGCCGAGTCCTTCGATCTTCATGAGGATGCTCAAGCCCTCAGGGACCTCACTCGTGAGCTCATCCAGCTTCCTGATCCGGCCCGTTTCCACGTATTCCCTGATCTTTGCCGCCAGGTCACGGCCGATTCCGGGCAACTCCTGAAGGTCTTCCCCTTCAGCGATCATGTCGGCCATGCTCTTGGGGTGCGACTCAATGGTCAGGGCGGCGTTCCGGTAGGCCCGGACGCGGAACTGATTGGCTCCCTGGATCTCCAGAAGGTCTGCCAGCTTCTGGAATGCGGCGGCTATCTCCTGGTTGCGCACCGGCATGGTTCACCGTCCCGGACCGCATACAGCAGCACCTCTCGACAGTTCCGGCCGGTACGTCTTGAGGGGCCCCCTCCCGCCGGCCTCGGCGCAGGAAAAAAAGAACAGGACCGGGGTGAGGACTGACTGCCCCGGCCCTGAAAATGAGAGGTGCTAACGTCTTGTTCTGATATATCCTTGCGCAGGGTGCGCAGGATCGGAGCCCCGTGCGCGCCTGCAGCGGATTTTGTTGCGTTCATGTTTCCTCCCTGCCTTTCAGACGGAAGATGGTCTCAAAGGAGGAAAAGAGATCGAGATAATCCTCAAGGAGCCGGGTCATGAGAAAGTTCTCTCTGACCTGTTCGTGTGCCGCCCTCCCCAGGCTCGACCGCAGGTCTTTATCCCGGATGAGACGGACGATCCTGTCTGCGGCCTCCTCGATGGTGGAGACCAGAAATCCGTTGACCCCGTCCTCGATCTGGTAGCTGATGCCTCCCACATTGCCGCCTATGACGGCCGCCCCCTTCCACATGGCCTCGGTCACAGTCAGCCCGAACCCCTCCCGGAGCGACTTCTGTATCACCACAGCGGCGTGGCGCTGCAGGGCGTTGACCAGGGCGGTGTCCTGCCGGCTGATAATGATGATGCGCTCTTCACGCAGATTGAGAAGCGTGTTGTAAACCTCTGCGCCTTCAGGATCATCGGTGGCCACGTTTCCGAGCAGGACCAGGGTGCAGGGGACCTCCTTTCTCGCGAGCTTGAACGCCTCGATGACCCCGGCAGGGTCTTTCCACCGGTCGAATCGCGATATCTGGGTGACGATGGGGAGGTCGGTGGGGATATGGTAGTGATCGAGCCGTTCTCGGATCTCTTCATCCGACATGTCCCGGTTCTTGATCGAGAAGGGGTCGATGCAGGGCTTGAAGAAGAGCTGAGGGGCCTTGAGCCGCTGCCGGTATTCCTCAAGGGAAAGAATCACGGCATCGTGCATCTCGATAAATTGCAGGAGATATTCCAATATCTCCTGGTTCGGACTGGTGAGATCCAGGTGGCACCTCCACACCCAGGGACAGTTTTTCTTGTAGTTCGACACCATCGGAAGGGGCTGCGGGTCGTGCACGACAACGAAATCATGGTTGTGCAGATGGTTCCTGACGGCATTCTCATGGATGATGTCCTCGTAGATCCGGCATTTCCGGGGTGAGAGGTTGATGGCGTCTCCCTGCAGGGCGTTGTGCATCTTCTTGGTGATGCTGAAGAAATCGGGGGCTCCCTGGATCACCCGCCACCCGGTCTTGACTCCCACAGAGTTCATGAGCAGGGTCAGGGGAGAGAGAATCTCTGCCACGCCTCCTCCGTAATAAGTGGAGTTGATGTGGGCGACGTGAACACCGCGGAGCATATCCGCCTTTTCCCTGATCCGCTCCACCACGGCGGGACCGACCAGAGGCCGGTAGTCATCGATGGTCGTCAGGTTATTCCTGTGATGCATTCCCGGCTCCTTTTTCAGGCAGGGGGTCCGGCATGAGGAACGCCGCGTCATCTTCGGGCAGGCTGGTGTTGATGCTCATGCCCGATCCTATCTCGAAGCCCGCCCGGGTGGTCAGCTTCGGCCCGATCTGGAGAAACCAGTGCGCCTGAGGCTCATCGGACCGGTACTTTGCGCTCGAATGGATCACATAGTTGTAGTCCGGGTCGTTCAGCCTCTCCTGTATCCTCCGGAGCATTGCGTGCAGCGAAGAGGCCAGATCGGTCTTCTCCTCTGCGGAGATATCGCCGAAATGCGCCTTGTGCTCCCGGGGCATGATCCATATCTCAAAGGGCTGTGCCGCCGCATATGGGATGAACGATACGAAGGACCGGTTTGCATGGATGATGCGGACGCCTGCCGAGAGCTCTTCCGCGAGCATGTCGCAGTACATGCAGCTTCCCCACTGGTCGAAATATCCCTGCGCCCGGTACTCCATCTCCCGGACGTGCCCGGGGACCACACCGGTGGAAATGATCTGTGAATGGGGGTGCATGAGAGACGCCCCGGCACGGCGGCCGTAGTTGCGGAAGATAACGACCAGCAGGTTCTTCTGAACCCCGATGAGCTTAAGATACCGCCGGTGATACGCCTCGATGATCAGCTCCACCTCCTCAGGGGTCATGACCGGGATCTGCCGGTTGTGCTCCGGGCTTTCGATGAGAACTTCATGATGACCATAACCTTCCATCCTCATATACATCCCCTGGCAGACCCGCTTCAGGTCGCCCTCGGGGGTCAGTGCGGGATATTTGTTCCGAACTACCCTGATCTGCCGATGGGAATCGCCGCGGCCGTATTCCAGGAGGATGGGAGGAAGATCCTGCTCATGTCCCGGACAAAAAGGACAGAGTTCATCATAGGCCGGCTCGGTGCGTGCGCCTTCCCGCGATCCAATCAACTCCCGGGGCCTCTGCCTGCGGGAAAGGGCATAGATCACCCATCTGCCCGTGGCGGGATTGTACCTCATCTCGTTTCCGTGCATGGGAGGAGGAGTGGACGCCGCTCTTTTCATTCAGTGTCCTTTCCACGGTTGACAGGAAAACAGCGATTCATCTCCCTTAGCCCCCTTCATCCATAAAATTTCAAATTCACGCTGGTTTTACAAAATATGTGCCAGCTGATGTCCCTGTTGCTTTCCAGCCTGAGGCAGCTCCCGGGGAGCGGGTGAGGAAAACCGCCTCCAACGGCCTTTTGGAAGGGAGAACAGGACGGTCATGGCCTTCGGGAAACCCTGGTTCCCCATCCGGCAAGAAACCGCCAAAGGCGGTGGAAACCGTCCAGTTTCGCAAGACAAGTCCTTTTTTATCGGACACTTTGAGACTTAAGGGAGGTCAGCATGCCCGAACCGTGCTGTCTCCGGAATTCTTCCCCGAGGATGCGCGGGCAGGCTCAGGCTGGCACCGAGGACAGAAAAAGCTGGTTCTCCCCGAGATCTTCCGGGTCTTCAGCTCCGACCCGCACCGGGGGCACCGGCCCCCGCTCTCTCTCCGGGGCAGGAGGCACGTATCGGGGAAAAGGGATGGGTCGGCTTGGAATCGGATTGCGGTTTTCAGCACCTTTTTCATGACCATGAAGATATTCCGGAGCTGGTCCTCCCGTAAGCATTCCAGATGCCGGGCCGGATTGATCCCGGCCTGGAACAGGATCTCGTCCGAATAGATGTTGCCGATTCCGGCGATGGTGCTCTGGTCCATCAGCGCAGGCTTGATCATGCCCTTTTTCCTGCTCAAGGAACGGTAGAACAGGGGAAAGTCGAGTTTCTGTGAGAGTGCGTCAGGACCCAGCTGCCGGGCCCTGATAAAATCCTGGGGAGAGGTGATCAGGGACATCCTCCCCAGATTCCTTATGCTGGTGAAGGCAAGATGGTAGCCGGTATCGAACGTGAACCTGACCTTTGTCCGGGCCGGCTCGGGGTCCCCCTGACGGTAGTAACACAGAGCCCCGGTCATTCCGAAGTGCATGACCATCCAGAGCTGACCATCCAAGTTTATCAGCAGGTATTTCCCGTGGCGGGCGGTATCCGTCATACGTTTGTGTTTGAGAGACTGGCGGAATTCCTGCACAGATGCTCCCTCAACCAGGGAAGGTTCCCGCACCTCGGTATCGACGATGTTCTTGTGCAGAGATGTAGATTCGAGGTATCGCCTATAAAACTCTACATCGGGCAGCTCGGGCATTCTGCAACCTCCACAGTGGTCCCCTTCCATATACCCGAATCGGTATTCCGTGACATACGGACCGTCCTCCTCTTTTATTAAGGGGGGTGCCTCTCCCTTTTTGCACCTCCTGTCTCGAAAAGACAGTGCGATTCAGGCGACGAGATTGATCGGTGTTCCCGAAGCAAAGGAGCGGATATTTTCCACTGTCGTATTCAAAATGTCCAGGAGCGCCTCCTGAGTGTAGAATGCGCTGTGAGGCGTGATGTAGACATTGCGCATACGCAGCAGAACATGGTCGGCGAGCAGGGTCTGAAGGTTGTGGTCTCTCTGGAACATGGACCTGACCAGCTCGGCCTCTTCCCGAATGATGGGCTCTTCCGAGAGAACATCCAGTCCCGCGGCGGAAATCTTGCCTCCCGCCAGCGCCTTCAGGAGCGCCTCCACCTCCACGATGGAGCCGCGCGCGGTATTGATCAGGACGGCCCCGTCCTTCATGAGGGCGAACTGCTCGGAGGAAATGAGGTTTCTGGTCTTTTCATTCGAGGGGACATGAAGGGTAATGATGTCGGCGGTCTTAAGGACCTCGTCCATGGGAAGATAGGTGAACCCCAGCTGTTTTGCCATATTCTCCTGGGGCCTCACATCGAATGCATGGACCTTCATGTCGAACCCCCTGGCGATGCGGATTACGCACATGCCGATGGTCCCGGTCCCGATGACCCCCAGCACCTTGCCGTGGAGATCGAAACCCTTGAGCCCCCGGATGGAGAAGTCACCCTTGCGGGTCCGGTCGATGGCCTCGGTGAGATGGTGGGAGATGGTGAGAATGAGCCCGAACACATGTTCGGCGACCGTGCAGGACCCATATTCCGGAACGTTGGAAACGCGGACCCCCTTTTCTCTGCAGTAATCCAGGGCGATGTGGTCGAAACCCGTGGACCGGGTGGCGATGAACCTTAAGTTCGGGATCTGTTCAAGCACGTCCTTTCCCAGGTCCGAGTAGATGAAGGTGGAAATGACCTGCGCATCGGCGCACAGCCCGGTATTGTATTTGCCCAGGGCGTCTTCCGTGAACAAGACCTCATGATCTTTCTGCAGATTTTTGTAGAGACCCTGCTCCCATGGCTCTGCCTCAAAGACTGCAATCTTCATGTCCCCCCCTTTTAAGAAAATAATAAGGTTTTCAGCCGCGATTTCTCACCCTTGGCCACGGATTTTTTCATAGAGGCGCTCGGTGTCCTCTCGCCGGCACAGCTCGGTCCCCGGTGTCATGACCGCTGCCGTGCCCGCCGCCACGCCGAACATGGCCGCCTCGGTGATGGAGAGGCCCCGGGTCAGGCCCAGGACCATCCCCGCGGTCATGCTGTCTCCTGCGCCCACCACGCTCACTGCCCGTACACTCGGGGCATGGATGCGCCGGCAACCCTCTCTGGTCACCAGCATGGCCCCTCCCGCACCCAGAGAAACCACCACGATCTCACTGATGCCCTTGCTGATGAGTCCCCTCGCTGCATCAGCCAGATCGTCCTCCTCCAGGACCTCCTCTCCCGCAAGCAGGCTCAGCTCTCTACGGTTCGGCTTGATCAGATACACCGGGGATTCGACTATCCGGCACAGCGCCTCTCCAGAGGTGTCCACGACATATCTCGCGCCCAGCTTGGATGCCTTCCTGCCCAGGAGTGCATAGAAATCGACGGGTGCTCCGGGAGGGAGACTCCCGCTTCCCACGATATATGCGGGCCTGAACGGCAGCGTATCGAGCAGGGTGAGAATCGCCCCGCACTCATCCTCTCCCATGACAGGGCCGGGAAGGCCAAACCGGAACTGCCGGCCGCTCGTCTCCTCGCGGACGATGAAGTTCTCTCTGGTCTGTCCGGCGATTTCGACGTGCCGGAATTCCACTCCCTCGTTCTGAAGCAGACCTCTCAGCAGCTTTCCGTAGTGCTGACCCGCGGGAAAGAAGGCCAGGGATTCTCCCCCCAGCTTTTTGATGGCCCGCGACACATTGATGCCGCCGCCCCCGGGCTCATGGGACGGTTCCGAGCACCGCATCTTGTGATCCGCCATGACCTGCGACACCTGGGCGCTCGTGTCGATGCTCGGATTGAGAGTGACAGTCACTACTTCCGCCATGGTAACCTCCTACCGGCCTCTCTCGCCGGCGCCCCCTCAGTCCGGAAGGCTGCCCAACGGGCAACACCCCGAAAAGGTGATCTGCGTGATCGTGCTTAAAGGGGCGAAAGTTCCGAATTTTTCATGATCTTCCCTTCTTCAGGGCATTGAACCCCGCCACCACCTCCAGCAGCTCCTCGGTGATACTGGTCTGGCGCAGTTGCTGGTACTGGTTTTTCAGCTCGTCGATCTTTTCCCTGATGTTCCTCTCCGCCCCCTGCATGGCGGCGAGCCTGGCCGCGTTCTCGCTCGCCAGGGACTCGGCAAAGGCCTGGAAGACAAATGCAAAGAGGTAATGCCTGACCAGCAGGGAAAAGAGGCGGCCCGCATCCATGCGGAAGGTGGGCACTCTCCTGCTGGGCCATGGGCCGCTGGTGATCTCTTTCAGCCATTTCCTGTCGAGGGGCAGCAGCCGCCTCAAGCATGGCTCGTACGTGGCCCCGGTAAGGTGCTGATTGTATATCATCATGATCCGGGATATGGCGTGCCGGCTGTCCCAGCGGTCCATAACCGTAATGACCTGCTGCACGGATGGAGCGATATCCGCCGGAGATCCCGGGACCGGCAGGTACTCCTGGACGGCGATCCCTTCGTTTTCCAGCCTGTCGAGTGCCCGCTGGCCCACGCAGAGTGTCAGGAGCTCACGGCGATCGACACCCTGCCTGTCCAGAGTCTGAACGGCGTGGCTCACGACCCGGTCGTTGAAGGGGCCGTTCATCCCCTGGTCTGATCCCAGCACCACCATCCCGGTCATGGGCCGGACATGTTTTCTCTGCACCCCGTTTCCCACCCGGTAGTGCCTGAGCAGGCCGCGAAATGCCAGGGCAATGCCCTGATTGTAGTGCATGAGCGACTCCTCGGCCTGCTCGTAGTCGCGAATATTCGCAGCCGCCATGGCCTTCATGGTCTTCACCACGGAAAGCAGGTCTTCCGCGGTATCATGCCTTTTCTTCAGGATCTGCATGTTCCGCATGCCGGTCTCCTTTTTCCCTGGACTGAGCGAGCCTGCGGGCCATCCTGATCAGCGATTCCCAGTCCTTGTCGTTCAGTGACTGGTCCGATTCGATCTTTTCACACACATCGGGCAGTAGGTCTCTGACAGCACCCCGGATGGCCTCCTCCACCGCGCCGACCTCATCCACAGGCACATCTTGAAACACGCCTCTGGCCATGGCCGCCAGCACGGCAATCTGCTCGCAGGCCGTCATGGTATCGTACTGCGGCTGCTTGAGTATTTCACGCACCTTTCTTCCCCGCTCCAAGGTCTTGCGCGTCTGCTCATCGAGCCGGGTGCCGATACGGGAGAAGGTCTCCAGCTCCTCGAACTGTGCATATGAAAGCCGCAGGTCGCCTGCCACCTCGCGGTATGCCTTGAGCTGGGTCTTGCCTCCCACCCGGGAAACCGATCTGCCCACATCTACCGCCGGGAGCTGGCCCCGGTGGAAGAGCTCGGGCGAGAGGTAGAGTTGCCCGTCGGTGATGGAGATGAGGTTGGTGGGAATATAGGCGGATATGTTTTGCGCCTGGGTTTCCACGATGGGCAGCGCGGTGAGCGAACCTCCTCCCAGCTCATCCTTGAGGTGTGCGCTGCGCTCCAGGAGCCGTGAGTGGATGTAGAAAATATCGCCCGGAAACGCCTCTCTGCCCGGCGGGCGTTTCAGGAGAAGCGAGATCTCACGGTAGACGCGGGCATGCCGGGTGAGATCGTCATAAATGATCAGCACGTCGCGGCCGTTATCGAGGAAATACTCGGCCACCGTGGTGGCGCTGTAGGGAGCGATGTACTGGAGACCGGGAGGGTCTTCGCCGCTGGCCGCCATCACGATACTGTATTCCATGGCGCCCCTGCTCCTGAGATCTGCGATCACCCTGGCGACGGTGGAGATCTCCTTGCCCACGGAGCAGTAGATGCAGATGACATCCCGCCCCTTCTGGTTGATGATGGTGTCCACGGCAATGGCGGTTTTCCCCGTCTGCCGGTCTCCCACGATGAGCTCGCGCTGGCCTTTGCCGATGGGGATCAAGGCATCGATCACCTTGATCCCGGTACGGAGCTGTTCCACCACCGGGAGCCGTGCCATGATATCGGGCGCCTGCCGCTCGATCCACCGGTGCTCGGTCCCCTGGACCGGACCCAGGCTGTCGAGGGGCCTGCACAAGGGGTCCAGCACCCGGCCTATGAGGCTCTCTCCCACGGGGATCTCCAGCACCCTGTCGGTCCGATGCACCTCGGTGCCCGACATGAGCCCGGTGCTCTCATCCAGGAGCACGATGCCTACTTCATCTACGCCGATATCGAAGGCGATCCCTCTCAGGCCGCCTGGAAAGATGATCAGCTCGTCTGCGTGGACGCCGGGAAGGCCGGTCACCCGTGCAATGCCCTGTTCCACATGCACCAGGGTCCCGGTCTCCCGCATGCGGATCCGGAAGTGGAGATGTTGCAGCACCTCCCCGGTCAGAGAGGATGTGCCCTGAAGGGATTTCATGACCTCGGCCGCAGGATCGCTGATAGCGGTATCTTCAGACATGCGCATCCTCCCCGGGCCTGCCGAAGGCACCCCGGATGGCGGTTGCGACCCGTTCCTCCACATCGGTCAGGAAGTCTGCGGCGCTCCAACTCACCGTGTAGTCGTCGACCTTCATCTCGATCCCGAGTACGAGTGCGGGTTCATGCCGATATTCAACAGGCGATGCAACGGTGAATTCCTCTTTCACCACGATGGAGATTTTCTCCTGAAGGGCGCGGCCGAGCACGAACGAGCTTCGGATCGTTATCGTGTTTTTTCCTTCCCGTACGGCCTGAGTAAGCTTGTCCTTTCGATCCCGGGGGAGATCCCTGATGCGGGAGATGAATACGTTCACAATCCCCTGCTCAACCTCTGCGGTAGAAAGCTCTGAGAGCACGCGCCTAGAGATTCTCGCAGCATCTTCCAGGCTCATGAGCCTCAAATCCCTGGCAAGCTCGTGCTTCTTCTCTTTGAGTGATCTCAATATGCGCTCCCGCTCCTTCCCGGCCTCTTCCTTCACCTGTTGAAGGAGCTGCCTGCGCTTGTCCGCCGCCTCCCGTGATGCCTCTTTCATCAGCTCGTCCCTTTGTTCTTCCCACGCGAGTATTTCCACCCGGCACGATTCCAGCTCCCTGGCTGCCTGCTCCTGTTTTTTTCTGGCATCCTCCAGGCTCGATTCAATCTGTGCCTTGCGTTCTCGCATGGCGGATCTGATCCTGCCGAAGAGGAAAAACCGCAGCAGGGCCACCAGGATGAGGAAATTGATGATCTGGGCAATGACGGTAAACCAGTCGATGATCAAGGTCTTTCTCCTTACCGGGAAAGGGCATAGTTCCAGAAGGGATTCGCAAAGATCAGGATCATGGCGACCACCAGGCAGTAGATGGCGGTGGATTCGATCATGGCCAGGCCCACGAACAGGGTCCGGCTGATGGTGCCCGACTCGTCTGGCTGCTGAGCGATGGCGGTAAGTGAGCTTGCCACGGCCTTTCCCTCACCCAGGGCGCAGCCTATGGACCCGATAGAGATGGTAACCCCTGCGGTAAGGATCGATATCATTCCGATTAAGCTGATCACATCCATAATACACGCTCTCCTTTTTCTCTGGAAAAGGCGGACCGATGCGACGCTGTCAGCCTTCTCCCAGTTCATACTGCACGCGGGTAGCCGAGGTGATGTACACCATGGCCAGCACGGCAAAGATATAGGCCTGAATGAAGCCGGTCAGAAGCTCCAGCAGGTGCATGAACACCGGGAACACCAGGGGAATGACGGCCATAAGGATTGCGGCGATCTTGTTTGCCGACATGATATTGCCGAAGAGACGGACGGCCAGCGCCAGGGTTCGGGTGAACTCGCTGACAATGTTGAAGGGAAGCATGAAAAGGGTGGGGGATGAGTAGAGCTTGAGATACTGCACCAGGCCCTCTGTTACGATCCCGTAGACGGGAACGGCGACGAACACACACAATGCCAAGGCAGAGGTGGTTGCCAGGGAACCGGTGGGCGGGACGTATCCGGGAATGACCGCGAACAGGTTGGAAACTGCGATGAAGAGAAAGAGCGTGCCGATGAAGTCCAAATACTTGCCCGCACGCTGCTGGGAGATGTCTTCTATCTGGTTTGATGCGATCTCGATGACTGCTTCGAGAAAGTTCTGCCACGGGCTCAAATCTTTTCCCGGCCGAATGCGGCGGGTGGCGAGCAAGGAAACCGCCAGCAGGATGCCCATGGTGATCCAGGTGAAGACGATGGTCAGGTTGAGCTTGATCCACCCCATTTGCCAGAAAATGACGGCATCGGGCGTGATATCGGCCAGATCCATGAATTCCATTCGCTTCCTCCTGTTCCTTCAGTCCTGAAAGCACCTTAAAGATCGTGTGTACGTCTCCTTCTTCCCCGGATACCGAGCATGGTTCTCACCCAGTACCAGGCATTCAGACAGCCCAGGATCACCCCGATGAAGAGCATCATCAGCGTCCATGAATACTGGCTGGGCCACCGGGAATCGATCCATACCCCAAGGGCGATCCCCATGAGTGTGGGGATGGCGATGGACCATCCCACCAGTCCGAACATGCCAAGGCCGAAAATCAGGCTTGCCTTGCCGGGGCGCTTGCCCTTCTCCCTCCTGATTCCCTTGGTGCGGACATGGCGGGCGAACTCTTCGTCCCGCCTCCGTCTGTCTTCCTGAAAATCATTCATATCCCCGGCGTCCGAAACGAACGAACCTCCTTGCAAGATCCGCCTCCAGCCTGGAGAGGGCAGCCTGAATCTTTTTTGCCCGTTCTCTTTTCATGGAGAACTCTTTGCGCACGGTTTCTTCGAGCGCTATAAGATCCTCCCCACGCACGGCCCTTGCCGTGGACACCATGACATCGTCCCCGGCCTTGACGAGTATCCCCTCGTCAAGGGCCACATACTGGATGCCCCCCTCTTGTGTTTCAAAGGTCAGGATGCCGGGCACCAGTGCGGTGATGAAGTCAGCGTGCCGGGGAAGCATGCCGAAATACCCCTGCTCGTCTTCCGCGACCACCTTTTTCACCCGGGTGTTGATCAGGACCCGGGACAGCTCAACGACCTTGAGATTCATCCTTTCTCGCCTCGTCAATGGAGCCGATCATGTACAGCGCCCCTTCAGGATAGTCTTCGAACTCGTCGTTCAGAATGCGCTCGCAGCCATCGATGGTGTCTTCGAGCGATACGGACCGTCCTTTGTATCCGGTAAACTGCTCCGTCACCACAAAGGGCTGGGTGAGAAACCGCTCCAGTCTCCTCGCCCGGTGGACCGTCTTCTGGTCTTGACGCGAGAGCTCCTCGATGCCCAGCATGGCGATGATGTCCTTGAGGTCCTCGTAGACCGCCAGGTTCCTGATCACCTCTTGGGCCACCTCGTAGTGCCTTTGCCCCACCACGTGCGGAGCCAGCATCTTCGAGCCCGACTGCAGGGGGTCCACGGCGGGATAGAGTGCTTCACCGGCCTTCTTGCGGGAGAGTACGATGGAGGCCGTGAGGTGGCCGAACACATGCTCGGCGGCGGGGTCGGTGAAGTCGTCCGCCGGCACGTAGACGGCCTGGATAGATGTAATGGACCCATGGGTGGTATTCGTGATCCGCTCTTCCAGGTCGGCGAGCTCGGTGGACAGAGTGGGTTGATAACCCAGCCGTGAGGGGATCTGGCCGAGGAGTCCCGATATCTCGGAACCAGCCTGGATGAAACGGAAGATGTTGTCCACGAGCAACAGCACGTTCTGCTCCCTGTCGTCCCGGAAGTACTCCGCCATGGTCAGGGCGGAGTGTCCCACCCGGAAGCGCACGCCCGGCGGCTCGTTCATCTGCCCGAAGACCAGGATGGTGCTGCCCAATACCCCGGACTCCTTCATCTCCCGATAGAGCTCTTCTCCTTCACGGGTGCGCTCGCCGATGCCGCAGAAGATGCTCACCCCCTCGTAACGGCTGACCATGTTCTGGATCATCTCCATGATGAGTACGGTCTTGCCGACCCCGGCCCCGCCGAAAAGGCCGCTTTTCCCGCCCTCTTCGATGGGAGACAGGAGATCGATGATCTTGATCCCGGTCACGAAGACCTTGGAGACCGCCGCCAGGCCGCTCAACGGGACACCTCGCCGGTGGATGGTCCGCCTGGGTATGTCTGGAGGGAGCACTGGTTTGTGATCGATGGGCTCTCCGAAGACATTGAAGACCCGCCCCAGGAGATCGGTGCCCACCGGCACGGTTATGGGCCCCCCGGTGTCCGTGATCACGGCGCCGCGCTCAAGGCCTGTGGTGGGTGTCAAGGCGATCCCCCGTACCCGCTGGCTGTCGAGCTGCTGGAGGACCTCAATATACACCGGCTCCCTGCCCTGAGCATGGAGCAGGTTATAGATGGGCGGCAGCCGGGAGGGAAACCGGGCATCCACCACGCTGCTGTGCACCTCCAGGATGGTTCCCTGTGCCTGTCGGTTTTCTTCCAGGGATGGTGCGCTTAGGGGTGTCATCGCTCCATAACGCCTCCTTAATTTTATCCGCCTGATGCGGGCCGCTGTTCCACCTGGGCCGCGCATTCGATGACCGGGATCACACTGCGCCAGATCGAGCGATAGGGAATCGGTCCCGGCACTCATGAAAAAGGCTTCACTCTCTGCTGCAGCTCATCGGGCAGGGCCTCTCAATACCGGCCGGGCAAAGCTGCGGTATGCACGACTCATGGCGGCAAAGCCTCAGAGGTGACACTGATCCCCATGCCTTGTTAGGGTTTCGATCATCTCACCCGATCAGGTCCCTTCTCTTTTTTCCCCTTCTCCCCGCTCGGCCTGGATAACGAGCACGGGCCGGTCTGCATACCTCACTACCTTTTCCGTGACCGAGCCGAAGAGTGTAAGCCTCCATCCCGTTTCTCCATGGGTCGATATCACCACCATGTCCGCACCGGTTTCACTTGCACTTCTCACAATCGTCCGGGCGGGATCACCCAGGGCGACCAGAGGCTCGACGGAAATTCCCTGGGGGAACCGGTGGGAAATCAGCGTGTGCAGATGTCCCATGGCGGCGTCACGGAGTGTCCGGGAATAGACGGACACATCCAGTGCCGGCACATCGTAGGCAAACAGGGGAATGGGCGGGATGACGTGCAGGAGCACGATGTGGGCGCGGTACTGCTCCGCAAACTCCCCGGCCACGCCGAAGGCGCTGTAGGACGCCTCGCTGAAGTCGGTCGGAACGAGTAGCCGTTTCAATGGGAGCATAACGGGACATACCTCCCTTTTTCATGGGTCACCCCGTATCATACGGACATGCCGGGAAACGCCGGCTCCTCACCCATCCCCCTTGGGTGCATCGTTATTGTCCCGCCAGCCTGCAGGCCTTTTCGCTGCTGCCGCCCGAGATGAGATCATACGATCGTAAGGGGCTGATCTCCTGATCTTCAAGGAACTGCTTCATCTTCTGGAGCGACCTGACCTGGAGCTGCCGCACCCGTTCCTGGCTCAGACCGAGCTGAGAGCCGATCTCCATGAGGGTGACCGGAGGGTCGGAATAAAAGCGCTTGAGGATGATGAACAGCTCCCGGCGTGTCAGCATGGTGAATCCCTGCTGGAAGAGAAACGACACGTGCCGTGATATCTCCCGGTCGGAGTAAAGCGATTCCAGATCGAAATCGTCAGTGAGATAGTCCACCCACCGGTCCGTCTCGCTGGGGTCTCCTGCGATGGTCTCGTCGAGCGAGAGGAGATCCTTGGTATGCCGCAGCGTCCCCGTGCGGATTTTACTGCTCTTCCGGATAAAGTCCTTGATGGATGCCTCGATCCACCACACGGCATAGTAGATGAAGTGCACCCCCCTGTCGGGGTCGAATCGTGTGAGGGCCTTCATGAGCCCCAGATTTCCTTCCTGGACGATCTCGAGATAGTTGTGTCCGCTGTTGAAGTATTTCTGGCTCACCTTGACGACGAATCTCAAGTTTGCATGGATGATCTTCTGCCCGGCATTCACGTCGCCCTGCTGATACTGTTTTGCCAGCTTGTACTCTTCCTCGGGCAGGAGGAGAGGATACCGTCTGATCTTTCGGAGATAAAGCTGAAGCTCGGAATAGTCATGTCTATTTGCCATAGATAAGCACCTTTTTAATATGAGATTTTGTCGGTTCCATCATGGTTACCGGTTCGACCATATACCTGATCCGCACAGCGGGAGCGGGGTGCCTGCGGAGCCTCCCGTCTCCGGTGTGGATAACGACCTTCGGTACACCTCCTGAAGCGCCAGGGAGAGGTGCTCGGCAGTGATTTTCTGAATCCCCGCATATGCGTGGGCCCTTCCTATTACGCTCAGGAGCGTTTCGAGATCCGGCCACCACGACCGCGACCTTAAGAGGAATGGGTTCGAAGATCCTTTTTCCCGCCATCAATCTTCCGCCTTCTCAGTGCATGCAGCACAGTGCGGGTCCACCCGGACTGCCCGTTTCCCATCGTGTGTGCTCCTGTACTTTCCATGATTTTCCTGTTCGGGTAAGACAGAGACTCTTGGGGCCCTCCTTCGAGGGTTTGCCTGAAAATAGTCGCCTGTAAGGAGACACTAGTGTACCTGGATCGGCCTGGTGTTTTCCCAGAGGCCGTGGATGCTGCAATAACTCGTTGCATAGATCTTCCCCGATTTCTTCAATCTGGCCGCTACAACGGCTGAGTGATCCGTGTGCGCAGGTCCCTGATCCGGCCCGGCCGCCGATTCTCCGTGCGCCGAGAACTGGATGTGCGCGAGCTGATAGGTGAACCGGTCTCCTTCCGGGAGATAGAACACTTTTATCCAGCGGATATGGTGCTCCGTGGTATTGGGATGCGGAATCTCCTTGCCGATGGAAACCCTGATCTCGAATGTGCCGTCTTTCTGAACGGAATCAGGACATTCGATGACCGGGACATGGTTCTCGGTTTTCCAGCCACTCGGCTGGAACAACCCACCAAACCGTATCATTCGTCTCCTCCTTTTTTTAAGCACCCCCAAGGGCACATCTCATATGGGGCATGCGCGCACTTGGGGTTTGCCGGCCACCTAAAAGATTTCATTAATCAAACAGCTCGGGGAAGTTCTGCTCGATGTTCCGCGGATGCTTGAACCTGATCTTCCCGGATAAAAACATGTTTGCAATCGTCCTGGCGATCTGCCTGTCCTGATCCAGATCGGTTTGGGAACGACCCTGCCCGTGAAGACCGGCTGTGTCTTCACTGTCGGTTTGCTCGACCATTGCTTCCATCAACTCGAAGAGGGTAGTGGTGATCTCGACCGTATTGCTCCTTGAACTCAGTGTACCAAAACCACTGTGTATGCTCATTCGTAACTCCTCCTACGTATTGTCTCTGGTGATCCGGTTATCTGTCGGCTGTAACCCCGATGACTTCTCAACTGTCACCCTCTCTATTCAATTCGTGTGCCGATATTCCCTGCAGCAAAATATTATAGTAAAAATAGGGACCTACAGAATGACCAGTGAAATTTGCCTGCTGCATCCCCCTGGTATCCTGTCCTGTCATATAGGATGATTCTTTTCAGATGGGATTTTATCCGGCAGGATTTCGGAATATGACCATATCTTGCAGTGTTGTGATGGGGCGTCTCATACACGGATTCTTATCCCCATGGAATAACAGCACATTACGAGTAAGATCCTGGACGATTGCGCCTGCGGGGAGACTTCTTTCCTGTCTCGGGGCCGCACCGGGGAGGATAAGAGCCTCGGGTAATCAAACCCTTACATGCGAATAAGCCGAAGTCTCCCCTGCGGAGAACACCACCATACGGGCTCCGGGATTCCTGTCGGGCAGAACAGGGCGCGGCTACATATGACGGGAGATTTCGTGCTTATGGAGAAGGGCGTATAAACGGGACCGTGAAACGCCTGAGATTTTACAGGCGCTTGTGACGTTTCCGGAGGTGCACTTCATGAGTTCCGTCAGATAGAAGCGTTCAACCTCGGCCAGGTACCGGTTGCGGACTGACCGCAGCTCGGGAAGGCCGGGAGAAGACGACCTGCTCACCTTGGAAATGATATGGGTGAAAGTGGGCTTCTGAATATCCATGATGCCGTACCTAACAAACTATATGCCAATTCGGTCTCTATCTCTGGAGGCTGCGGCGGCAGGGCGGGGAAGAAGGCCCTTTTTCAATGATTTTGCGATTCCCTTCCCATGTGCCGGATGCACCCGGAAAAGACAGCCGGCTCTCATGTAAGGATGTCCGCCGTACAGGACATGCGAAAGAGCGGGGTCGAGGTCACCACAAAGATCGGTGAGACCTGGCCCCACTACCTGCAAGAGAAAAGAGGGTTATCAGGATATCTCGTACTGTTTGAGCAGCGCATAGAGACGGGACCGCGAGAGCCCCGATACCCTGCAGGCCGCGCGGATGTCGGCCTTTGTCTGTCGCATGAGCTCCTTGAGGTACTGCTCTTCGATCTCACTGACAGCCTCTTCCCGAACGTCCTTGAGGCTGGGCAGGGTGTTGTCTCCGAATGCCTGGAGCCCGCCCGGCTGCACCTGCTTCCTGGCGGCGGCGATACGCTTGACCTGGACGTGTATGTGGTAGGGAAGATGCTTGGGAACCAGGATGGGACTGTCGTGCGCCACGGCCAGCGCGCTCTCCAGGGCGTGAATCAGCTCGCGCACGTTTCCGGGCCAGGAATACTGCATGAGGATATCCCTAAACCCGGCGCTTACGCGCTTGGGTTTGATCCCGTACTTCTTGCTGTGCCGCTTGAGATAGTGGTTCGTCAGGTCCTGGATGTCCTCGGGCCGCTCCCTTAAGGGGGGCAGGTCGATGGTGATGGATCGGAGCCTGAACAGCAGATCCTTGCGGAAGGCCTTCTTCGCGACCAGGTCGTCCAGATCCCGGTTCGTGGCGGAGATCACCCGGAAATCGCTCTCCACCTCGCTCGATTTCCCGATGGGGCGGAAGCGCCCCTCCTGCAGGACACGGAGAAACTTTTTCTGTATTGAGAGCGGGAGCTCACCCACCTCGTCCAGGAAGAGCGTCCCCTTGTTGGCTTGATATACCAGGCCCGGCTGGGCCTTGTCGGCCCCGGTGTACGAGCCCTTCTCGTGGCCGAAGAGGATGCTTTCCACGAGGTTCGGAGGGAGGGCGGCACAGTCCACCACCACGAAATCATGGTCCTTCCTGAGCGAGTGGTTGTGAATGGCGCGTGCGAAGAGCTCTTTGCCGGTGCCGGTTTCGCCGGTGATGAGCACGCTGGCGTCATTGGACAGGGTCTTGCTCAGGAGGGTCAGGCATTTCTTCATGCCCGGGCTGTGGCCCAGGATTCCCTCCTTCTCGAAATCCAGGGCTGCCTGGGGAAGGGTGTTGCTCTCGTGATACAGGAGGGCGTCCTTCAAGAGCTGGGCCAGATCCGTCTTGGAAAACGGTTTTTCGATATAGTCCCATGCACCCTTGGACAGGGCTGATTCCACGGATTCGGGATCGCCGTAGGCGGTGATCACGATCACCTCGGGCGAACCGCTGTTTCTGCAGACCTGGGGGAGGATGTCGATGCCGTTTCCATCCGGCATGCGCACATCGAGAAACACCACATCGAACGGGGCCGAGCGGATGGCGTCCAGGCCCTCCTCGAGGGTAAACGCCTGGGCGCTTTCATAACCCAGGCTCCGTGCGACGTTCGCAATGGAACTGCAGACGAGCTTATCATCGTCAATGATAAGGATTTTTTTGCGGTCGTCCATGCAAGTCTCATAAGACGGTTTCATGAAAATGTAAAGCCCCCACGGCCGAGGGCCTGATCGATGGCGTCGCGCAGGACCTCGGGTGAAAATGGTTTGGAGATCAGGCTGGAAAAGGCGGCTGCTCCGCTGCGGATTTCATCCAGCGCCTTCTCGGAGCCCGAGCAGATGATGACCGGCAGGTCTCTGCGGATCTCCTGCATGGCGGCAGCCATCTCGCTGCCCCTCATGAAGGGCATGAGTTCATCGGTGATCACCAGATCGAAGGTCTTGGGCGTCTCCCTGAAGAGCTTCAGGGCCTTGTCGGCGTCATGGGTGGAGGACACCCGGAAACCCTGGCGAACGAGCATCCGGTGAATGCTGCGCAGCTCGAGCACATCATCGTCTACCAGGAGAACGCGCCCCTTCCGCCACCCCGTGGCAAGGGGCCCCTCGGAGACCTTTAGCTCAGAGTCCCGGCTTGAGGCAGGGAGATACACCTCGAACGACGTGCCCTTGCCCGGGGTGCTCCGGACGATGATGGACCCGCCAGCATTCTTGACCACGGAATGTACGACACCGAGCCCCAGGCCGGTGCCTGTGCTCGACTTCCGGGTGGTGAAAAGCGGGTCGAATATCTGATCCATGATCTCAGGCGGTATGCCGCAGCCGGTGTCCTTCACCACGAGCTTCGCATAGGTTCCGGGCGTGAGGTCTGAAACCATGGCCGGCGCAGCTCGAGTGACCGATGTCTCCGTGAGCGACACGCACAAGGTGCCCCGGCTGTTTTCCATGGCCTGCACGGCATTGGCGCACAGATTGGTCAGAAGCTGATAGATCTGGGTCGCATCGGTCCTGACCAGTGTTTCCCTGGCGGATATCCGCTGGCGGAGGGTGACTGTCTCGGGCAGGGAACGCCTGATGATGGTCAGTGCCTCCCGTATGATCGTATCCAAAACTATGGGGGGGAAGACCGGTTTCCTTCGGGAGCCGAACATCTTGATCTGATTCGTGATCTCCCGTCCGATGCGCGACGCCTCGATGATCTGGCCGATGAATTCCTGCTCGGGGGCATCGGGCGGGAGCATGTCCGAGACCAGCTCGGCATTGATGATGATCGGCTGAAGGATATTGATGAAGTCGTGGGCTATCCCGCCTGCGAGCATCCCCAGCGCCTCCATCCTCCGTTTTCGCTCAAGGGCCTTCTGCATGGCCTTTTCTTCGGTGACGTCCAGCTCGATGACCGCATAGTTGGTGATCGCCCCGGATTCATTCTCCAGCGGGGAGACGACCACGTCCAGTTCCCGCCGGCCGCCGTCAGCCCGATCCCTGTGGATCGTACCCCTCCAGGGCCTGTCACGGAGCTCCTTTAAGGAGAAGGCATTCTCTGTTCCACCATCCGGGGTAAAAAACATCTCGTACGGCTTGCCCTTGAGATCGTTGCGGGGGATCTGCAGGGAGCGTTCACCTGCGTGGTTGATGTAGATTATCCTCCCCTGTGAGTCGAGGATGAATACACTTTCTGCGGCGTGCTCCACCGCCGAGACCAGGAGCCGGTTTTCCTGCTCGGTGCGGCGGTAATCAGTGATGTCGATGGAGACACCCCCTATAAGCCCGGGAGAATTATCCTGAAATATCGGGAACTTTTGTGTAAAGAAGGATGCCTGGAAATCGCCGAACCGAATGTCTTCTATCTTCTGCAGTTCCTTTCCGGATGCCAGCACCTTCCGGTCGTCTTCCATGAGTGCACTGGATATCTCTGCGGGCCAGATATCCCGGTCGGTTCTGCCGATGCAGGCATCGATTTTGATGCCGTAGACATCCTCCAGATACTGGTTGAGGTAGAGAAACCTGCTCTGCTCGTCCTTGAGATAGACCATGCCGGGAAAGTGCTCCATGAAGAGCGTGAACTGCTGCTCGTTGAGCCGCAGATCTTCTTCCAGTCGCTTGCGCTCATCGATCTCCTGCCTCAGGCGCCGGTTTGTCCTCATGAGCTGAGCCGTGCGCCTGCGGACTTCTTTTTCCAGGGCCTGCCGGGCATCACTGACTTCGTGCTCTGTCGTGCGTCTGAACCGGCGATTTTCACGCCGCTCTAAGACCTCTTGAACAACCAGCGGAAGCAGGGCCTGATACGCCTGGGGCGGGTCCTGGATCAGATATTCGTCCGCGCCCTGCTTCAGCGCCTCGGCCGCTTGATGGATGGTTTTTGTGCCGCAGATCACGACAAAGGGCGGGGGATCGTCCAGGTCCTTGGTCTGCTCAAACAGGTCGAGCCAGGAGGCCCCGGGCAGGTTCAGAGACACCGCTACGAGATCGAATCGATTCAAAGGGTCTCCCAGCAGGGATACGGCCTCAGACGCGCTGCCGCTCTCCGCGACCATACAGTCCATGCCCCCTGCCTCCAGGGCCGCGATGAACGTCTTGCGGCTCTCCGGCTCGGGTTCGACCAGCAGGATGCTGTTTTTCCCGGGGTACACGATCAATTCCCCGGCCGCTCGCCGGCAGCGACAAGGGTTCTCGGGCGAAGAGGGAATGTATTGTCTTCAGGATACCCGGAAACGGGCGCATGCCGTGAAAATAAAGAAAACCTGCCGGTCTCACGCATCATTCTCTGACTCATCATCTTTGTCCTGGTGACAAAAATAAGCGCGTCCCGGCCTGGCGTCAAGGGAGGCGGATGAAGAACCGGTCTGCATGCTGCCTTTACCCCGCCATACATGCCGGGAATATCCCATCCCGGCGGATACGAGCAGGCTGCATCCCTGACAGGAGGACAGAGGGGATTTCTTCGACCGGGATCTGTTGGGTTTATTCGTGCAGAACCCCTCGTATCCCAACCCGAAAAGGGCAAACACCGGCTCAGCCAGGAATGGGAGGATTACCGCCCGAAAATATTACATCGAATGGCAATTTACTAGCATGAACAGGGATCGGCGGCAATGCGAAAAACGAACCCCGTGTACCACGCACCTGTTGCCGGCCGGTTCCCATAGAGGATGCAGGCGGGGGAAAGGGACTTTGACCGGGGCCACCGAAAAGAGGGCGCATCCCGCGAACCCTCATGTCCTGGTTATCGCTCACAGCGAATATTGCAGTTCAAACCCCGGCAATGTTGCCCCGGCGCCTCAGAAGATCTCGTCGTCTCTCAGGTAGCAGGCAGGATCTTCTCCCCACGGATCTCCCGTAGCCGCCTCGGCGCGGGCGCGGAAGTTGCCCGCGCACACGTCGAGCCACCGGCATTTCCGGCACCTGCCCTGTACGTGCTCCTTCTTGTTTTTAAGCTTCATGAGAAACTCGTTGGAGCGATCCTCCCAGATGGCGGAGAAGGGCCTTTCCCGGACATTGCCCAGCACCCGGGTGCGCCAGAACTGGTCGGGGTAGACCTCGCCGTCCCAGTTGATGCAGCCGATCCCAAGCCCCGAGGAGTTGCCGCCGTTCATCTTCAACAGCTCGAGCACCCCTTCGGCCCGGGGGTCGTTCCGGCTTTTCATGCGCAGGTAGACGTACGGGCCGTCCGCGTGGTTGTCTACGGTGAGCACCTCCACCTGAAGCCCGGCCTCGATCATCTCTTTCGTGCGGTCCATGATGAGATCCAGGGTGTCCCGCGTCTGCTCCGGGGAGAGGTCTTCTTCCATGAGCTCTCTGGCCCTGCCGGTATACACGAGGTGGTAGAAGCAGATGCGGGCTATGCCCTCGGCCTTCATGAGGTCGAAGATCCCGGGTATCTCGGAGATGTTTCTCCGGTTCATGGTAAAGCGCAGGCCCACCTTGATGTTCTGGTGCATGGCATGCTCGATGCCTTTGAGCGCGTCTCGGAAGGCGCCCGATACCCCGCGGAAGGAGTCGTTGACCTCCTGGAGGCCGTCAAGGCTCACTCCGATGTAGGAAAGGCCGCAGTCTGCGAGCTCCATGGCCAGGTCCCGGGTGATCAGGGTCCCGTTGGTGGAGATCACAGCGCGCATGTCCGATTTGACCGTCCGTCTGACCAGGTCGGGCAGGTCTTTTCGGATGAGCGGCTCCCCGCCCGAGAAGAGAACCACCGGACATCCATAGTCATGCAGCTCTGCGATGAGCTCCATTCCCTCGCTGGTGGAGAGCTCGTCCCGCGGCGCGTCGGTCGCGGCGTAGCAGTGCACGCACCTCAAGTTGCAGGCGGGCGTGATGTTCCATACCACCACGGGCTTCTTGTCGGCCGAGAACTGGAGCAGGTGGGAGGGGAGGTCTTTTGAGACCCTGCC
Source organism: Candidatus Phosphitivorax anaerolimi (assembly GCA_001896555.1). Lineage (GTDB taxonomy): Bacteria > Desulfobacterota > Desulfomonilia > UBA1062 > UBA1062 > Phosphitivorax > Phosphitivorax anaerolimi. The sequence goes on from MPOS01000033.1 coordinate 59,920, forward strand.
GTACCTCAAGGGGTCGGATGCCTCCACGGTCCCGCAGTAGAGCTTGGAAATTCCGATCACAGCGATTCTCCTTTCAATGCTTCGATAATGCCCTCGTCGGTGTATTCATGGGCCGTCACCTGCGCAGGCAGGCCGAGCCTCTGCATGGTGTCTGCGGTCACCGGGCCGATGGCGGCGAGCCGCTTTGACCCGAGCAGGTCACGATCATCTCCCAGGAGTTCAACGGCGTGACGGAATCCCGAGGGGCTGGTGAACACCACAGTGTCCACCGCCGCCAGCGCGGAGAGGAAACCCTCCTTCGAGGCATCCTTCGGGAGCACGGTCTCGTACACCGGGATCTCCAGAACATCCGCGCCCCGCGTTTTAAGGGCGTCGACCAGATAGCCCCTCGCTCCCCGCGCTCGGGGCAGGCACACCCTTTTCCCTGAGAGGCCGGTTTCACGGAGCATCTCCACGATCCCCTCGGCGCGATATTCATCGGCCGTGCCGTCCGCGCGGATGCCATAGGAGAAAAGGGCGTCCCTGGTTTTTGGCCCTATGCAGTAGATTTTGCTCCTGCCGAAACTCCGCGCGTCCAGGTTTGCCGCAAGCATCTTGTTCATGAAGAGCGGCACCGCGTTCTGCGAGGTGAAGATGAAGAGGTCGAAGGCGTTCACGTCCGGCAGGTCAAAGGGCAGGGGGGAGATGTCCAGGAGTGGATAGAGCACCACCCTCGCCCCGTTGTCCGCAAAGAGCGAGGCGGTCTGGAGGGCGAGGTGCGAAGGCCGGGTGATGAGCACAGTCCTGCCGGCAAGGGGCCTGGGAACATCATCGAAGAGCTCTTTGCTCAGCGATGCGACTGCGCCGACCACGATGATGCACGGGGAGCCGATGGCGTGCTCCCGGGCGTCCTGTCCCGCCCTGGCAAGGGTTGAGACCACCCGGCGCTGCAGGGGGGTGGTGGCGTCCTGCACGAGTGCGCAGGGCGTCTCCGGGCTCATTCCTTCCTGCATGAGCTTGTCGGCGATCTCCTTGATCCTGGATGCGCCCATGAGGAACACGAGAGTGCCCTTCTCGGCGGCCAGATGCTTCCAGTCGAGAAAGCCTGATTCCTTAGAAATGTCTTCGTGAGCTGTCACGAACTTGACCGACGAGGCATATCCTCGGTGGGTGGGCGGGATACCCGCGCTGATCGGCCCGGCAATGGCGGAGGTGATTCCCGGGACGATCTCGAACGGGATGCCGTGTTTTTTCAGATAGAGCGCCTCTTCGCCCCCCCGGCCGAAGACGCACGGGTCTCCGCCCTTGAGGCGCGCAACGGTCTTGCCCTGACGTGCGAGCTCCACCAGCAGCTCGTTGATCCTGGCCTGCTCCAAATACACCTTTCCGCCGCGCTTCCCCACATACCGCTTCTCTGCATCCGGTTTTGCCAGGGAGAGGATCTCCAGCGGAATGAGGTCGTCATAGACGATCACGTCGCATCGGGGAATGATGCGGCACGCCTTGAGGGTGATGAGGCCGGGGTCGCCCGGGCCTGCGCCGATGAGAAAGACCTTCATGAGAGAACCTCCTGGCCGAGCCTCTCCTTCAGGGCAAGGGCCAGACGCCGCCCCACCGAAGGGTCAGTACCCTGCATGTGCATCTGCTCCACACATGCCTCGTCGGGGCTCCCGAGCATGCCCAGGATCGAGACGCTCTGGCCGCCCTCAAGGGTCGCGTATGCCCCTGCAGGGAGATTGCAGTCTGAACCCAGTGCTGCGAGAAACTCCCGCTCCGCCTCTGCGCAGATCCGGGTAGGATGGTGGTCGATTTTTTCGAGCAGGGCATGGAGCTCATGGTCCGAGCTTCTCGCCTCGACTGCGATGATGCCCTGCCCGGGCGAAGGCACCATGCTCTGGACATCGAGCGCCACGCCCTCTTTGAGCCCAAGCCTCCTGACGCCCGCTGCGGCAAGGACCACCGCGTCCACGATTTTCCCCACCTTGTCGAGCCTGGTGGGTACGTTTCCGCGGATGTCCACCACCTTGAGGTCGGGGCGGAGATTGCGTATCTGGCACCGTCTGCGCATGCTTGATGTGCCGATGCGGGCCCCTTGAGGGAGATCTTCCAGCGTGTGGCTGCCTGCGGAAAAGAGCATGTCCCGGGGGTCTTCACGCTCGAGGTATGCACCGATGGCAAGCCCTTGAGGCAGCACGGCCTGCATGTCCTTGAGGCTGTGGACTGCGAGGTCGATCTCGCCGCTTAAAAGCCTGCGCTCGATTTCCTTGACGAACACACCCTTGCCGCCGATCGCACTCAGAGGTGCATCCGAGAGGATGTCGCCGGTGGTCTTCACCGTGTGCACCTCGGCTGCAATGCCCGGTTCCAGCCGGGCAAGGGCCCCGCGCACCATGTTCGTCTGCAGCAGCGCCAGGCTGCTACCCCTTGTGCCGATCCTGATAATCCTCATCGAGCTGGAAGATCCTCCGTGTCTGTTCGATATTGGTGAGCGTAGGGTGCTCCTTCAGATAGCTTGCCACCCGGTGGAGATACCGCTTGAGCGAGGAGCGGAGCTTCTGCTCCACGATGGCCGCTTGCCCGGGCTCAAGCGAGTTCGCCCTCATCTCCGAGGCGATGTATTCGTCCATGAGGAGGAACAGGTCCCGGATGGTGGCCTGGGCGTCCAGGGAGCCGGCCCATCGGGCGAAACGCTCCACCTCGGCCGAGATGATGGCCTGCGCCTTGTCCGTCTCCTCCTGCCGGAAGGAGACGTGCTTGTCCACGATGGTTTTCAGGGCGTCGATATCGTAGAGGTAGCAATTGTAGCATTTCCCCACCTCAGGCTCAACGTCCCGGGGGACCGCGATGTCGATGATGATCATGGGCTCGTTCCTGCGCTGCCTCATCACGTCGTCCATCATGGCCCGGGTGATGATGGGGGTCGGGGAGCCGGTGGATGTGATGACGATGGCGCACCGGAGGAGCTCATCCCTCAGGGCGCTGAAAGGGCGGGGCTTGCCGCCCAGCTCCTTGGCCAGATCGCACGCAGTGGAAAAGGTCCGGTTGATGATGCACAGATCTCCTGCACCGCGGTCTATGAGACGGCGGGCTGCGATGCCCGCCATGTCGCCCGCCCCGATGACGAGCACCGGACTTAAGCTGATGTCACCGAATATGTGACAAGCCAGTTCTACCGCCTGGGATGCCACGGATACCGGGTATCTGCCGATGGATGTCTCGGTGCGCACCCGTTTGGCCGTCCGGAAGGTCCGGTGCAGGGCCTTGTTCAGAAAGGTTGAGGTGGTGCCAGCGGCCAGGGCCTGCCTGTAGGCGTCCTTGACCTGTCCCAGGATCTGGTTTTCTCCGATGATGAGAGAGTCGAGGCCCGATGCCACCATGAACAGATGGCGGATCGCCTCTTCGCCCCGGTAGATTTCACAATAGCCCCTTAGGTCTTTGCCGGGTATTCCCGAGAGCGATGCCAGGTGATCAATGATGGTCTGTTCATCCAATCCGGTCCAGTATACCTCGGATCGGTTGCATGTGGTGAGTGTATACACCTCTCCCAGGTCGCGCGAACACAGGCTCCGGAAGTCCTGCGGAGACAGGATGACCTTTTCCCTGATTTCCACCGGCGCGCTCCGGTGGTTGATGCTGATGCAGCCGAGCCGGTTCATCGGGCAAGCCCTGCGCCGTGTGCACCCGGGTATACCAAGTTCACCCCGACGAAAAGGATGATCATGATAAGGAACCCGGTGATGGTGATGAGGGCGGTCCGCCTGCCCGACCACCGTATGGCGAACCGCTGGTGAATGCTGAAGGCAAAGACCAGCCAGATGGCCGCCCCTGCCGAGATCTTCATGGCGATCTGAGAAAGGCCCACACCCAGGCTCGATGCCCACAGGGCCCCGAAGAGCATGCCCGCGGTGATAGCAACGAACCCGGCTCCGAGGCAGACCGACAGGATCCTGTCAAGGAGCCTCAAAGGGGGAAGGCCCGCTGCGGTCCAGTGGATGCGCCCCTTACGAATGATGTTTTCATGAATCAGGTAGACGACCGAGACCACGAACGCCACGGCAAAGAGCGCTTCTCCCGCGACCACGCTCACGGTGTGCAGGGAGTGCCATGCCTGGAACATCACAGGGGTAGTTGTGCCGCCTGCCTGGAGCCCCGGCGCGGTCATCCCGAGTGCCACGGCCGCCACAGGCAGGAAAAAGGCGCCGAGCACTGCGGTTTGTCCCCGGAAGGCGAAGAAGATGAAGACCACGGAGGCCAGCAGAACCATCATGTTGACGGCCTGGACGGGAGAGACCAGGGGGATTCGACAAGCCGGTCCGGTCAGGGAGAGGGTGAGCAGGATGTGGAGAGCGATGCTGGCCAGGAACATCCCGCGGGCGATCAGCACAACCGGGCGCCTTCTCCAGAAGAGGTAGGTGATGAAACAGGCGCCGGTAAGGACATAGAGGATGACCACGGCCCACAGGATCACGGCAGCACCTCCGTCAGGTCGATGCGCTCTCCGAGCGCCTCGAAGAGGATCTGTTCCGCGCGATCCCGGTTGTGCTCACGGATGGCGTCCAGGAGCTCGGAGTCGATCAGCACCTCGAATATCCGTTTGCGGTCTTCGTGCCCGCCTTCGCCTGAAAGCACGATGGGCCTGATCCTGCCCATGATGAGAGCGAGGATGGAATACTCGTCTCCCAGGAGCTTGCCGATCCGGATGCGCATCTTTTTCGAGAGCGCCGGAGAGACCCCGCCAGTTGAGATGGCGATCTTGATGGGGCCCTTTTCCACGACCGAGGGGACGATGAAGCTGCACAGCCCGGGCTGATCAACGACATTGCAGAAGACGCGGCGCGACTCGGCGTCCCGGCTCACCGCAACGTTCGTCTCTTCATCGTCCGTGGCCGCGATGACCAGCCAGGCCCCGTCCAGATCTCCCGGTTCGTAGCCGCGGCGTACGACCTCGAGCCCCTCGTCCTGTTCGATCCTCTCGACCACCTCGGGTGCTATGACCCTCACGCGGGCGCCTGCCCTGCGGAGCGCCTCGACCTTCCGCCAGGCCACCATTCCCCCGCCCACCACCACCACGAGCCTGTCTCTGAGGTCGATGAAGAGCGGGTAAAAGCGGTTGTCCATGGTCAAGAGGTCGTTCATTGTTTATTATCCGGACTTCTCGCGCACCTGTTTCAGCCAGTCCTTGATGAGGGGCAATACCCTTGGGTCCTTCCTGAGCTGGTGCGCCCCTTTCGGGAGCATGATGAGCTTCTTGGGATGGCACGCGGCTTCAAAGAGCCTGGATGCGTGCTCAGGAGGGACGGTCTCGTCGTCTTCGCCGTGCACGATGCCCACCGGCCTGGGCGAGACAAAGGGCAGATGCACGCCCGGCCTTAAGTCGAGAAAATCATCGTACCACCGGGTGAGATCCGGCGGAAACCGCTCGTCCCGGATCACGCCGATCTTGAGAAAGTGCTCTTTGAGCGCCAGGGGATCTTCGGGCAGGATGTCGCGGAAGTTCTCCGGCGTCGCCATGAGCAGGAGGCTCTGCAGGTATTTCTCCATGGCGGCATATCGCGCCGCGATCGCGCCTCCCGCGGAGAAGGCGACGCAGTGGATGGCCGAAGGGTCGATGCCCGGGGTGTTGTATACTTGGTATACCACGGCGCAGAGGTCGTCGTACCAACCGCGCATGTCGATACTGCCTCCGGAGAGGCCGCACCCCCTGAAGTTGAAGAGGACGCTGCAGTATCCCTCGCACCCGAGCTCCTCAACCAGGTCGAGGTATCCCCGGTCTGTTGGATCAGGGTTGCCCCCCGGAATCCCATGGCAGAAAACGATGACGGGACGCAGTCCCCGGAAGGAATCCTCAGGGCAGTACAGCCATGCTCTGATTCTTATGTCCTGCAGGGTTAGTGGTAACTCTCTGGATTTCATCTTCAAGCAGATTGTATCTCCTGTATACAAAGGCCCACGACTGCAGCTCGTGTTCGTCGAGGACCATTTCGTCGCTGTCCGGGAAGGTCCTGGCGGGGATCCGGTTGCTCGATGCGAGCAGGCGGATGGTGGATTCCGGGATTTTCAGCAGTATGGATGCCCTCTCCAGCGACGTCTTCCTGGGCTTGGTATGTCCGACCTTTTTGAAGACAAAGGTCTGGAGGATGTTTTTCCGGGTGGCTTCCCGGTCGCAGGAAAAAGCCCTGTCAAGGATGTCGACATAGCTCTCATCCATCTGGTAGCGGATGTTCGCCAGCTCCACCAGTGCCCTGACATCATCGGGGTACTCTTCGAGCATGGAGCTCAGGATGCGTGAAGCCTCTTCCATGTTGTTGAGAAAGAAGTGGATCTCGGAGAGATAGAGGTAGGTGTCCTTTTCCTTGTCGCCCAGGTCCATGGCCTTGGTGAACATCTCCAGGGCGAGGTCCAGGTGCCCCAGCTCCCGGTGACAGATGCCGATGAGCTTGTGGATCAGCGGCGAGGTCGAGCACAGGGTGTTGGCCTTTTCCAGGTCGTCGGCAGCGATGGTGTAGTACCCCTGCTCCATCTTGCTGCGCGCCCGCGACATGAAGGTCTTGAAGCGATCGTCGAACCCCATGGACGAGAGGCTCAAGTCCCCGTCCTTGAAATTGAACCCGGCCGTGCACAAATCGATGTATTCGCGGTTTTCCTCCAAGGGATCGCCGGACTGGAGCACGTCGATCACCCGCTGGCAGAGGTTCTTGATGGGGAGCATGCTGTTGATCTTGTTCGCCACGTTGAGACCCACGGCGCACACGTCGTTGCTGTCCATCTCGGAAAGATGGCGGGCCTCGGCCATGAGCTCCTTGAAGAAGAGGTTCGTCATTTCCTTTGAATTGAAGATGGGAAGCCCCATGGCGGATTTGTACTGTCCAGCGGGGCAGCTGTATTCATAACTGAGCCAGAGCTCTCCGTATTCGGTGTCGATACGCTCCACCTCTACGGAAATGAGCTCGATAAGTCCCTTGGGCTGTTCCAATTTTCCACGCATGGGGAAAATCTATGCTGAGGGCGCCAAAATGTCAACAGGAGGAAGGCAAGCGCCGCCAATTACCGGTGGAAACAGGAGCTGATTTGTGATAGCTCACTGTCTCGGAGGTATGAACATGAAGAGATTTCTCGTTTCCGGAGGGATCTTGGCCTTTTCTGCTTTCGTTCTTTTTCCGCTCACCGTTCTCTGCGCACCCAGGGCCGAAATGCTCAACCCGGTGTTCGACGCAGGAGAGATCCCTCAGGGCAAGGACCTTGTCCACGAGTTTCTCCTGAAGAATGCCGGAGACGAACCCCTGGTGTTCAAGGCAAGGCCGTGCTGAGGGGTCGATATCTCTGCCCCGGGAGGGCGGACCATAGAACCGGGCAAGGTGGGGAAGATCGAGGTGAAAATATCCACCGGGTCATATACGAATGAGATTCTCAAGAACATCAGGGTGGAGACCAACGATCCTGAGGCGGACCTCGTCACCTTCACCCTGAAGGCACAGGTCGTGGAGATACTCAAGGTGACCCCCCGCCTGGTGAACTTCGGGAAGATACCGCAGAACGATACCTCAGTCCGGGAGATTGTGTGCGAGAATAAGGGGGAGGGACCGGTCAGGATTTTGTCGATCGAGGCAAAGCCTCCCACCCTGCTCTCCCTTAGGGAACAGGAGCCGTTCGTGTTGAATCCCGGCCAGAGCAGGAAGATTGCGGTGAAGCTGTCAAGCGGGTCGTCCGAAGGATACGTTCACGGATACGTGAGGTTCACGACCGACCTTGAGTTTCTCCCAGAAAAGGTCGTCCGAGTCCGGGCCGATGTAAAGAAGCAGCAAGACACCGGCCAGTGACCCGGGAAGAAATAGGCGAGCGTCCGGCGGGCCCATGAAGAAGAGCACGAAGCGAAAGATCGCCGCGGTTGGAGGGCTTACCGGAATCAGCCGCATCCTGGGCTTTGTCCGGGACATGGTGATGGCGTGGCTCCTGGGGGCGGGTCTGCTGGCGGATGCATTCATCGTGGCCTTCAGGATACCCAACCTTCTCCGCAGGTTCATGGCCGAGGGCGCTGTGAGTGTGGCCTTTGTTCCGGTGTTTGTGGAGTCCAAGGAAAAAGACGGCCTTCAGAAAGCCGTAGAGCTCACCCGCGGGGTGTTCACCCTGCTGTTTTTCTCCCTTGCCGGGCTGGTGATTCTGGGCGAGATCGTCGCACCCTTCATTGTAGCCCTCATCGCACCGGGTTTTCTCGACCAGGAGATCTTCGACGTGACGGTACACCTCACCCGGATCATGTTCCCCTTTATCCTGCTGATCGGCATCGGGGCGCTGCTCATGGGGGTGCTCAACTCCCTCGGGCATTTCTCTGCACCTGCGGGTGCGCCCATTCTCCTGAATGTGTTCATGATCGGGATGCCTGTGCTGTTCCATGTCGTGTATCCCGTGTTCTCCTCCCCGGCGGACGCCTTCGCCTGGGGGGTGATCCTGGGGGGAATCGCCCAGATCCTGCTGCAGATCGTGCCCTTAAGAAGGATGCGTGTGTCTGTTGGGTTCACGAGGAACATCTTCCACTCCCGGCTCAGGCAGGTGCTGAAGCTCATGGGGGTGGCGGCGGTCGGGGCCTCGGTGTACCAGCTCAATGTCTTCATCGGGACCCTGCTCGCATCCCTGCTCTCCACGGGCAGCGTATCGTACCTCTACTATGCGAACCGCATCGTCGAGCTCCCGCTGGGACTCTTTGCCTTTGCCGTGAGCAACGTGATGCTCCCCTCGTTGAGCGCCGCGTACGCCCGGACCGATCACCAGGCCCTGCGCACACTCACCGGTGAGTCGATCGTCGCGGTCCTGCTCTTCACCATACCCGCGACCATCGGGATCATCGTACTCGCTGAGCCGATATTCGCCGTGCTCTTCATGCGGGGCGCCTTCGGTCCGGATGACGTGGCCGCCTCGGCGCAGGCCCTGCGCATGTATGCCCTCGGCCTGTGCGCGGTGGGGGTCTCGCGGGTTCTCACCCAGACCCTGTACGCCATGCAGCAGGCAAACCAGGTGGTGAGGACGGCCTGGATCTCGCTCGTGGTCAATGTTCTGCTCAGCGCGGCGCTCATGCCCTTCCTGAAACACGCGGGCATCGCGCTGGCGAGCAGCATCTCCGTGGCCGTGCAGATGGTCATGCTCTCCCGGATCCTCACCCGGCAGGGTATCACTCTGTCTTCGGAGGTATGGTCCCCCGTGGGGAAGATGGCCGGAGCCGTTGCGGCCATGGGAGCAGGCCTGTTCTGGTTCGTGCGTATGGAGTTCTGGACCGAGGGCCTGAACCTCATGAGCCTTTCCCTGCTCGCTTCCTCAATCGGGCTGGGGGCCGCCGTATACTTCGCCCTGCTGTGGATCATGGGGATGCGCAATTTCGGCAGATGATCTTAAAAAGCAATACCCGCCTTTATGAGGGGATTCCCGATCTGTACGCAAAGGGCTCCCGGATCAGTATGAAATTTCTTTCTTATAAAAAGTAACAAAAGTTCTTTCCCGGAGAACAGCTGTTTTTGCAGATATGGTACACAGCCATATAACTGTTCGTTATATCGGGATATTTCAGGGTGGTGACCAGTGGCATTATGTTTGCTTGATGATCGGAATTAACAATTGGGTAGGGCAGCCGTGAGATTGACGCGACGAGAAATACTTGAGCAGCTGGGAAGACTCGGTGTTCGGGGGCTCTCTGAATTGAAAAAGGCATGCAGGGAGTTTGAGACCTTCTGGGAATGCACATTGCAATGTATGAAGTAATCACTCTTGTTGATGAAATTACCCGATGGGGAGCTAACGGAGCATCATGTGCAATGATAGACTGACCAGGTATGTTATCGATCAGACCTTGGAACTCTCCCCTGAGTTCATCAAGCAAAACGCCGAGGTTATCCCGCTGCTCTTCCAGGTGTCCCTTCTCTCCGAAGTGGATGTCCGCGTGGAGAAAATCTCCGATCTTTTCCTGAACTTCATCGAACATATCACCTCCTTTGATGCAGCGCTGGTGTACATATGGGCGCCGCAGAATGCATGGTTCTGCAAGGGGCTCCAGGGCGAGGTGCCCAAGAGCATCGAAAACGGCGATATCTTCACCTTCACCGTCAGGGACAGGGCAAAGCCTATTCTGATATCCGACGTGAGCGAGACCGGTCTGGGGGCACACGAGCTGCCGATTATGTTCCAGTCCATGATCGCGCTGCCCATCTACAGAGACACGAAGATCATCGGCTGTCTTGAGCTGTTCCGCAAGACCGGACCCTGCTTCGATATGAACGACCTCGTGCTCATCAAGCATCTGCTCCTGGGCTCGGAGAATATCCTGCAGCAGGTGATCACCCCGGAAGCTGATTACGACGAGGTCCTGGATATCCGGACAGACGTGCCCCAGAAGCATGTTCTCCTGGATATCCTCAACCAGTACGAAGAGCTCTCCAAGCGCCTGAGCTTTCCGTTGAGCGTGGCGATCATGGAGATAGAGGACCGGGACAAGTTCGGCCTCTACCAGCATATCCCCGAGGGTGTGAGGATGCTCAAGAGTCTGCCGAAAATGATCCAGGACGGGCTGAGACGCTATGACAAGGTCATCCGGTATGAGGAGCTGAGCTTTTTCGTGATCCTTCCCGGGTGTTCGTCACAGGATGCCATCACGGCGCTGCACAATGCAACGCTCAATCTCGGGGCCGACCTTGCCAATAACATGACCATAGGCATCGCCACGCTGCCTGACGAGGCCCAGGATGCCAAGGGGTTGATCAACGTCGCCCACCAGGCCCTGTCGCACGCGAAGAAAAAGGGCATCCACATGGCGCGGTATTCCCAGACAGGGGCCATCAAGCAGACCAACATCTCGCTCGAGCTCAGGATGAAGAAAATCATCAATTCCGGCCCTCATGTAGAGGTGCTCAACGACCTGCTGGACCTGCTCCGGATCCAGTGCCAGGCCGAAGACATTTCCATCCGGAACGAGGCGCCCGGCTCCCCGGTGAACTGGCAGGGCTACGATTTGGGGTACATCTATCACCAGGGGCTCCCGGATGATATCTACGAGTGGATCGTCACCTATATCACGCCCTCCTGGGCCGTGGCCCTGGGGCTCGATCCCGACATCCGCAACTGGTACCTCGGCCTGCTCACCACGGCATCCATCCTGAGCGATCTGAGGGCCGGATACCCCATGGGCTACTCCATCCGGGTGGCGGACCAGATGTTCACCCTGGCAAAAGAGATGGGCAAGGGCGAGGCCCAGGCGGCACAGTGGGCCAACTCGGCACTGGCCGCCAATATCGGGTATCTCGGCATCCCCACCTCCATCTTCACCAAAGGGGAGATCACTCCCTTTGACAGGAAAAAGATCAGCGCCCACACCTTTATCGGCACAAAGATCCTGCAAGACGTGACCGTGCTCAACTGCGACGCCGATCTCATCATGTATCATCACGAGAACATGGATGGGAGCGGATATCCCAGAGGACTCAAAGGGGACGACATTCCGCTGAGTGCGCGGGCCATGCGGGTTATCGACACCTATAACGCCATAACCACCCCGCGGCTCTACCGGTTCCAGCTGAACCATCAGGAGGCGTTGCGGGAGCTGTGCGCCATGTCGGGAAAGACCCTGGACCCGGACATCGCGTCTCTGTTTGTGGACATTATCGGTTTTTGATCCACCGGGGGTGGGTGATTCCGTATTTCCGGATCTTGTAGTGAATCACCCTCTTGCTGATCCCGAGTGTCTCGGCTGCGTCTTTCTGGATCCAGTCATTTTTCCTGAGCGCATCCAGGATGATTTCCTTTTCATTGAGTGCCAGAGATGAGAGACCGCCATTGCCCCCGCTCTCCTTTGCCATCCGGGGCTCGCCGCTCTGAATCGAGATGTCGCCGGTCCGGATGACGCTGCCGTCCGAGAGCAGGACCGCCCGCTCGATGCAGTTGCGTATTTCCCGGACATTTCCCGGCCAGTCGTAGGACTTGAGCAGATCAAAGGCAGCCAGGTCGATGTCCATCTCCGGCTTGTTGAACTCTAGCGAATATTTCTTGATGAAATACCGGACCAGGGGCTCGATGTCTTCCTTGCGCTCCCGGATAGGAGGGATGAAGATGTTGACCACGTTGATCCGGTAGTAGAGATCCTCCCGGAATTTCCCATCCTGGACCATCTTATAGAGATCCTGGTTCGTCGCCGCGATGACCCGCACGTCCACCTTGATGGTGCGCTCCCCGCCTACGCGCTCGAACTCCCTTTCTTCGAGAACCCTGAGGATCTTCGACTGCAGCGACATGTCCATGTCCCCGATCTCATCGAGGAAGATGGTCCCCATATTGGCCTGCTCGAACCGGCCTGTCCTGAGCTTCACCGCCCCGGTAAAGGCGCCCCTCTCATGGCCGAAGAGCTCGCTTTCCAGGATGTTCTGGGGAAGCGCGGCACAGTTGACCTGAACGAAATTGTTGTCCGCGCGGTTGGAGTTGTGGTGGATGGCCCCTGCAATGAGTCCCTTGCCCACCCCGGTCTCGCCGGTGAGCAGGAGGGTCGAGTCGGCCTTTGCCACTTTTTCCGCCATATGTAAGACCTTCTTCAGCGAGGGGCTGACCCCGATGATGTCCGATGTGCGGTAGATGATGTTTTCCTGGGCGTGTCTGAGATAGTCGATCTCATTCTTCATCCGTTTGAGCGCCAGGGCGTCATCCACCTTCTGAACGATCTCGTGCAGACCAAAGGGCTTCTGTATGAAGTCATGGGCCCCGTTCTTCATGGCTACCACAGCGGTATCCACCGATGCGTAGCCCGTCATGACGATGACAATGGTGGACTGGTTGGCCCCCTTGATCTTCTTGAGCAGCTCCAGACCGTCCATTCCCGGCAGCTTGAGATCGGTTATGATAAGGTCGTAGATGTACTTGTTGATGCGTGCCATCGCGGCCTCGGCGCTCTCCACGAGTTCTGAGACATGGTTATGCTTCTTCAGTTCCTGAAAGAGGATCTGGCCGAGGTTGATGTCGTCTTCGACTATGAGTATGTGTGCCATATCAAGTGTTTCCATCGGAACATCGAATGCAAAACTTTATCCCGGTGGTTTTTCAGGAGGCTTTGAAAAGGCCGGCCGTGCTCATTCCCTTAAAAAGGGATGGCTGTTGACCATTTCCGCCGGGTATACTATTGATGTATCAGTAAATCGGCCTTGAACAAGCAGAGAGTGGGGTGTTTTTCAGCACTTCCATTCTGGAGGGGATATGATAGTGCATACCGTGGTGGTGACCGAGTTCATGACCAATTGTTACATCGTGGCCGATGAGAACACGAAGGAAGCGGTGGTCATCGATCCCGGGGGAGACGGCCGGAAGATTTTGCAGCAAATCGAGAATATGGGCGTGAATGTAAAGACGGTGGTGGGCACCCACGCCCATGTAGACCATATCGGAGCCTTAAAGGATATCAAGGATGCCCTGGGGGTCGAGATCATGCTCCATCAGGCAGAGCTGCCGGTCCTCAAGACCGCATCGCGCATGGCAAGGCTTTTCGGTGTCAGCATCGACGAACCGCCCGAGCCGGACCGCTTTCTGGCGGAAGGAGACGAGATCGCCTGCGGGAACATCACCCTGAAGGCGATCGAAACCCCGGGCCACTCTCCCGGCGGGATCTCGCTGCTCACCTCGGACGGGAAGACCTGCTTCGTGGGCGATGCCCTCTTCGCAGGCTCCATCGGGAGGACGGATCTGCCGGGGGGCGATTATCACACCCTCATCACATCCATCAAGACCAAGCTCATTCCCCTGGGCGATGACGTGAAGGTCTTCACGGGGCACGGACCTTCCACCACCATGGGGGTCGAGCGCAGATACAACCCATTCCTGTAAGGGAGGAGCAATGAAGAAGCTATACGTGGTCATGACGGTCCTCGCACTCGGATTTCTCGTGCTGCCGGGCTGTGCGAGGATACAGGAGACGTTTTCCGGCTCCCCCGCCTCTCAGGAGGCCCGGCCGGTACCCCGGTATCTCGATTTCAGCGACATCCTCCTTCCGGGTGAGCTGAACAAGGTCGTCCAAGAGAGCTACATCACCAACGGGCACGGCCGCCTCGTACTTTCAGGCAGGCTTCAGGGCGAATCGCTCGCCCAGTACTTCATGACCTCCATGTATTCCGACGGGTGGACCACGCTGAACCAGTACAAGTATCAGGGAGCGATCAAGCTCTTCTTCAAGAAAAGCGAGAGGATCGCATCCATACTCATAACCGAGAATCCTCTCGGGACACGGGTGGAGATATGGGCGGTACCCCTGGGGAAGATCTAGCCGGAAAGCAGGTCGTATACGGCATCACCGGAGGCATCGCGGCCTATAAGGCCCCCCTGATCGTCAGGGGGCTCAAGTCTCTGGGGATAGACGTGCGGGTGGTCATGACCGATGCGGCTCAATATTTCGTGACCCCTACCACCCTCCAGACCCTCTCCGGCCGCCCCGTCTATACGGAGCTCTTTCCCGAAACGCCGCCCGGGTCCTTCGAGGTGGAGCACATTGCGCTCGCCGATAGGGCCGACCTTCTGCTCATTGCACCCGCCACTGCGGACTTCATCGCCAAGATGGCCCGCGGCATCGCAGATGACCTGCTTTCGTGCATTGTCCTGGCAACCAAGGCCCCCGTTCTGGTCTGCCCGTCGATGAACGTGAACATGTACCTGCATCCCGCCACCAGGGAGAATCTGGATATTCTGCAAAAAAGGGGTGTTTCTATCCTCGAACCCGCCAGCGGCGAGCTCGCGTGCGGTTGGGAAGGGACGGGACGCCTGCCCGAACCAGAGCGGATCGTGGCGGAGTCCAAGAAGATCCTCTACCAGAAGGACCTTGCCGGTATTTCGATGCTCGTGACCTGCGGGCCTACCTGCGAGGATATCGATCCGGTCAGGTTCATCACCAACCGCTCCACCGGGAAGATGGGGGCGGCTCTGGTGGAGGCCGCCGGTTTGAGGGGGGCGCGGATAAAGGTGATCAGCGGTCCCGTAAACAGGGAGTACGCCCCGTGGGCGGACGTCATCATGGTGCGTTCCGCAGAGCAGATGCTCGATGCGGTGAAAGACAACCTGAGCGCCGCCGATGTGCTCGTCATGGCGGCCGCGGTCGCCGACTACGTGCCCGAGACCTACCGCACCTCCAAGATCAAGAAGGGAGACAAGCTCACCTCGCTGGCGCTCAAATCCAGCCCGGATATCCTCTCGACCATCAGGCCCATGAAAGGCGACAAGTTTTTCGTGGGATTCGCCGCCGAGACGAACAACCTCTCCGACTCGGCCCGGAAGAAGCTCGTGAGCAAGGGTCTGGACATGATCGTAGCCAACCGGGTGGGAGGGCCGGGAACCGGCTTCGGCTCCGATACCAACAGCGGTCTGATCCTCACTGAAGCCGGGGTGCTGGACCATTTCGAACAGGTCGAAAAAGAGGTGCTTGCACACAGGATACTCGACTTTATCAGGGAACGGGTGTGATCGGGAATATCGTTCAGCTGCTCTGTGAGGAAGCCCGGTGGTCGGGGAGGTTCATGATCCTCCCCCGCGAGGTGGCGGGTATGCCGAAAGAGATGTCGAAGAAAGAGGCCCTGGAAGAAATCCGCGAGCGGCTGGAAAAATGCAGATGCTGCACGCTGTGCGATACCGCCCGGAACATCGTTTTCGGCGAGGGTGATCCGGATGCGGACATCATGTTCATCGGCGAGGCGCCGGGCGCCATGGAGGACAAGACCGGCAGGCCGTTCGTGGGCCCTGCGGGAAGGCTGCTCACCGACATCATCGAAAAGGGCATGGGGCTCAAGCGAAGTGACGTGTACATCGCCAATATCGCCAAGTGCAGGCCGCCCGAAAACCGCGACCCGCTTCCCGAAGAGATAGCACAGTGCATCGGCTTTCTCGAAGAACAGATTGAGGTCATCAGGCCAAAGGTCATCATCGCCCTCGGCAAGATCGCCGCACAGACACTCCTGAACACCGACGCCCCGATCACCTCGGTGAGGGGGAAGTTTCACGAGTACCGCGGGATCAAGGTGATGCCCACCTTTCATCCCAGTTATCTGCTCCATAATCCTGCAAAGAAGAGGGAGGTATGGGAAGACATCAAACAAGTGATGAAGCTTCTCGGCATGCCGCTGCCCGGATAGCGGGGCGCCTCGCTGTCATCTGGCTGGCCGTTCTGCTCTTTCCGCTCGTGCTCCGGGCGGCCGATGTGGTAGTGCTGGACGTCCGCGACGCCATCACCCCCCCCGTGGCCTCATACCTCATCGAAAACATCGACGAGGCCGTAGTCGCAGGCAGGGAGGCGGTGATCATTCGCATGGACACCCCAGGAGGGCTGGATACCGCCATGCGGGACATCATCCAGAAGGAGTTGAACGCAGACATTCCGGTCATTGTCTACGTCGCTCCCAAGGGGGCGCGGGCCGCCTCGGCAGGCGCGCTCATCACCCTGGCCGCCGATGTGGCGGCCATGGCCCCGGGCACGAACATCGGCGCCGCGCACCCGGTGAGCATCGCTACGGGGGGCGAAGGGGCCGAAGGCCAGAGCGAGACCATGACCGAGAAGATCACCAACGATGCGGTGGCCTATGCAAAGAGTATTGCCCGCGCAAAGGGAAGGAACGAGCAGTGGGCTGAAGACGCTGTGAAAAAGAGCATCTCAACCCCGGCCGAGGAGGCGAAGGACCTCAAGGTCATCGAGATCGTGGCCCGGGACATGGGAGACCTTCTGGATCAGCTCCATGGCAAGGTCATCGAGAAGAACGGCAGCAACTTCACCCTCGACACCCGCGATGCGAACGAGATCAGCCAGCCCATGGGCCTGAGGTACCGGCTGCTCTCCGCCATTTCCAACCCCAATATCGCATACATCCTGATGCTCATCGGCATGGCCGGGATCTTTTTCGAGCTCTCGAACCCGGGCCTGATCCTGCCGGGGGTCATCGGCGGGATATCGCTCATCCTCGCCTTTTTCGCGTTTCAGACCCTGCCGGTCAATTACGCCGGCGTGGCCCTGATGATCCTGGCCGTGATCCTGTTCATCGCCGAGGTCATGGTCCAGAGCTTCGGCATGCTCACCATCGGCGGAGTGGTATCCATGGTGCTGGGCTCGATTCTCCTGTTCAGGACGCCCGAGATCTATGCCCAGGTCTCCCTGGGCATCATCGTACCGGTCACCATCCTGTTCACCGCGTTCTTCGTGACGACTTTGTACCTGGTGGTCAGGGCCCACCGCGCGCGGTCGGTCAGCGGCACACAGGGGATGATCGGGGAGCGGGCGAAGGTCTATTCCTGGAGCCCGGACGGAACGACCGGAAAGGTGTTCTGCCACGGCGAGTACTGGAACGCCCGAGGCCCCTCCGGTCTTCAGCCCGGCGATGAGGTGGAGGTGACCGGCCTCGAAGGCCTGACCCTCATCGTGCGGACCGTCACCGGAGCGGACGGTTCGCACGGCACGAACGGATGATCGCTGTCGGACTGTCAGGAGGTACGGACTCGGCGGCCGCCGCCATCCGTTTGCACGAGGAGCGCGAAGAGCTGGTGGGCGTCACCCTCGTATTCGGAGAAGAGAACCCGCCACCAGTGAGCATCGAAAGGGCGGGCCGCCTGTGCGCGCACCTGAAGATCAGGCACGTGGTCATGGATGCGACCTCACCGTTTAGGACCGTCAAGGACTACTTCTGCAGGGAGTATCTGACAGGCGCTACCCCGAACCCGTGCGTGGTCTGCAACCGCGACATCAAGTTCGGTCTCTTCCTGGAAAAGGCGGGCGAGCTGGGGGCAGATCGCATCGCCACCGGGCACTACGTCCGCAAGGCGGGCGAAGACGGCAGGGTCTGGCTTGGCAGGGCAAAGGAAAAGAATTCCCAGGAATATTTTCTCGGCCTGATCTCGCAGGACGCCATCCAAAGGAGCCTGTTCCCCCTCCATGATATTACCAGAGAAGAAGCCCGGGAGCTGGCAGGCCGGACCGGCCTTCACATCCATAAGCAGGAAACGTCGCAGGACACCTGCTTCACCGGCGCCCAAGGGTATGTCCCCTTCATCACCTCATATACTGGTTATAAGCCGCAACCGGGTGATGTGCTGAACATGAGAGGGATGGTGATCGGCAAGCACCGGGGCGCCCTTTACTATACCATCGGCCAGAGAAAAGGCCTTGGCATGGGGTTCGGAAGGAAGGTCTACGTCCTGGGCAGGGACATGGAGAAGAACACGATCACGGTAGGCGGCAGGGAACAGTGGCCGTACCGCGGTTTCACCATGGAGCAGATCAACCTCATGAAGATACCGGCGCTGGATAAGCCGCTTGCAGTGCGCATGAAGGTGCGCTACCGTCAGGATGCGAAGGATGCACTCCTGATCCCTCTGCCGGGCGGGCGCGCCGCGGTCCGGTACGAGGGGCTGTTTTCACCCGGCCAGCTCGCTGTGGCATACGACAGCCAGGACAATATCCTCTGCGCGGGCATCATCGGCTCAGCCCTTAAGGATATTCCGGCTCCGGATGTATGACCGGGTTGCGGCCAGACGCTCGCGAATATGCACATGGCGGAATCCGCAGCTCAGAAGTTATCGGAAGAGTCAGGCCGGCAGCGGATGATGAGGGATGAGTGGATGCACGCGTATCCCCCTGTCAAAGCCCATACCGAGACCTTTTCTCCGGCCCATGGTATGAGAAACGGCAGGGTGCGGGTTTTTGAAGTCACTTCGGCTCAAGGGCTTATATGAGAGGTGAAAAGAAAAAAATGAAACGAACGTTCCAGAGAAATCTGCAGGCGGTCCACAACCGGACCATATCCATCTCCACCTATGCGGCCGGTGACGATGCAGTGATCGTGGAGGGCGTGCTGACGGATAACAGGCTCGTTGACACCTGGTCTGTCCCCTCCGGGGAAAAGATGGAACCTGGGGTGATCCACAATCTTGCCGTGCGGCTTTTTATCGAGTGCCCGAGCCTGCGGATTACGGATGTGGAGGTGGACATGGACCGGGTGCCGCTGGATGAGTGCATGCACACGAGGGATTCTCTCAAGCCGCTCATCGGGCAGAGTATCTCACCGGGGTTCACCCGGTGGGTCAAGCAGCACCTCGGCGGTGCTCAGGGGTGCACCCATCTCAACGCACTGCTGATCGCCATGGCACCGGCGGTTTTCCAGGGATTCTGGAACGCGAGGACATCACGGCGCATCGATGCGCGCCGGGCGACCGAGGGGATGTCGCCTGAGTATCTGATCGATACCTGCTGGGTGTGGCGCTCGGAAGGCCCCCTGGCATCGGAGCTCCGGGCGGCGGTGGCGGGGGAAGGCCGCGAAGACGGTCCTTTCGGCAAAGACTGACCACTCATGGAGCTTTTTCTCAAGGCAGTGCTCATCATCCTTCTGATCGTGTTCCTGGGGCTGTTCCTCTTTTCGGTCGTCCTTATCGCGGTGCATCGCAAGACCGGCGGCGCCCTGTTCGTACCTACCCCGAAGGTGATCCTCAAGACCATCATGGAACATGTCGATTTCTCGCCGTACCACGACATCCGCGAACTGGGGGCCGGAGACGGAAGATTCATGGCCGCGGTGGAGAAGGTCTACGGCCGGCCTGTCACCGGATACGAGGTCAATCCCCTTGCCTATCTTCTCTGCCGCCTGCGGCTGGGCATCTTAGGCCTGAGCTCCCGGGTGGTGTATCGCAGCTTCTGGGAGGCGGACCTTGCGGGGGCTCAGGTGGTGTTCTGCTACCTCTTTCCGGATATCATGCCTCGCCTGGGCGAGAAGCTCGCACATGAGCTGGACGATGGTGCACTTGTCATCAGCGCTAACTTCCCCCTGCCGGGGTGGATGCCTGATGAGATCATTCACAGCGATCACCCCGTGTTCAACGATCCAGTTTTTCTCTACCGCAAAGGTGCCCATCTGAAGAGAACGGGGCGGAGATAGAAACCGCCCTCTCTTGCCCCGGAAGCGAACGCCGCGATCCGGGGCGGGAGGATGTGCCGGCGCCGATTATTCTACACGGTTTTCCTTACAGGAAAACAGATTCGCATGTTTTTTTGCACTCTTTTCTGATAAAGAGTGCTGATGAGGATGGCTATAGAATACATTGTTAAATCAAACACCTGGAGCTCGCATGTCTGAAGCGATCTCTTTCATGAAGGGCATCATCAGGAGATTCGCCGGTAATGAGTATGTCCTGATGGTGTGCATGGCCGCCGTGGTAGGGGTTCTCGGGGGGTACGGCGCCGTAGGGTTCCGGTGGCTCATCGGGTTTTTCCAGGGCCTGTTCTTCTCGCAGCAGGGCTCAGAGGGCATTCTGGATGCGGTCAACTCCCTTCCCTGGTATGCCAGGCTGATCCCCCCAATTATCGGCGGCGCCATTGTCGGTCCCATGGTGTATTTCTTTGCACGTGAGGCAAGGGGCCACGGCGTGCCCGAGGTCATGGAGGCGGTGGCCCTGAAAGGGGGCATGATCCGCAGACGGGTGGTTGCGGTCAAGACCCTGGCCTCCTCCATCACCATCGGCTCGGGCGGTTCGGCGGGACAGGAAGGCCCCATCATCCAGATCGGCTCCGGCATCGGGTCGGCCTTCGGACGCATGATCGGGGTTTCCGCCGACAGGATGAGGACCCTGGTCGCCTGCGGTGCTGCAGCCGGGATAGCAGCCACCTTCAACGCCCCCATTGCAGGGGCCATGTTCGCCCTGGAGATCATCTTGGGCGATTTCGGGATCGCAGCCTTCACCCCGATCGTGGTGTCGTCCGTGTTGGCCACCGTGATATCCCGGGTTCACCTCGGGGCCTTTCCCGCCTTTATCGTGCCGCAGTATTCCATGGTGAGCCTTTGGGAGATACTCACCTATTCCTCCTTCGGGGTCGTCATGGGCTTCGTAGGGGTGCTGTTTACCGTGACACTCTATAAATGCGAGGACTTCTTCAACGCCATCAGGATACCTCCCTATACGAAGGCCGCCATCGGAGGGGCCATGGTCGGTTGTGTCGGGATCTTCATCCCCCACATCTATGGGGTGGGGTACGATAGCATCTCCCTTGCGCTTCTGGGGCAGATCCCCTGGCTTCTGCTCTTAAGCCTGGTGGTCATCAAGATCCTGACCACCTCCGTCACCATCGGTTCCGGCGGCTCGGGCGGAGTATTTGCCCCGTCGCTGTTTATCGGCGCTATGGCAGGAGGTGCATTCGGTTTCCTGATGCAGGCGCTCTTTCCGCAGGTGACGGCCGCTCAGGGGGCATACAGCCTGGCAGGCATGGGGGCCATGGTGAGCGCCACGACCCACGGACCCATCACGGCGATCCTCATGCTCTTCGAGATGACGGGGGATTATAAGATGATCCTGCCCCTGATGCTCTCATGCATCATCTCCACTGTGGTGGCCAGCCAGCTGAAACGCGATTCCATCTACACCCTGAAGCTCACCCGGAGAGGCGTCGATATCCGGGCAGGCAAAGACGTGAATATCATGAGGTCGCTCCTGGTCAAGGACGCCATGACCCGCGACGTGGTGAGTGTCCCTGCAAACATGCCATTGAAAAAGCTGGTGAGGTTCACCCTGTCCAGCAAGCATTCAAGCTTTCCGCTCGTGGATGAGGACGGTCTGCTGGAAGGCATCGTCACCTTCCAGGACTTCAAGGATGTGGTATTCGAAGAGGGGCTGGGAGACCTGGTGGTGGCAAAGGATCTCTCGCCGCAGGAGGTGATCACCATCACCGGAAACGAGAACCTCGACAGCGCCCTGAGGAAGATCGGGGTGAGGAACATTGAGCAGATCCCGGTGGTGGATGAGACCAACCCGCGAAAGATCGTGGGGATCCTGTCCCGGAGGGACATCTTTACCGCATACAACAAGGCCGTCATCGACCGGTCCATCACCGCGGGCGGTGCGGCGGAGGCGGACCGGGACAAGCGCCGGAGTGCGGCCTGATCCTGCGGTAAAAGATAGATAAGCTGCGGATTTGGGCCTGCCCCGGGCATCCGGGCATGGGCCCGGATACCGGCTGGGGTGTTCCATCTGCTGCCGATAACAGTGTTTTTTCAAGAAGTCTGCGGAAAAGAGGTGAATATGACAGAACAAAAGCCAGTGATCGGAGGACGGGCCCATAATCTGGAGCAGGTGAGGGAGGTCTGCGCCCTGGGCTATCCCTTTGCCGAGGTGTCCCTTCTGGACCCCCGGGAGACAAAAGCGATGCTCCCGGATCTCAGCCGCATCAGAGAGCGCACAGGGATATCCTATCTTGCCCATTACCCCAACGAAGACAATCCCTTTGATGTCGGGGTGCTTCGCCAGCGCTTCTTCCCCCGTCTGGCAGAGCTTTTCGACCTCTCGGCCGAGCTGGGCATCTCCAAGGGCACCATCCACTTCTGGATGGATGCCAGGTGGGCGCCGCCCGATCTCGTAGCCGGCAAGATCGAGCTCCTGGGAGAAATCGTCGATCGTGCGCGGGAAAAGGGCATCACCGTATGCATCGAAAACCTGAGCGAGCGCGTGGAGAGTTTCCGGAAGGCATTCGATGCAATCCCGGATCTGCGCATGACCCTGGATATCGGCCATGCTCAGCTCCTCGCACGAGAGAACACCTCCTTTGCCTTCATCCGGGATGCGTTCGAGAGGATCGCCCACATTCATGTGCATGACAATCACGGAGGGACGAGTGTCAAGGACGATCTCCATCTCGCCGTGGGCGAGGGCGTTATCGACTATCCGGGCATCTTGAGGATGCTTAAGGAGAGAGGATACCACTCCACGATCACCATGGAGGTCATGCCTGCTGACATGAAAAAAACCCGCGATATTCTCGACAGATACTTTTTGTAGCTCTGACATCTTTTTCCAGTGTTCCTTGACTATTTGAAATCCCGGGGCTAAGCTGCTGCTTATGGTGTGCATGTCTCAGGAGTGGATCATCAAAGGACGCGTCGATCCCCAGATCTTGCCGGACCTGAAGTTCAGCCCGGTCTTTAAGTCACTCATGCAGGTCCGTGGGCTTACGACATCCGATGATGTGATGAACTTTTTGAGTCCGAACCTCGGGCAGCTCAAAGATCCCTGGAACATGAAGAACATGCAGCGAGCCTGCGAGCGGATCCTGCGCGCCATCGAGACCGGTGAGAAGATCGGCATCTTCACCGATTACGATGTTGACGGGGTATGCAGCGCGGTGCTCATCCAGCGGTTTCTCCTCAATATCGGATCGAGCGCCCCGGAGATATTCATCCCCGACCGCGTCAACGATGGATACGGCCTGAACATCCGCGGGATCGAGGAGCTGAAAAAAAAGGGCGTGAGCCTGCTGATTACGGCTGACTGCGGCATCACGGCCGTCAGGGAAGTGGAGCATGCCCGGTCTTTGGGCATGGAGGTTATCGTCACCGATCATCACGTGATGGGAGACACGCTGCCCGATGCATACTGCATCCTCAACCCGAAACAATCCGACTGCCCCTTTTTCGGCGAGGACCTCTGCGGTGCAGGCGTCGTTTTCCACCTGATCGTGGCCCTGCGCACGCAGCTCAGGAAGCAGGGCGTGCAAAACCTGCCAAACCTCAAGGACGAGCTCGATCTGGTGGCCATGGCCACCATCGCCGATGCAGTCTCCCTCTCCGGAGTCAACCGGATCCTGGTAAAAGAGGGTCTGAACATCCTGAACTCCTCTGGCAGAATCGGGCTCGCGGCCCTGGCGCGGGTCTCCGGGATCAGGAGGGAGCTCATGTCCCGGGACATCGGATACATCCTCGGCCCCAGGATCAACGCCGCGGGGAGGCTATCGGATGCCAGGAAGGCCTTTGATCTGCTCATCACGGAGGATCAGGAGAGGGCGCAAAGCCTTGCCTTCGAGCTCAACGAGCTCAACCGGTGCCGCCAGAAGGAGGAGCAGCAGGTGCTCGAAGAGGCGCTCTGCCTGCTTGAGAAAAGCGGCTCTTCCCTGGGCAATGTCATCGTGGTGGCCGGAACCAACTGGCACACGGGCGTGATCGGGATCGTCGCCTCACGGCTCGCCTCCCTGTTTTCCCGGCCCGCCATCGTGATTTCTCTGCTCGACGGCGCAGGCATCGGGTCGGGGCGCTCGGTTCCCGGAGTGGATCTTCATGCGGCCGTATCAAAGGTCTCAGAACACCTGAACGATTTCGGCGGGCACAAGATGGCCATAGGACTCAGCATCGATGACAGCAAGATCCTCTCCTTCGCCAATGCCCTCGACGAGGTCTTGCATCGCCGGGACAGGCATCCCGGGAGCTTTGAGGTGGACCTGAAGATATCCCCGCTCGATATCACCCCGGTCTTTCTGGACGAGCTCGAGATGCTCGCCCCCTTCGGCGAGGGAAACCCCGAGCCGGTGTTCATGATCCCATCCATGGAGGTGGTGAGCGCCAAGAATTTTGCCCGGGGACAGTGTAAGCTCGTTCTCAAGCACTCCGACCGAGTGTTTCACACCTTGAGATGCACTCTGGACAACGGCGGGCAGAAGCTGTCGCGCTTTGTCGACGTGGCCTTTACTCCCGTGAAGATGAGGACAAACGGGTATCAGTACCTGTATCTAGCCCTGAAAGCGATATCCCCCGCCGGGCATAGTCCTGCGCCAGTTCCTGCTGGGTCCGGATACAATCCGTGATCTCCTTGGGAATGCCGATGCCGGTGAATATCCTCGGCTCTCCCAGGAAAAAGAGGATTCCCGCGGTCAGGACCAGCAGAACATAGGACGAAACCCTCTTGATCTTTGTCAGGAGAATTCTGCGCGCGATGGAAGAATCCCTGATCTCCTTGGTGCCCTGGGGGAAGACCTCGACGAGCCCGGTGTCGATGAGCCTGACAAGAGAGCTCAAGGCCTCGAAGGGCGGTTCCAGGGACTGCCGGACGATGCTTTCCACCGACCGCTTCTCGTCGATGAGGTCGAAGATGTGCATGTCGACTGCGCCCAAGCTGTATTTCTTCACGATTTCCTCGGTGAGGGGCATGATGGTGACCGGGCAGTAGTCAACGGGCGGGATCTTCTGCTTAATCATGGGCCACTCGTCGATGATCCTCAATGTATCCAGGATGACCCCCTCGCTGGGGATGTGGCAGGAGAGGGCGTTTTCCAAATCGACCTCCCAGTCCTCGAACCGGTAGTTGCCTTCCTTCCACTGAAACACCTGCAAGAGAGTGGTCTTGATGACCACGTTGGATGCCCGGTCAAGGAAGGTCTGCTTGATCTTCCCCTGGTTGATGAGGATGTCGTGCCATCTGTGGGAGTTTTTCTTCTCGTTCTCCAGGGCTGTCCGATAATCCTTTTCCGAGAGGAACCCCCCTTTGATGAGGATATCGGCACGAGGGTCTATTTCCCACTGGTCCGACTTGATGCCCTGGATGACGCCGTTGTCGAAGACAAGGGAGATCGTGGACTCGGGAGAGGTGAGGACCAGGGTCCCGGTCTTCATCTGCTGCGAGATGAGCTGGAAAATCTCGGTCACGCCGAAGCCTTTGAGGGTCCCGAGCAGCGACATGGCTAAGCTCCGTACCTTAAGGGTGGCGATTTGTAGGATCTGAAGTATATCAGACCCAGCACGATGATGCCCATGATCCTCAAGAAACCGGTGATGTCGAATCCGGTGGGGATGAAGCTCGAGATTATCCTGCCTCCGGTGACGACCAGAACCAGCCCCGCCGAGAACACGGCCAGTCTGAAGGTCCCCTTGAAAACCTTGTTCGCGGCGATTGAACCCAGCCCCGGAAGGATGAGTTCCAGCTTCTGCGTCCGGGCGGCGTTGAACACCCGGTATTGCTTGATCTCCTCGGCCTTGACGGTCTGGACCGAGTTCATCTGCTTCTTTGCCTTGGTTTCCAGCCAGTGGCACTGGAGGCACATGGGGTAGCCGGAGCCGGACGTCTTCCCCGCGTAATAGAGATTTCCGCACCGGCTGCAGCGCTTGGTGAACTTCTCTTCGGGGATGTGCCCAAGAAGGAAGAGAATAAGGAAGGCGACCAGACTTATGTACACGGCCTTATTTCTCTGGAACAGCCCGAGCACGCTGTTCCACATCGCGTCGGCCACCAGCTTGAGCTCGTCAGATGGCCTCATCTGCCGCGCCACCTGGCGCATGACGGGAATGTGCTCGCTGATGTAGCTGTGGTCGCGGGCCTGCTCCTCCTGGTTGAGAAAGACCCTCACCCGTTTGGGGTCGATCGCGCTTGCCTTCTGGATAGATCTCTCGGCCTCATACAGGTTGTATGTAGCCTGATGGAGCCTGCTGAGGTTGTAGTGATAGACCACATTACCCGGTTCCAGGGTGATGGCGTTCTGGAATGCCTTGACCGCCTCGTTGTCCCGGTTCATCCCGGCCAGCGCGATCCCGAGGTGGTTGTAGTACCGGTTGTTGTTCGGCTCAAGGTCCAGCGCCCGGCTCAACAGGTTCACCGCTTCCTGGCGGTTGCCTTTTTTGATCTCTGCCAGGGCTTGAATGTTCATGGGCTCGGCATCAGCCGTATCACCCTTGATCCAGGACGCCAGGGCAATGCTGTCGGCAGGTGTGCCCACTGAATGATCCAGCGAGAACATCTCCCGGTTCACGCCGGTCTGGCAATAGGTCATGAACCCGGCACCCACATGGGAGATCCAGCTCGACATGAATATCATGGAGATGAAAACAAAGGCGATCCGTCGCTCCATCACGTTCAGATAGCCCCAGAGCACGATGAACCACCAGAGAACGAACCACAGGATGCCGGCATCGAAGAAAACGGGCACCAGGGCGATCAGGGCCACCCAGAGCTTGAGCTCGAAGGGGGGCAGCTCGTTGTTCGTTCCGATGCTCAGGTCGTTGAGTATATGGGGAATATACTTTACCAGCAGACACACCCCGATGAGGAGGAATGTCAGAACCGTGGTGATGATGACGAAAAGGTAACTGTTGCCCAGGAGAGCGGCTACGAAAGGCCAGTAGCCAAAGAGCTCACTGAGAGAGGAAACGGACTGAAAATCGCTGAGAATCGTTGCCGCCGACACACTCTTATTCCTCTGGAATCAATCTGTCTATCTTGATGGCCATTTCCATCGTATATGTCCTTGGATCTCCCTCCACCTTCAGATGCAGTGGAATGCTGATCGCATTCACTGAGATAATTTTTGCATTTTCCGTGCCCACGATCTGGATCCTGCCGCCTGCGAACTCGGCATCCTTGGAAGGGGCTGCTGCAGCATCTTCCGGAATGGGGATGTCCAGAGTTGGGGGGAGGTCCGGTTTTTTCGGGGCATCGCTCAAGGGGACGTTCGGGGCAGCAGGCTGGCCTCCGGCATGTGCATTCTGCTCAATGGAAAACCGCTCGGTGCGGGGCTGAGCCTTTGGCTGGGGTTTCCCGCTCGTGCCCATCTCGATGTGCCTGAGCACCATCTTGGTGATCTTCGTGAGTGTCTGGAGCACACCTTCGCCGGTGGTGGCGACCGCCTCGAAATATGGATATCCGTCCGGATTGAGGATCTGTTCCATCTCGGCCACTGGTGTTACATCAGGGAGGTCACGTTTGTTGTACTGGATCACCAGCGGCAAGGTCTTCATGCTCTTGCCGTAGTAGTTGAGGTTTTCCTCCAGGTTCGCCAGGCTCTCGATATTCTCCTCCATCTTGTCGCGCTGGGAATCGGCCACGAACACCAGACCATCGACACCGGTGAGCACCGCCCGACGGGTAGAGTTGTAATACACCTGGCCCGGCACGGTGTAGAAGTGGAGCCGGGTCTTGAACCCGCGGATATTGGCGATCTCGATGGGCAGGAAGTCGAAGAACAGGGTGCGGTCGGCCTCGGTGGCCAGGGACACCAGTTTGCCTTTCTGCTCCGGTTTTATACTGGCATAGATTGATTGTATATTCGTGGTCTTCCCGCAGAGAGAAGGGCCGTAGTATACGATTTTCGCTGATATTTCCTTTTTCGAATAATTGATGACAGCCATATTATCCTCCACCCGCCAGCCGTACGATCTCAACTTCCACGTCTTTGAAATCCTTATGCTCTTTTTGGATATCTCTGAATATGCTCAAGGCACTGGCGTTGTCGCCCATGGCCTTGTAGGTCTGGGCGATCTCGTAGAGAACTCCCACCTTCATGTCGTTTGATGCCTCTTCCAGTTCGGCCCCCTGCTTCAGTGAGGTCAGGGATTCTTTGAACTTGCCCTGTTCCCGGTAGGTGATCCCCAGCATGATATAGGCGTCAAAGAGTTTTTCTCCTGAAGATATCACCTTGTTGAACGATTCGATGGCGTCATCCAGAAGGCCGGTTTCCCGGTAGGCGAGCCCCATGTTGTAGAGGAACAGGGGGTCATCCTTGCCCTCGCTGGCTGCGTTCTCCTGGATAGCCTTGAACACGCTGTCCACGCCGGTCTCGTCGACGAGATTCTCCGAGGATGCATCAATGTTGAGGTCCTCGATCTCCTTGTCCAGCTCGTCGTTGAGATCATAGAAGTTCGTTTCCTGGACATCCGGCTGGGAGAGCTTGGGCAGGGGGTCCATCATGCCCTTTTCCCGGACATCGAAGGACTTCGCCCTCTTGTTGACGGTGGTGTGGGCGGGATCGAGTTCGGCGGCCTTCTGCATGTACAGGATCGCCGTATCATTCTCCCCGTGCCGCTCCAAGATCTCGGAGAGTTTCACATACTGGGTTGCGGCCTCCCGGGAAAAACCCTGGACCTTGTAGAGCTCTGCGAGCTTCTCGTGGGGTTTTTCCCAGCCCGGGTTGATCTTGATGGCCTGCTTATACAGGGCGATGGCCTTGGGATAAAAGCCTTTGCTGCTGTAGGTATCGCCCAGGCGGACATAGATGTCCGAGGCATCCTCGTGCCTGCCCGACTTGAGATAGAGATCCCCCAGTTTCTTGAGCAGTACCGGGTCGTCGGGCCTCTTTTCCAGGGCAGACTCGCAAGCCCGGATATCCTTCGACTCCTTCTTCTTGCCAAAGAGATTGCCGAACAGGCTCATGCAGTGATACCTTTCATTGTAGGATCCTTCCCCTTTCTGCTCCCCATCACTCGCTCGATACGTACGGGCGTTCGATATAAGGATCATCGGTGCACCGATTTCCAAACTTTAACGGTAAACTGCAAGAAGTACCAGGAGAAAACCGGATTGCATATTTCATGCCTTGACAATGCCGGTGAGACTTGGTCATGTAAGAGCGTGAGCAGAGCACCGGCCAGAAAACTGATGGAGTATGTTCATCCGGCCCTGAACGAAGAGATAACCGCTATTGCAGGGCACTATACCCTCATCAGTGAAGAGATACTGCCCCATGAAAACGGGGAGATCCTCTACTTTGTCGGATACGCCCATATGGACACCTCATGCTGCGGGTTCAAAGGGTGCGGGTATGCCATTGTGCCCGGTCATGTCGCAGCTCTGCGCTCGGCAAGGACGCCGGATGGCAGGTCTGTTTCGCAGGTTGTCCCGGTCGAGGAAAGGCTCCATCGGGAGATAACCCGGATGATCAAGGAAAGGCACGGGGTCTCCCAGGTGCATTTCGTGCTCGAAGGCGGCGAGAAGCGGGTGTTGTATTGAAGATGCGCGCTCCATGACGGCGCGCATGAAAAAACCGCACGTGATCCGGAGACGGAAGGAAAGAAGGAACGATCACCAGTGGTGGGTACGGATCTGATTGACAGGCAGGCAAACAGGCAGGCAGTGGACGGTATCAGGCACACCCGTAAGCCGGATGACCGGGATGTGCTCGTGGACATCCAGGACCTGTGCACGTATTTCTATACCCCCGAGGGCGTGGTCCATGCCCTGGGCGGTGTGGACCTAAAGATCGGGAGAGGACGGACCCTCGGTCTCGTCGGGGAATCCGGGTGCGGGAAGACCGTCCTCGCACTGACCATTCTCCGGCTCATCCCCGAGCCGCCGGGAAAGATCGTGAGGGGGAGGGTCCTGTTCGAGGGCACAGACCTCCTGTCCCTCGATCAGGCAGGGATACGGGAGATCCGGGGCAACAAGATCTCCATGATCTTTCAGGAGCCTATGACCTCGCTGAACCCCGTGTTCACCATCGGGTCTCAGATCGAAGAGGTTCTCATGCTCCATCAATCCCACCGCGCCCCCACCAGAAAGCAGGCCCGCACACTGGCTGTGGAGCTTCTGGACATGGTGGGCATCCCATATCCCCACAGACGCATCGACGACTACCCCCACCAGCTCAGCGGCGGCATGTGCCAGCGGGTCATGATCGCCATGGCCCTTGCCTGCAGGCCCTCTCTCATGATCGCAGACGAACCCACCACTGCGCTCGATGTCACCACCCAGGCCCAGATACTCGCGCTCATGGGGGAGCTCAAGGAGGAATTGAACACCTCCATCCTGCTGGTGACCCACGACCTGGGGGTGGTTGCCCAGTCGTGCGAGGACGTGGCAGTGATGTACACCGGCAACGTGGTGGAGCACGCAAGCGTTGAGGATATCTTCTCCCGGCCCCTGCACCCCTACACCAAGGGTCTGATGAGGTCCATCCCCACGGTGGATGCCCGCAGGAGGGGCGAGCGGCTCCATGCGATACCGGGCAATGTGCCGACGTTGCGCGACATGCCAAAAGGGTGCACCTTCCACAACCGGTGCGACGAGGTGATGGATGTCTGCAGGCATGAGCGGCCGCTGATGTTCCGGCCTCATCCGGATCACTGCGTGCGCTGCTGGAGGTATACGAACGGATGAAGCCGATCCTCGAGATACATAAGCTGAAAAAGACCTTCCCTATCACCTCGGGGGTATTCAGGAAATCGGCCGGGGTGGTGAAGGCGGTCGACGGCGTCGATCTGGACATCCGCCCCAACGAGACACTCGGCTTGGTGGGGGAATCCGGGTGCGGAAAGACGACCCTGTCGAAGATGATCCTGGCCCTGGAAAAGCCCGACTCCGGGAGCATCCGTTTCGAAGGCCTCGACGTGGTGAACGCCCGGAGGGGCTCGCTCTCTCAGGTCAGGAGGGGCATCCAGGTGGTATTTCAGGATCCTTTCGGATCGCTCAACCCCCGCAGAAAGATCGGCTCCATCATCGAGGAGCCCATGATCATACACCGCGAGGGGTCGAGGGTGCAGAGGGCGAAGCGCGTGCGGGAGCTCCTGGAGATGGTGGGCCTCAACGAGGACATCCTCCCGCGATACCCGCACGAGTTTTCCGGAGGGCAGAGACAGCGGATTTGCATCGCCAGGGCCCTGGCCGTCAATCCTAGGCTCCTCATCTGCGACGAGCCTGTCTCAGCTCTCGACGTCTCCATTCAGGCCCAGGTGATCAATCTCCTGGTGGACCTTCAGAAGGAGCTGAAGCTCTCGTATCTCTTCATCTCGCACAATCTCTCGGTAGTGGGCTACATCTCCCACCGGGTCGCGGTCATGTACAAGGGCAGGATTGTGGAACTCGCCGATGCATCGGCGCTCTTTGAAAGCCCGCTCCATCCCTACACCGGCTGTCTCATGGACGCGGTGCCCGAGGCCCGGCCCAGGAAGGGCCCGGTTCTCAGATCGTTGAAGCGAGGCGGCATCGAACAGGTCTCCACGGACCTTCCTTCAGGGTGTGCCTACCGCGCCTGGTGCCCCCGGGCCGAAGAGATATGCGAACGAGAGACGCCCGTGCTTGAGAAAAAGGGGAAGGACCATTTCGTTGCATGCCATCTGGCCGCCCCGCAAGACTGAACCGGGCGGACCCGGAGGAGGGGTATACGAGGGCCTGAACCTCTTATCCGTGTAAGGAATGATTCCATGCCGTAGAGCAGACAAAGAGCTTGACATATGGAAGAAGCATAGTTAATAAGAATCACCTCGGGTTTTTGAGAATAAGGAGGAACACAAAGGAATGGCCAATCATGCTTCAGCCCTGAAGAGGGTGAGACAGAGCAGAAAGAGAAGACTGAGAAACAAGAGCTATAAATCCGCCATCAGCACATCGGTGAAGAAGACGTTCGGCTCCCTGGAAGAGAAAAATGCTGAAGGGGCGCAGAAATATTTCAAAGAAGCTCTCGCACGTCTGGACAGCGCCGTGAACAAGGGCATCCTTCACCGGAATGCCGCATCGAGGAAGATCTCCAGGCTCACCAGGAAGTTCAATTCCCTGGCCTCTTAAAAACAGTCCCGCTTTTCGTGCCGGCCGTGATCCCTTGAAAAGAGAGCGAGCTCTTTAAGAAAAGGGATCATGCCGGAAACAACGTCTCCAGCAACGCCTCCTGAATAGCCGTGTAGGGGTGCAGCGTACGCCCCGACTTGATCCCGTGCTCGACCCGGCGCACCGCCGAGAGCAGGCCAACGAGCTGAGAAGCGCTCCAGAGCGATTTTCGGCCCAGGATCTTCTTTTCCACATAGGGGTGCACCCCGGCGCGGCTGTTCTTGCCGCAGCAGAGGACCTGGTAGTGCTGGGCGATCTGATTCTCGATGCGGGTGATCACCTCGAGCTCGTTGATCCCGGTGCGCTCGAGTTCGTGGAGCCTCACGATGGTGTCCTTTTTCCGCTCGAAGAGGGAGTCCATGAAGGCGAAGACCGGCGGCTCGTGGGATTCCATGACCAGGTATTCGACATCCCTGATCGTGACGGACGGATTGTTCCCGGCGTACAGGCAGAGCTTTTCGATCTCGGAGGCGATGAACCAGAGGTTGCCCCCGGTTGTCTCCGCGAGCAGGTACACCGCGTCGCGGTCCATGGACTTTCCGTACATCCTGACCCTGCCGGCTATCCAGTCGTGCAGGTCCCTGCCCTTGAGGGCGCTGAAACGCAGCACCTCCACGCCTGCGGGCAGCCCCTTGGCATACTTCTTCTCCTCCCGCTCCGCCACCCCCTCCATGGTGAGGATCAGGGTAGTGAAGTCGCACGGATGCTGAATATAGGCCAGGACCTTTTCCTTTTCCCTCTGTCCCATCTTGTGGAAGTTTCTTATGACGATGAGCCGCCTGTCGGTGAAGAACGGCATGGTATTGCAGAGCTCTACGATCTCCTCGACCCGCTGGATCTCCTGGGCCTGGTACCACGAGCTGTTCATGGATGCGTCTTCGCCCAGCAGCGCCTTGGCCGCGGCAAGCTGCTCCTCGATGAGAAACACCTCCTCGCCCGTGAGCAGATAGACTTCCTTCAAGGGGGAGTGGATCTGCGGTATTCTCATAGGGAAACGGCCGCCAGGGCCCGCGCTATCTGGAGAGACACCCTTCTGCTGGCCTCTTCGATCCCGTCCTCCTCGGCACCCCTTTCGGGATAGGTCCCCTGATCGGAAAATCCCATGGTCCAGACCTCTTTTCCCTGAGCGTTCAGGACGCGGGCGGTCACGTGGATGGTGAGCCGGTACCGGTCGTCGGACGACAGCGAGGGAGATGTTATGGCCTGGCTCGAATAGGAGGTGAGGGTGCAGTGCAGGATATGCTCTCCGCTTTCCGGGGCGAGCATGCCCATGGAGGAGAGGGTCCGTTCGAGCTCGGTATCCAGGATCATCCCTGCCTCGATGAGAGTGGTCTGGTTGGTGCTCGGCCGCAGGGCGAAATCCTGCGACCCGCCCGCCCCTCCATCGAGAACGAACGAGTAGCCGCAGGCGGTGAGGCTAGCGGAGAGGAGCAATAATGTTAATAATCTTATTCGGGACATAAATGACCTTTTTGATGTCCGCTCCTTCGAGGAACCGCTTCACGTTGGCCTCGGCAAAGGCCCGCTCCTCCACCGTTTCCTGATCGGCGTCCTTGGCGACGGTGACGGTCGCCCTAAGCTTGCCGTTGACCTGCACCGCGACGGTGACCTCCTGCTCTTCGCACCAGTTCGGGTCGAACTCGGGCCAGGACATCCTGAGGAGTTGCCCGGTGTTGCCCATGGCCTCCCAGAGCTCCTGGGTGATGTGGGGGACAAAGGGTGAAAGCATGACGATCAGGCTCTGAACCGCCTCCCTCACCACGGCGAACTCCCCGGGAGACGAGGCGGTCTCCTTTGCCCGGTAGAGATCGTTCACCAGCTCCATCATGGCGGCAATGGCGGTATTGAACCGGAAGCGCTTCTCGATGTCCTCGGTGACCTTCTTGATGGTCTGGTGGGTCTTTCTCTTGAGGGCCTCCATGGACTTCGGCGGCACGTCCGCCGAGGCATCGGCCGAACGCAGCTGGTCCTTCATATCGAACACGAGCCTCCAGAGCCGCGAGAGGAATCGGTACGAGCCCTCGATCCCCTTGTCGCTCCAGTCCATGTCCTTTTCCGGGGGCGCCGCAAAGAGGCAGAACAGCCTCGTTGCGTCGGCCCCGTAATTCTTGATGAGGTCTTCGGGATCCACGACATTGCCCTTGGACTTGGACATCTTGGCCCCGTCCTTGATCACCATGCCCTGGGTGAGGAGCCGTTCGAACGGCTCGTCGAAGTCGACATAGCCCAGATCTCTGAGCACCTTGGTGTAGAATCTGGCATAGAGCAGGTGCAGGATGGCGTGCTCGATCCCGCCGATATACTGATCCACCGGCATCCAGTAGTGTACCTCTGCCTTGTCGAACGGCTTGTCATGGCTGTGGGGGCTGCAGTAGCGGAGGAAGTACCATGAGGACTCCACAAAGGTGTCCATGGTGTCGGTCTCACGCCTGGCCTTCCCGCCACAGGCGGGGCAAGTGGTGTTCACGAAGGACTCGTCCTGGGATATGGGAGAGATGCCCGTCCCGGTCAGTTCCACGTTTTCCGGTAGAATGACGGGCAGGTCTTCGATGTTGACGGGCACGGTGCCGCACTTTTCGCAGTATACCATGGGGATGGGAGCACCCCAGTAACGCTGCCGGGATATTCCCCAGTCGCGCAGCCGGAAATTGACTGTGGCCGAACCCCTGCCCTGGGCCTGAAGGTGCTTCGTGATAGCCTCCATGGCATCTGTATTCTTCATTCCGTTGAACTCCCCGGAGTTGACGAGCACGCCTTCACCTTCGTAGGCACACTCCATGGTCTCGGAATCCAGGCTCTCGCCTTCGGGCTGGATCACCACGATGATCTTGAGCCCGTATTTCTTCGCGAAATCGAAGTCGCGCTGGTCATGGGATGGGACCGCCATGACCGCACCGGTCCCGTAGTCATACA
Source organism: Candidatus Phosphitivorax anaerolimi (assembly GCA_001896555.1). Lineage (GTDB taxonomy): Bacteria > Desulfobacterota > Desulfomonilia > UBA1062 > UBA1062 > Phosphitivorax > Phosphitivorax anaerolimi. The sequence goes on from MPOS01000033.1 coordinate 94,897, forward strand.
GGACGAAGTTGGCCACATAGATGGGCATCTTGAAGCCGGTGAGCGGGTTGATGCAGTACCTGCCGGTGAACACGCCCTCCTTCTCGTAGAGGTCGGAGGTGCGGGTGAAGGTGTCGACCTGCAGGGTCTTGTTCACGAAATCCCTCACCTTGTCCTCCTGGCCGGTCCCTGCGGACAGGGCCTTCACCAGTGGGTGCTCCGGTGCGATGCTCATGAAGGTCGCACCGTAGAGGGTGTCGGGCCGGGTGGTGAAGACCTCGATATCGTCCGAGGTGCCCTCGATCTGGAAGCGGATCAGGGTGCCGGTGCTTCTGCCGATCCAGTTCTTCTGCATGCTGAGCACCCGCTCGGGCCAGCCCTTCTTGAGCTTTTCGATGTCGTCCAGCAGCTCCTGGGCATAGGCGGTAATCTTGAAGAACCACTGGTCGTGCTCCTTGAGAAAGACCTGGGACCCGCATCGCCAGCACTGCCCCTCCACCACCTGTTCGTTGGCGAGCACGGTCTTGCACTGCTCGCACCAGTTGAGGAAGGCCCGCGACTTGTACACAAGACCCTTGTTATACATCTGAATGAAGAAGAGCTGCTCCCATTTGTAGTATTCGGGATCGCAGGTGGCGATTTCCCTGTTCCAGTCGTAGCTGAAGCCCATCTTCTTGAGCTGGGTCCTCATATAGTCGATGTTCTCGTACGTCCATTTCTTGGGATGGATCTTGCTTGCGATGGCCGCGTTTTCCGCAGGCATGCCGAATGCGTCCCATCCCATGGGATGCAGCACGTTGTGGCCTCTCATGGTCTTGTACCTGGCTACCACGTCTCCGATGGTGTAGTTGCGCACATGGCCCATATGGATGCGCCCGGACGGGTAGGGGAACATCTCGAGCAGATAGTACTTGGGTTTGTCGCCTTTCATATCCACGCGGAAGAGATTGGTATCCTGCCAGCTCTGCTGCCACTTCGATTCCACTGCCTGCGGATTGTACTCCGTGTTCATATCGGCCTCCGTGTTGATGTTGGTTGCTTCATTAGCACAACCGTTCAAGCTTCGTCCAGTCCGGGAATGATTCGGCGCCTGATCCAGTACCGCGAAACAACGGGAGGTATTTCTTCGGACGTGAAGACTTCAGAAGATGATGAGAGTTGGAAGACGCACCTTTTGTCATCGCGGATGCCGGCACTGCACGCAATTATCCCTTGCATTTCATCCGCATGCTGATATTTTGGAGAAGCTATGAGGTGGCTGAAAATCTTCGCTGGGCTTCTGGTATGCGGCATGCTTGTTGTGGGATTCTCGGCGTACTGGTTCGTGTATCGCGGTCTGCCCTCAATACATGAGCTCAAGCAGCCCGAGCCGACCAGGTTGAGCACCATCATCGCCTCCGACGGAAGCTCCATCGGCTATATCCCGCCCGAAGGCATGATCGTTCAGAGAGGAAAGGGCATCCCCGTAAGGCTGATGCAGGCCTTCATCGCGGCTGAGGACTCCACCTTCTACAAGCATGCCGGTCTCGACATCACACGGATCATCGCCGCACTCATTGCGGATATCCGCGCCAATTCATATGTTCAGGGCGCTTCCACCATTACCCAGCAGGTGGTGCGCTCATATCTCCTCACCCGGGAGAAGACCATCAGCCGAAAGCTCAAGGAAATCGTGCTGGCGCTGCGCATTGAACGGGCCCTGTCCAAGGACGAGATCCTGCACCTCTACCTGGACCGCCTGTATCTGGGCAGCGGGGCTTACGGTGTGGGGGCGGCGTCACTGAGGTATTTCAACAAGGAATGCAGAGACTTAAGCCTGGCGGAGATGGCCATGATCGCGGGGCTTGCACCCGCACCGGCCAGGTATTCGCCCCTCAATGATTTCCCCGCCGCCAAGAGGAGGCAGAAATATGTGCTCTCCCGCATGGTGGAAGAGGGATATATCACCGAGTCGGAGGCGGCCGATGCATACAAAGAGCCCCTGATGATCACGGGAGAGTCGGTGGCGCTGTTCACCCGGTATCCCTATGTGATGGACTATGTGAAATCCCTCGTTACAGAACGCTACAGCGAAGATATCCTTTCCGGCGGGATCAACGTCCAGACCACACTCTCGCCCCTGCTTCAGGACGCTGCGACCCAGGCGGTGCGCAAGGGCATCATCGAACTGGAGATGCGGCAGGGCGCATACCGCGGGCCCGACAAGGGCATCAGCGAGACGAGAAAGGAAAGGATCTTGGCGTTCCAGGAGAATCAGCTGGCCTGGAAGGGCGAGGAACTCTACCAGCTCTACTGGGCCGAGGTGGTCTCTGTCTCGCCTCTTATCGTGAATATCGGGGGGAGAACCGTGGAGCTTCCTCCCCAGAGCTATGCCTGGATCAATCCCAAGGGAAGCTGGACCCCGAAGGGTGTGCTCGAGCCCGGGAACGTCATCCGCCTGTGCTATACCCCGGAAGGGTTCATGGTATCCCAGGAACCCAGGGTCCAGGCCTCTCTCGTGGCATTCGACATCCAGAGCGGGGGCACGCTTGCCCTGGTGGGCGGATTCGATTATTCCCAGAGCCAGTTCAACCGGGCGGTGAGTGCCAGGAGGCAGAGCGGGTCGGCCATAAAGCCCTTCATTTATGCCGCCGCTGTGGACAAGGGATTCACCCCGGCCTCCATCATCTTCGATACCCCCATCACCTTCCAGGGCGAGGAAGACAAAGAGCCTTGGAAGCCGAAGAATTACGAAGACAGGTTCTATGGAGCCACCACCCTGCGCACGGGGCTGGTGCTCTCCAGGAATGTGATCACCATCAAGATACTCAAGGATATCGGCATCGGGTATGCGCTCGGTTACCTGAACCGCTTCGGCATGGACGCCGAATTCCCCCGCGACCTCTCGCTGGCCCTGGGTTCGGGGTCGGTGACGCTCTATGATCTGGTAAAGGGATACGCGGTGTTCGCCACCTATGGGCAGCGTTTCAATCCCCGGCTGGTCGACTACATCACCCAGATCAATGTCGGCCCCATTTATTCAGCCAGATCCGACTCTATGTCGGAACCTATTGCCCAGAGTGAAAACCGGGCCATCTCGGAGCAGACGGCCTACATCATCACCAACATCCTGACCGATGTGGTGCAGAACGGCACCGGCTGGCGGGCCAAGAGCCTGGGGAGGCCTGTGGCGGGAAAGACCGGCACGAGCGACGACAACCGGGATGCCTGGTTTATCGGCTACACCCCGGAAGTGATCTGCGGGGTGTGGGTGGGATATGACGACATGATGCCCCTGGGAGAGAACGAGACCGGCAGCAGGGCCGCATGCCCGATTTTCCTGGACTTCATGCAGGCGGCGCTCAAGGACAGGCCTGTTCATGATTTTCAGATCCCCGAGGGGATCGTGTTCGCCAAGGTGGACACGAAGACCGGGAGGCTCGCCACCGAGAGATCGCAGGACGTGCGATTCGAATGCTTCAAGGCCGAAGGGCTTCCTCCCACAGAACAATCCACCATTGATGATCTCATGCTCAAGGAGGTCTACTGATGTTCAGATCAGGGATTCTGCTCCTGATGTGCATCGTGCTGTTGCCGTGGCAGGCAGGGGCGGAAGAGATTACCCTGGTCAAACGTGCACGCAGGGCGGACCCGGCAGAATTCACCAGCTATACCGTACAGCCGGGCGATACCCTGTGGAAGATTCTGGTCCAGACCCGGAACGCACGCTACAACGACTTCCCCTACCTGTATAAAAAATTCCGGGAGCTCAACCCGGAAATCACCGATCTGAACCATATCATCTCGGGCAGGCGGATCCGTATCCCCAACATACCCAAGGGCAGAGAGGAATTCTCGGTCCAGGCCACCCCGGAAGATGTCTATGTGATCAAGAAGGGGCAGCACCTGGCCATGATCCTCAGGCAGGTATACGGTCTGCCTGACCACCTCATCTTCAATGAATACCTGAACCTGATCAAAGAACTCAACCCGGAGATCGAGAACCTCGATCTCGTAGAGGCGGGGCAGAGGGTGCGGATACCCCAGATCAAGCAGGTGGTGGATGCGACCAGGGAAGCGGCGCTGGCCCGGGAAGCTGCAGAGGCGGCCGCCAGCGGGAACGGCAAGAAGCCGGACCAACTCCTCCGCGAGCTCATCGAGCAGAAGGTGCACGAGCTCACCCTGCAGCAGAAGGCAGCGGAACAGGAGAAGCAGGAAGATCAGAGATCCCGGGCCCAAGCCCCGGATGACCAGGCGGCGGCAGTGAGCATCCTGGAGAGCCTCAGAAGGCAGCGGACGGCCCCCCCGAAGATCGACAAGGATGAAAAGCCGGTGCAGGTATCTGTTGCACCGGCAGCTCCGGCCACCGAAAAAGCCGTCCCCAGGGAGAAGATCGACCCGCCCAAGAAGGACCGGGCCGAGGTCGCCGCGAAACCCAAACCTGCACCGAAACCAAAGCCGATACAAAAAACGAAGCCTGCCCCTGCACCGTCCCGGCAGGAAGTTTCCGCACCTTCGGAAAAGTATAGCCCGGCGCCGGAGGAAAAAGCCGGGGAGAAACCCGATATCGAAAAGACGGACGGCGTATCTGGCGGTTTGGCTGGGGAGGGAGGGCCCCCTGTGACCTCCGAGTTGAATGGAGGCGAAGGCCAGGAAAAGGCCTCTCCCGATGCACAGCCCAAACAGTCGGCCATCTCGCGGATCGTGAAAAACACCCTGCTGCCGGCCCTCACCAGGATGGGCGGCAGGCAGAAGGACGAGGGCACCTACTTCATGCCCATGGCCGGAGGGAGCAGCGTCTCCATCGACACGGGCGAGATCCCCGTGATCGAGCTGGATACGGGCATGCGGGTCATCCTCGACATGAACAGCAGGATATCACCGGAGGTGAAGGACATCCTGGAACAGGCATTCCCCACGTGCAGGATCATCTCGGGCCCCCATGAAGGGCTGGAGTCCCTCATGGACCGGGTGCTGAACGTGTCGGGGTATTTTTCCGTCAACAAGGATGCGGGCCCGCTCCTGGTCGGGGAGGACGAAAAGATCCGGTTCTCCGGGAAATGGATCGTGTACAAGGATTTTTCCCGGCAGAATGTCTTTGTCATCAATCTTCTCGACGAAGCGGACCAGCAGACGCCCGATCCCATCAGAAGCTATGCCTCCCGGTTCGGCATCGACCTCATTGAGATGGGCGGAAAGCCCTGGGTCCCAAAAGGGGCCGCATCCGAGACCGCACTCATCGAGCTCGGACATTCCTACCGGAAACTCCTTGATCTCCTGGGCAAGCCCTACGAGCTGGACAAGGAGCTGGAGCTCGTGTCGCTCGAGGCACTGCGGATCGCCTACGAGGCCCCGCTCCTCTATAACCGGAACATCATCCTCACTGAAGAGCTGCCGGATAAGACCATGAGCGAGCTCCTTGCAAAGAAGGGGTATACGGTCGTAGACGCCTCGTCCGAGGCCTTCGAAACCGTGCTCGACACCCTCGGCATCGAGCATCAGGGGCCTCCGGTAAAGACGGTGGTGGCTGAAAAACGCACCGAGCTCGAGCTCCCGGCGGTGAAGGTGGGAGAGGTGGTCGTTCTTCTGGGCGTCCTGGATACGGATATCGCACGCTACCTTGCATCTACGGGCATGAAGATCGCGGTGTGGTAGGCTCCTCGAAAGGGGGGCCGCTGTCCTTGAGAGGACTACCGCGCAACGGAAATGAAGCAGGACCCGTGTGATTCAGCCGGTTCGCCCCTTGTGGTGAAGGACCAGGTGAAATCGATTTCCAGCGGAAAACCCAGATCGTCCGTGATCGTATCCTTGAGCGTCACCGTGTAGGTGGTCTCAAACGCAAGATCCCTATCAGGTCTGAAGACGGCGGTGTTGTCGCTGTAGGAGACGGAACCCTCAACCTTGCCCGAAGGACCCGCGAGAGTGAAGGAGTCCTCTGTGATGGATGCAGTGGACATCACGGCGGAGAAGACAGCCGATACCACCGTGTCCACGACAACGCCCTGTGCGCCGTCGGCAGGGAATATCGAGCAGAGGGTGGGGAAAATGTCGGTCTCGGGATTGGAGCTCATGACAAACCCTGTTCTGCCCACGGCATAGATATCCCGGATGGAGTCGCCGTGGATCCCCTTCAGTGAAGGGATGACCTGGATGGGTGGATTGGTCTCGACGAGGTTGTCCTGGATGGTCCAGGAGCTGCCGTCAAAGTGCAGGATCGTGCCCACGAGCTCTGATGACTGACCTGCTACGTAGACGTTGCAGGGGGAGGTGCCCCAGACGGCGTTCAGGGTGGTGTCCCTCAGAGCGGCGACGAGTGGGGGATCGCTGACGGCACTGGTCCAAGTGCGCCCGTCGTATCGAAGGATGGTGCCGTTATCCCCGACTGCGTACACATTCCGTGAGGAGCTTCCCCAGACACCGGAGAGATTCCGGATCGTACCGCTTGCCTGCTTCGTCCAGCTTTCTCCATTGAAATGGATGATGGTGCCGTACTGTCCCACGGCAAATACGTCCGTGGGAGAGCTTCCCCAGACACTGTGGAGATCGAAGGTCACACCGCTGGTCATGGGCGTCCAATCGGTGCCGTCATAGTGCACGACCGTTCCCTGGTCACCCACGGCAAAGAACTTGGAAAGAGCGCCTGAGGTGGTCCCCCAAACATCGTGAAGATTCGATGGGGTGTTGCTTTCCTGCTCCTGCCAGATCTCGCCGTTGAAGCGGATAATCGTACCTGCATCCCCTACCGCAAAGACGCTGTCTGCAGAGGTCCCCCACACGCCGTTGAGGTTCCAGGATGTACCGCTTGCCCGGCTCACCCATGTCTCGCCGTCCGAGAAGAGGATTGTCCCCGTATCTCCCACGGCGAATATCGCAAGGGACACCTCATCCGAATCATCCGGCATCGTGGCGCTCACCCAGACGTCATTCAGGACGAAATCCGTGGGGATATCACCCGGGGCGACCTGTTCCCATTTCTGGGCAAAGGCTGGAGTGATCGTAAAGACGAATACGAGTGAGAACACGCAAGCCCTTGTCAATATTGCCCGGATCAAGCTCATGGTTTTTCCCTCTCCTGTGGGTAAACACGTTTGGTGGGCAGTATATCATTAATATATACTATCTTCGACCTGTCAGGGAAACGATAATTTCCTGCAGGCCAAGGGGAGCAAGCGTCGCTGGGCCCCGGTGCGACGACATGTCCTTTAAAAGCAGCATCAGCGGTGATAGATGGTGATCTCGTCTCCGGGCTGGATCCGGGCTGAGGGATTCAGCCGGTTCCATCTGATGACATCGCTGGTTGACACTTCGAACTTCTGGGATATTCCCCACACCGTGTCCCCTTTCTTCACGCGGTACTGCACCATCCGCGGGCTCGAGGAGGAATGGAGCTGAGGCGGGATTTTCAGCGTCATGCCGGGGTGAATCAGGGACGGGTTCCGGATGCCGTTGACCTCGATGATATCCTCAAGGCTCACCCCATAGAGGCGGGCGATTCCCCTGAGGTTTTCCCCCCGTGCAACCACGTGGCGGTGCCTGCTCGGTGCATGGATGTCGGCTGGAAGCTCGCCGCGCGGGATAACGAGAACCTTGCCGATGGTGAGGATATCGCCGGCCTTCATCCGGTTTGCCCGTGCGATGTCCCGGGCCGTAGTAGCATACTTCTTTCCCAGGCCGATGAGGGTGTCGCCCTTCTGAATGGTATGAGTTACGTACTCAACCCGGGTACTGTGAGTTTTCTGCAGGTATTGTGCAACCGCAGGCGCGGTGCCCTGCGGAACCTTGAGCAGGTATTCCCCGCCGCTTGGGGGGGTGCACCGCCTGATGAGCTCGGGATTCAGCCGGACGAGCTGAGCTTCCGAAAATCCTGCCGCCTCGGCGATCTCATCCAGATAGGAGAAGCCCTTCACCCTGACGGTCTCGTATTGGAGAGGGGCAACCTTCAGCTCATCCGGCACCTCGAGCCCGTATTGTGCCCGATTCTTCGCAAGGATGAGCGTGGCGATGAACTTGGGCACATACTCCAGGGTTTCTGTCTTGATGGGCATGGGGTGGGAGATATCCCAGAAGCAGCTCACCTTGGGGTTTCTCTTCATGATCCTGTTGATGGTCCCCTCGCCCGCGTTGTACGCGGCGCTCGCCAGGAGCCAGTCGCCGAAGAGCGCGTGCAGGTTCTTCAGATAGCGGGCCGCTGCACGGGTGGATTTTTCCAGATCCCGGCGCTCGTCGACCCACCTGTCTACCTTGAGGCCGTAGTGTCTGGCGGTGTCTGCCATGAACTGCCAGTAGCCTGTTGCTCCGGTGCGTGACACGGCATTGGCCTTGCCCGAGCTCTCCACCATGCTGAGATACACCAGGTCTCTGGGCAGACCCTGGCTTACGAGGATCTCTTCCATTACGGGCCGCACGGAGTCGAAACGGGCTAGGGCGATCAGGAACTGCTGGCGGTAGCGGCCTGAGTATTGCTGCACCCACCATTCGATTCTTTCGTTCATCTCGAACTCGAAGTCATAGGGGGCTTCGCGGTCGAAGAACGGCTCCTGCGCCAGGCTGTGATGATCGAAAAGGGGAGGGATCTCGCCCATCTCGCTCGAGGGTGGAAGAGGGGCTGTAATCGCCGGACCCGCTGCTGCAGGATGCCCTGAAGAGGGAGGAAATTCACTGGTGAGGGAACAGCCTTGCACGATGCACAGGGCCAAGATGAGAAGCAATGCCCGCAAAAACACCATCACATATAACCTCCGGGAACAGCTCTGTCTGCCTGGAATATTACCCGTCAACAGACCACTTAATTTACCTGGAAAAATTGAACCCTTCAACGGTTATTTTCATCTAATATATCGGATGACTCATTCCGATAGGTATCGGTTGGTTATAGCTGCAACTTGACGCAGCTGAACTCAGCGATGTAAAGGAGAGGATATGAATCTTCCGGTAGTACAAAGCCGTTCGCTGTCAGAGCTGATCAGTCGATTCGAGGAGTTCCCCGTCCTTGCAAAGGACGAGGAGTATGACCTTGCAGTGAGATTGAGAGAGTATAATGATGTCGATGCCGCCCACCGCCTCGTGACCTCGAACCTGCGGAACGTGGTGCGGATCGCCATGGACTATGCCGGGTACGGCCTTCCCCTGGAGGATATCGTACAGGAAGGCACCATCGGACTCATGGTGGCGGTGAAGAAATTCGACCCGTACAAGGGATACCGCCTCATGACCTACGCGGTCTGGTGGATCAAGGCAATGATCCACGACTATATCCTGAAGTTCTTCTCCCAGGTAAAACTCGGGACCACCAAACTCCAGAAGCGTCTTTTCTACGGCCTCAACAGGCTGATGGCGGAAGAGGAAGTGATCGACGGCAACATCAACGAGCGCACACAGGCTATTTCCGCTCGCCTCGATGCCGATCCTCAGCAGGTGGAAGAGATCATCACCAGACTCACCTACCGCGATCAGTCTCTCGACAGCCCCCTGGCCGACGACAGCGATACCAGCTTCGTTGATTTCCTGGCCGACTCCGGGATGACTCCCGAGGACACAGTCATGGAAACCGAGCGGGTCATGAGCGTGGAGAACCATGTGAACGCGGCCCTTGAAGACCTGTCCGACCGGGAGCAGGAGATCGTCAGGCAGAGGATCATGGCCGACGACCCCAGGACCCTGGAGGAGCTGGGCAGGCAGTATAACATCTCCAAGGAACGGGTCCGGCAGATCGAGAACAATGTAAAGAACAAGCTCCGGAAGGCCCTTGAGGGCAAGATGGACTCGATGGTGCAGTAGGAAGGCACCTGGATGGGTTATCAGAAGAGACATCCCATACGCGATATCCTGGACCTGCAGGACAGGATGAACCGGGTCTTTGAGGAGAGCTTCAGGGATTCCGAGCACGTACGGCTTCCCGGCCGGTGGAATCCCCAGGTCGATGTGGCGGAAGACGACGAAGCCCTGTACATCCGGGCCGAGCTCCCGGGTGTGAAGCGGGAGGACATCAGTTTGGATCTTTCCGACGGCGTGCTCACCATCAGCGGCAGCAAGCCCTTCACCCACGATAACCGGAGCGAAAACTACTACATGATCGAGCGGCAGTATGGAACGTTCAGAAGGACCTTCAACATCCCCAGGGCCGTAGACGTTCACACGATCCAGGCCAAGCTGGAGAAGGGTATACTCGAAGTCAGGGTGCCCAAGCTCAACGATATCGGCGGCCGCAAGATCCCCATCATCGAGAGGTGATCTCGTACACCTCCAGGTTGAGCCGGTAGCCGCGGCACTCCCGGGACGATCGTCCGATCAGACGGAAAAAGGGGTGATCGACGGGCGGAGAATCGCCGGTGGATAAATAATAGAATCGTCCGGGCCGGGATATCATGCCGAGCACGGTTCCGGCAAGCGTATCCCGGGGGGAGAACGACCGGGCCATGACCGCGGGGAAGGGGCCGGCAGCCTGCTCGTTCGGGTCGGCATCGATCAGCTCCATGTCATTGAAACCCAGAAGGTCCACCACGTGGCGGAGGAAGATGCCCTTTTTCTGGCTCCGCTCGATCATCCAGATGCGTGATTCCGGATGGAGCGTTTTATACAGGATGGCCAGAAAGCCGGAGCCGGACCCCAGATCGGCTATCTCCGGTTCATTCACCTGCGCCAAGAGATTGAGCGTATCCCGGGCCTGCCCTTCCAGGTCCTTCTCCATGGAACGGCTCACCAGGTGAAGCCGTGGGTTATAGCGGCGTACCTCCCTGATCCATGTGGCGATCTTCTCGTCCATCACTTCCCTATACAGAAATTCGAGAATATGCTCTCCAAGATATCCTGGCTCACGGAGTCGCCGGATATCTCACGAAGCGACTCATGGGCGGTTTTCAGGTCCAAGACAAGGACGTCTGGGGTCATCCCGTCATCGATTGCGGAGAGGCAGTGGGCGAGGTACTCCCGGGCCCGTGAAAGTAGGTAGGTGTGCCTGCCGAGAAACACCCCGGGCTGCCCCAGGGGAAAGAGTCGGGATACGAATTCCATGAGCTCGTCGATCCCCGTGCGGTACTTGGCGGAGACCCAAGCCTTCTCTCCTTCAATGCCGTAGCGAGGCCGGGGCAGGAGGTCGGCCTTGTTTATGACCACGACCGTCTTCTCCCCGAGATTCAGCCACGGTTCGTCTTCGCTCGTCAGGCCTCTGCATGCGTCCACCACATAGAGAACCAGGTGGGACTGCCGCAGGATGTCCATGGTCTTCTGGATGCCTGCCTGCTCGGGGCCCGAGGCGGTTTCCCGGATGCCCGCGGTGTCGTGGAAGATGAAATCCACACCGGAGAAAACAAGATGCTCGCTGATGATGTCCCGGGTCGTGCCGCTCTCCTGGTGTACGATCGCCCGCGGGTATCCGAGGATCGCATTGAAGAGAGATGATTTGCCTGCATTGGGCAGGCCCGCGATGGTGGTGACGATCCCTGAATAGCGCTTTGGCGCGCTGTCTCCATGAGCGAGGAGGGAATCGACTTCCCCGATTACGGAGCCGACTGCCTGGGAGAACGCGGCTTCATCGTAGGGTGCATCGTCGGTGAGAAAGGACGCCTCGACCCCGGATATGATTCCGAGGAGCTCATCTCCAAGGCCCGTGATCCTGCGGGAAAGTTCGCCGGCCAGCAGGGAGCGGGCCATATCGACCCCGCAGATGCTTTCCGCATTGATGAGCGCTCCCACCGCCTCTGCCTGGGCCAGGTCCATCTTGCCGTTTAAGTATGCCCTCTTTGTGAATTCGCCCCTCTCCGCGATTCTGGCCAGGCCCGTGGCCCCGATGACCTCCAAGACGGCGTCCACGAGCAGGGGATTGCCGTGGCAGCTTATCTCCACCACATCCTCTCCCGTGTATGACCTGGGACCGGGGTGGAAGACCACCATGGCCTTCTCTACAACCTCACCGGCTGAGTCGAGGATGGCGGATGGTTTCTGCACATGGGCGGGCCAGTGCTCTGAAGGGGTGATGCGCCTGAGGATTTCGCAGACGTCGGGGCCGCTGATCCGGATGATGCTGATCCCGCCGCGCCCTCGGGGTGTGGATTCTGCGTAAATGGTATCTGTTACGATCGTGACTCCCTTTTCGGTACGATGAGCACCTTTTTATATACCCCCTCCCCCACACTCCTGGTATTGACCTGGGCGTCGTTCTTCAGGGCGAGGTGGATAATGCGCCTGTCGTACGGGTTCATTTTTTCTAGAAACACAGACTGCCCCGTCCTCTTGGCCTTCTTGCCCATCTTGAGCGCCATGGACTGGAGGAGCTCAACATGCCTCTGCCGGTAACCCTCGGTATCCACGGTGACATAGACAGGCTCTTCGCGGTTCTTGTTCAGAATCCGGTTGACGATGAACTGCAGCGCATCGAGCGTCTGGCCGCGTTTTCCGATGAGCAGGCCCGATCCGTCCCCCACCATCTCGATGGTGTTCTCATCCCGGACACTGACCTTTGCTGAGATGTTCATGAGGCTCAGGAGCTCGGTGACGATCCGGCAGGCCTTGTCCATCTCCTCCTTGGGCACGGCCTGCTGCACGGGTGAGGGCCTCTCTTCCTGATCAGGGGCGGGCCTACTTTCCTGGACAGGCTCTTTGATAGTCTCCCGGGCCGGGAAGCCGGCCTTTGTATCCTGCTTTTGCGCCGGCCGGGCGAGTATTTTTGCAGATTTCGTCCCCACAAGGCCGAAAAGCCCCTTGGACCCTTCTGAGATGACCCGGATATCGAGGTCTTCGAAATCCGACCGGAACGTCCTCATGGCGGTGACGATGGCTTCGTCCACTGTCTTTGCTTCGAATTCTCTGTAATCCTCTTCCATGTGCTGACGTCTCCTATGTATGCTTCCTGTTTATGTAGGCCTGCTGGATAATTGACAGAATATTACTGATGAGCCAGTAAAGAACAAGCCCCGAGGGGAAATTCAGGAACAGAACCGTAAAGAAGACAGGCATGATGAGCATGATCTTCTGCTGGGTGGGGTCTCCCGGGGTCGGGGTCATCTTCTGCATCACGAACTGGCTCACCCCCATGAGGATTGGGGTTATGAAGTAGGGGTCCCGGGCGGAGAGATCAGGCAGCCAGGTTCCGAACAGGTGGAACGGGGTGTGCCTGAGCTCGATGGCCTGGTAGAATACCTTGTAGAGCGCAAACAGGATGGGTATCTGCAGGAGCATGGGGAGGCAGCCTCCCATGGGGTTGATCTTGTGCTCCTTGTACAACCTCATCATCTCCTGGTTGAGCTTCTGCTTGTCATCCTTATACTTTGCCTGGAGCTCCTTCATGAGGGGCTGGACCTTCTGGAGCTCCTTCATGGAGGTAAAGCTCTTCAGGGTCAGGGGATAGAGCAGGATCTTGATGATGATCGTGAGGATGATGATGGACCACCCATAACTCATGGTGAAGGAGTAGATCCAGTTCATGGCCATGAGCAGCGGTTTGGCAATGAGGTCGAAGAACCCGAAATAGAGGGCCTTCCTGAGTTCGTTTCCGGCGTTCTTGAGTGTCTGCAGCTCCTTGGGGCCCGAGAAGATCTCGTAGGATCTCTCCATGCTCGACCCGGGCTCGATCCGGGACGGCTCGGTATCGTAGGTGAGCCTCACCATCTCCTCGCTGATGCGCTTGATGGTGAGTGTGGTCTCCGGAGACCCGGCGGGGATGACCGTGGAGAGAAAATACTTGTCCTCGAAGCCGAACCACTTGATCTCTCCGGTGAACTCCCGGTAGACACCCACCTTTTTCACCTTGGAAACCTTGAACTCCTCAAGGTGATTTCCGTTGAGCAGGACAGGGCCCTGGAAGGCATACCCGTCCTTGTCCTCGTCCAAGGGGTAGACACCGTTGAGGTGCAGGTCGACATCGGCTGTCACCGGGCTCGATGAGCCGTTTTCCACCACGGTCCGGTAGCCCATGATATAGGTCTGCGGATCGATGGTATAGATCTTTTTCAGCGTGACGCCGGGGCTCACCTGAGCGGAGAAGACAAGCTCCTCCGGGATGTCCGAGTCCCCTCTCTTCGATACCTCATACACGATGGACGAGTCGATGGGCTGATCGTTCACACTGACCGTGGGCATGGGCGTCTCGATGATTTCGACGGGCGGTGAATCCGGGGCAAGATTCTGCCGGTAATCTTTGAGCTGGATGGAGGTCAGCGCCCCCCCCGCTGTGCTCCACTGCGCACGATACCTGGGTGTTTCTACGACGACGGTCTCTCCGGAAACGGTTTGCCGAGCCTGTTCCTGCCCCTGTAAAGGCACCTGGAGAACCGTACTCTGCTCCTGGGGTTCTGTCTGCTCTGTCTGAGTTGTCTGGCCCTGAGGCTGCTCCGGAGATTTCGGCTCGATAAAGAAAAAATTCCAGAGCAGAAGAATGGCGATTGATATGACAATGGCCAGCAGTGTCCGTTTTTCCATCAGATCATGTCTCCTTCAAGGTGATCTAAACAGGGTCATATCCGCCGGGGTGAAAGGGATGGCACTTCAATACCCTCAAGGAGGCCTTCAGGAGACCTTTCCCCATCCCGTACGTTTCGATCGCCTGGATAGCGTATTCTGAACAGCTCGGCCAGAAACGGCACGACCTCGGAAGGCACGGAGAAATGACTTTCTGATAGCAGCGAATCAGACCTATCAGCAGCGTCCTCACCATGTACGCGATCCCATGGCGCTGGTTATTTCCTGAAAATATGTCTCGTAGCACGTGTTCCGATCCTGTTTTCTCGCTATGAGAACAAAATCGTACCCGGGAGGAAAGATTTCTTTGTTTCTACGGTAAATCTCCCGTAAGAGTCTTTTGATGCTATTCCTCCTTACTGCGGTTCCGATCCTTTTACTCACAGTGATACCAATGCGAGTGTGATTTTCTGAGTTTCGAGCGGCAAGGATGATGAGGTGTGGGGTAATGAGCTTGCGTACCTTCCTTGCTTCTACATTGAGAAAGTCCTGTCTTTTCCTCAGCCGCTCCTGCTTCGGGAATCGTTCGTCTGACATTACACAGCCAAACGTTTGCGTCCCTTGGCCCTCCTTCGGTTGATTACAGCCCGTCCTGCCTTTGTGCTCATACGGACGAGAAATCCATGAGTCCGATTGCGTCTCGTGTTATGTGGTTGAAATGTCCGCTTCATCGAATACCTCGATCTTCTGATTTAGGGGCTTAGTATTTACATACCAGGTCATTGATTGTCAAGCGGCAAAAGGGTAAGAAGATTTCCCCGGCGAGGGGCATAGATGCCGGTTTTGATTCAGGAGAAGCACACCTTTTGAGAAGCCCCGGCATCGTCACCCCATAAGAGCATCACTCAAGGGCGGCTGTCTGACGATATCCCCCTGAAGCCAGGCAGCCTAAAACCAGCCAAGGAGCTGTCCGCCGAACATCCATCTCCCGGTTGAGCCGGCAAGTCGGTACATCTTTGCTGCCTTGTCACGAAGGGACAATTCTGTATATACACCAAAGGCATATGAGAGGAATTTTCTGCACAAAGGATCTCACAAAAGGCATCGACGGCGGACCGGCTTCGGTACGATCCATGCTCGAAAACCTCATCCCGGGCTGCAATATCTTCTGCCTGGACCAGGTCCATTCCGGCAGAGTCGTACTTGCCGAGGATCTCGCCCCCTTGGAGATGCCCAGGGCCGACGGGATCATCTCCCGCGACCCGGATGCCGTGCTCTGCGTGCGCACGGCGGACTGTGTTCCCGTGCTGGCGTGGGCCAAAGACATGCCGCTGAACGCAGCAATTCATGCCGGCTGGAGGGGGT
Source organism: Candidatus Phosphitivorax anaerolimi (assembly GCA_001896555.1). Classification (GTDB taxonomy): domain Bacteria; phylum Desulfobacterota; class Desulfomonilia; order UBA1062; family UBA1062; genus Phosphitivorax; species Phosphitivorax anaerolimi. Next base: position 110,611 of record MPOS01000033.1, read on the forward strand.
TGGCTCAAGGCATCGTGGCCACGTGCATCCGCATGATGCGCGCCTTGGGGGCAAGGGATATCGGGGCGGGCATCGGCCCCTCGATCGGCCCGTGCTGCTATGAGGTGGGCCGGGAAGTTGTAGACGCGCTCGGTGTGGAGCCCTTTGCCAGGGCAGATGGGTCGCTGACGGTCGACTTGAGGGAGGCGGCCCGCTCCCAGCTCAAGGATTCCGGGGTGAGCGGGGACGCCATCGAAATGCACGATCTCTGCACCGCGTGCAACACCGACCGGTTTTTTTCCTATCGCAGGAAGGGACAGCAGGCAGGCAGAAACCTGTCGCTCATCGGAGGGAAGTCATGGTCGTTGCCGGGCTTACCGGTGGGATAGCTACAGGCAAGTCTACGGTGAGTGCGCTTTTCGCCTCGTTCGGGGCCGCAGTCATCGATGCGGACCTGATCGCACGCGAGGTCGTGGCCCGTGGGAGCCCCGCATGGGAAAAGATCGTGGAACATTTCGGCACCGGGGTGCTCCGGCAGGACGGCGAGCTCGACAGGGAACGCCTGGGCGGCATCATATTCAGCGATGCGGCTCAGAAGGATGTCCTCAACCGCATCGTCCATCCCGAGGTCTTCCGAGAAATGGACCGGCGCATCCGGGAGCTCGGAGAAGAAAACCGGGCCAAAGTCGTGATCTGCGATGTGCCGCTGCTCATCGAGACCGGTATGCACCGCGGCTTTGACGAGGTGATCCTGGTGTATGTCCCCGAACCACTCCAGATCAGGAGACTCATGGACCGGGACGGCATCTCGCGCGACGAAGCCCTCCGGAAGGTGCGCGCGCAGATGCCCATCGAGGAAAAGAGGGCATATGCGACCATCGTGATCGATAACAGCGCCTCCCGAGAGGAGACAGCCGGAAAGACCCTGCAGGTCTACCAATACCTGCAGGAGCGCGCCGCCGAGGCGGAGTGCAAGGGGAAGCGCTGAACAGGCGCCGGGGCGCCCATGAATCTTCCTGCCCTGCCCATATAATCTCAATCCTGCGCACAAGAAATCCCTCCATGACTGCTCGAAATATTCCGTACGCACCATGTGCATACGAAGAGGTGGAATCAACAGGGTTGGTGGCCGAGCAGCAGTGGATTCGTAGGTTCTCGATGGCAGGGCTGGTAGCCAGGAAAATCAGCAAATTTGGGTTGTGGTTTCTCAAAGACAGGGTTGGTAGCAGAGTATTATTGGAGGCGGAGATAATTGAATACTAAAGATTGAATTGGTAGCAGAGCATTACAGAAAAGCGGCGAGGAAGGAGGGGGGTTTACAGGGGCTCTTCCGCTCTCTGGACAGCCCTTTCTGAAGCATCCGCGGTTCGAGCAAAAGGCTGACCCCGTAAACTCGCTCCGCTTCGCATCGCTCAGACAGTACGGGGTCAAAGATGCCTTTTGCTCTTCACCTTAGATGTATTCGCAGAAAGGGCTGTAAGGTTCGCTCCAGAGCCCCTGTAAACCCCCCTCCTCCCTGGGGCTCTGGGTGGGCTTGAGCTGCTGGGGCATGGCCTCCAGGCATCCGTTTCTTGAGGTGGGCATGTGAGAGAGTCTTTCTCAGGAATAACCCGTGCAGAAACAGGCTGACGTGAGGATAGGCTGGAGTGATTTCTGACAGGAAGGGATATGAGCTTGTCTAAGGATAGCTGGAGTGAATCCAGGCGGGGAAGGATACAGTTATTTCTGTGAGCAGGAAGCTGGAGAGACAATCGCTCAGATTCCAGCTGGCTTTCCAAGGTGAGTGCCTTCCTTTACCGTGAGCACCTTTATTCTCCTTTGTGGTTCTTCTCCCTATTCTTCAGAGGTATCAAGGGATCGTGGTGTCATGTGGGTTCGAGGGGGTTGACGGGCGAACTGTTATCGTCTCCTGCATATGCAGCCATCAGCTATGCCAGCAGGAAAAGCGATCCCATCTGTTGAGGGTGTCAGAAATTTAGTGTAAATGCCGGTCATGGTTAATGTTCCAGGGGCACCCTATCCCCGAACAGGATCAGGAACTGATTGATAGCGCCTGAC
>MPOS01000022.1 GCA_001896555.1 Candidatus Phosphitivorax anaerolimi
GGACTGAAAATCCCCGTGTCGGCGGTTCAATTCCGTCCCTCGGCACCAGTCAATTTGGGATCAGGTCTCAACATCCAACATGTGTAAGCTGATGGGGCGAGGCCTCAACATCCGGCATTTACCTGCTTCGATACATGCCGGACGTTGAGGACTGGCCTCTGTGGTTCGTTGCATGTTGAGACCTGATTCTTAATGTTTCTTTGTCTCATTGGAGGTGCATATGAATATGAAGAGGCATCTATGGTTCAGCTTTCTTATCGGGCTGATAATTCTATCCTCAGCGGCCCTGCCCGGATGCGATCACCAAAGCAACAGTGATGGGATATTTCCTGAAGATGTGCCCAAATCCGGCGGAAATGCCCCGGTGATCTCAAATCTCCAGTATTCGCCCACGGAGGCGCTTCAGGGAAGCGAAGGCGGGAGTGCGGCAGTTACTTGTACTATAGATTACGCCGATGAAGAAGGTGATCTGACAACCTACACAGTCGAAATCTATGACAGCGGCGGCACCCTGATCGCAAGCTAGACCAGCCCTCTTTCCGGCGTTGACGGTATCACGTCCGGGACTATCGAAATCCCTATGACGATGCCGACCGATACTGAAGGAACCCTCTCTTTCCAGGTCTTTGTCACTGATGAAGAAGGGCTGATATCGAACAGGCTCTCGGGCAACTTCGGCGTCATCGCGGCAGAGATCCAGTCACTGACGATCTCGCCCGCAAATCCCTCGGTTGAGCAAGGCCTCGCCATCACACTGACAGTGACCGGCAAGATGTCCGATGGAACCGATGCACCCTCAACCGTGCTCGCGAACGTTGTCTGGTCTTCTTCTCATCCTGAGTATGCAACCGTACCGGCAGGCACGGCGGAATCGATTTCGGTCCTGGGTGTGGAGCCGGGAACGACGACCATCACTGCCAGCATTGGCTCCATCATTACCACACAGGAGCTCACCGTAATTTCCCCGCCGGACTCCATGGGACTGGTGTACGCCCTGACGCAGAATGCGCCGCTGGTGGCCGGCTTCAGAGTGGACTCCGACGGCATGCTGACGGAGCTGACGGGTTCGCCCTTTGACGTCACCGATTCAGCGGGAATGCAGCTCATGACCTTTACCGCACACCCGGACGGTTATCGTCTCTACTTTGGCTACCGCAGCGGACTGCCCTCGCGCCTGGCCAGTGCTGCAGTGGATAAAACCACCGGCGTGGTCACGATGGGGACCGACGGGATGGACTATGCCAGCAACATCCCGCGCATGGCTGCGCACCCCGGCGGCCAGTTCCTGTACGTTGTTCACTACGACGGCTCAGAACTCTACATAGACAGGATCGACCTGGACGGCCAAGGCGCTCTGACCACCTGCACGCTGGCGGCGACCATTCCTGAAAGCACGGCCGGCCAGGTGGATAACCGCGGCATGATCTTCAACGCTGACGGCACCATGCTCTATCTGATCACTCAAGACTCGTTCATACCCGGCCAGACGACCATGTTCCACATCCGCGTGTTCAGCGTGGACGAAGCAGGCAACCTGACTCTGTCGCAAACCGTCACCAGCGGCCTGCGGCTGCAGAATGCAATAGCCCTGGATTCCACCGGCAGATTCCTGGTCAACGCTGCCTGGGACCGTGATACTTACGACGATTTCTTACTGGTCTACCCGGTTGCAGCCGGCGGAACACTGGGTTTACCAACCAGTCTCAACATCGGCCGGGTTCGCCCACCGACTGTCATTCGCGCCGCGGCCGGCCATATCTACGTCGGCTGGAGCGACTACTCGGATGCCGGGCTGACAGTGTACAGCATCGACTCTGAAACGGGCGCACTTTCCCTGGTAGCCAGCTGCACCGAGTTCAACTTCGCCGACTTTTCCGTCAGCGAAGACGGTGCGTATGTTTTCTCCAACACCTATGGCGACTACGCCGGCGGCGACAACGTGCGCACGCACTACTTCGATGCGGCGGCCGCCACGATTGAGCAGGTTGATACCAGAAAATCACGAGTGCGGCAGCCATACTGGTTCTCGACCTTCATTCCAGTGAACAGCCAGTTCGAGTAAACAATGACTTGCTGCACGAATGTGCGAATGTCTCGACTGCATGGCATTTTCCGGCAGCCCCTCGCATTCGGGGCTGCCGTATGTTGATCTGAAGGACGCACCAAAGAAGATGATTCCTTTCAAATGAGGTGGACCCCATTGTCCAGACAAAAAATCGATCTGATTAAGGATGATGGTCCTGCAAGCCGGTGGATGATTCAGCTCAGGTCATCCGATCAGTCC
>MPOS01000003.1 GCA_001896555.1 Candidatus Phosphitivorax anaerolimi
AAATGGCAAACGTGGGAACCAGGAATCCTACCAGCGGTACATGATACTTGAGTTTCATACGATCCTCCCCGGATTATGTAGCAGTTTCAAAACGCAAGAACTGCATTCAGTATAAATAATCTGAAGTTTCGCACATAACCGAACACCATCAAATAGCATTCAAGGGTATGAAAATATTCATTTAAAGGTAGAAAAGCAGCTCCGGATTTAGTAATCTTGACTCTGCTAAGCAACCAGGATCACTAAACAAAGGAGCTGCCGTGAAGAAGGATATCGCATTTTCACTTTCTCTTCAAAAGGAAATTCAGCACAAGCGTTTATGTCTGGAATCAGAGGTTGAGAAATCATGGAGCGAAGTAGGAATCAAGACGCTACTGCATCGAGCAGGGATAAGTAAAGAGAAGGGATTTGCCCCGAGCACACTGCTCTTTGTGCTGATTCTGTTGCCCATGATCAAGGAATCGCTCACAGCTTTATGGTCAGGAAAGTACTTCACTCGTTTGCTCGAAGCCAGGAATGACACCTACTATCGATTCCTCAATTGTGAGTATTTCAACTGGCGAAAGCTGGTGACTCTGATAGTCTCTCGAATGCTTGCCAGGCTTGATACGGCTGAGTTTGCACAGAAGGTGCTTATCGCCGATGATACCCTTCTTCATAAGACGGGTAAAGAAATGGAGCTGGTGAGCTACCACTTCGATCATACGACCAAACGTTCCCATCTCGGGTATCAGATGCTTCAGGTTGGCTACCACAACGGAATGGATTTCTATCCTGTCGATGTCAGCTTCCATACATCCAAGAGAAGGCCAAACGGGAACTCCAAAAAGATGGACCGGCGCAGCAATGGATGGAAAAGGCGTAGAGAGGCCTTTGAGAAGAAAACCAATATGCTGATCCATATGCTTAAAGCTGCTGGCAGACAGGCATTGATGCTCGGTTTGTCCTTTTCGACAGCTGGTTTGCCTATGACACCATCATCGCACAGATCCTCGATATCGGCTATGGGGTCATCTGCCGGTTGAAGAGATCCCGCGAACGTTATCTGTACAAAGGCAGGCAACTCACCCTGTCTCAATTGTGGCACGAGGTAGCCCGGCATGAGCTCCGCTGCATTGATTCATGGCAGGTCAGGGCAACCAAGATCACGGTTTCTCTTCCTCGTTCACAGGATGTCGCAATCGTTTTTGTGAGATGGTCAAAGAAACAGTGGCGTGCATTCTTATGCACAGAGCCCGAAATGGAGATACCGGAAATTCTCGATTACTATTCCCGCAGGTGGGCTATTGAAGTGTATTTCCGTGACTGCAAGCAACTGCTCGGATTGGAGAAATGCCAGGGGCAAACCCTTGATGCCCTTGTGGCCTGGACTTCCATCGTCATGATCCGCTACCTGATTCTTGTCCATATCCTTGCCAAAAGACAGATCCGAGGCCCCCTTGAACCCTTGTTCAAAGACCTCGCTTATGAGCATCTCCAGATCGCCTTCATCAAATCCTCCTGCGACCGCTTGAAAAATATCGTCATGCTGTCAAGTCAGCTATTTTCTTCAGATACCGATATTGACCACTTCTTCTACCTCTTGAATATCCTTGAAAATACCCCCATCAACTCGAACTGACCTGGTATGCGAAACTTCAGTATTATAATACATATGGGCGGGAATAAAAGATAGTTCAGACCGTGTGTCAGGGAAAAGAACTATCCCGTTTGTAAGAAAAAAATTTCCCCAAGGAATGGATGTCTTCCTGTACGATATAATATGAAAATGGAGAAAATAAAATATATTGACCACTTATAAGATAACTATGATTGGTAAGAAAATTGCAAAAGGGGTGAACTCAGAATAGTATTCAAATGAATACGTGCGGTGTATTATCTGTTTCGTGAGTGAGGGGCAAGGATCCGTGAGGACACTGTTGTTCGATGGTATGATTTTTGTGAGTGGTGTATATGGTCAGAACGATTTACCGATATCTCCATATCGCTCAATAAGCATGCCTCGAAATAGTTCATTCAAGAGATAGCGCCAGAGCCAGGGATCCCTTCCTTCTGCCTTCATGCCGTTTCCTTGCTGAAAGGAAACGCGATATGGATGGCTGATGTTTTGTCCTGTTCGGTCTTCGTACCTTCAGGGCGGCCATTTATTTTGAGAGCTGTTCGAGCAGAATGCACCTTTCGTATAAGCTGTGTATTTTGCACAGTTCTTTGGAGGATCTCTGCTGATGGATATGGGGAGAAATGTCAGTACCACGGTTGTACGATTGTTTCTTTCTGTTCTTTTATTTGTCATCACATCAATGGGCACGGCACAGGCTGCAGTCGGGCTGGATATTCGGGCGGCAGAGCCCTTGAATTCATCCGGCCAGGTATCCGCGTATGTACTGAGGATATCCGATTGCAGCGAGGTGGTGGAGATCAAGGCCGGTCAGTCCTCTGCCCTAACACCGTATTCACCTGCCGACATACGGCGCCTGCCCGGCGACCCGGATGCCGGGGAGCTGGAATTCTCGCTGCAGGGTCCCGACCGGTTTCATCCCCACGTAGAGCTGACTTTTTTCAATGGCGAGGTGCAGACGTATAACGAGACATTCGCCACCGAGCCGAACAACCCCTCACTGAGATTTCAATCCGTATCCTTCGATGCCGATGGCAAGGATCAGCGGCTGAACATAGCGATTCAGGCATCTGATGACATAGATATTTCGTACCTCAGCCTCCAGGCCATAGGTCTCCGCATATCAGAATTGCGTGCCGCCGGGGGCGTCATCTCCAGGGCAAGGCGACAGGCCTTTGCGGATACCTCGGGGAGCGTCAGGATCTATCCGGATCACGATAACCAGGATATATTCGAGTATAGCCTGAAACTCGACTCGCCGCTGTCGGCCGAGGAGATGCTCCACAATGCCCTGGTTCTCGTGGAGGGCCATGCGGTTGATGCCTCGGGCAATCACAGTTCGTTCTCCGAAATCGTGATCGTCGGAGAGGACACCGAGGAGCAGATCCTCGGCATGGAAGTATCACCTTCCAAGATCATATTCACCAATGCCATGGAGGTCGTACAACTCATCCCGAGCATCGAGTTTCAGTTTCGAGGATGGGTGCCGCTGCCGGGGGCAGGGCACGGTATCGGCTTCTCTTCATCCGAACCGTCTCTCGTACATGTATCGAGTGACGGCCGGGTATATCCACTGGCTGAGACGGGTGCAAGTCCTGTTTTCATCACCATTTCCATCTCCGGGCTCGAATCCATTCAGGTTCCGGTGGAGGTGTCTTTCACCAAGAAACTGACAGGCCTGCGGCTCAACGGCTATGCCCCGGGTCAGACGGTTGTCCTGGAAAGTCTCAACCGTTTCTATCCCCTGCCCACAATGCTTGGAGTTTTCAGCGATGGCACCGAAGCCCCGCTGACCGATTTCTACCGCGTACAGGCTCAGGTGCCTGCGGGCGGCGAAGAGATCCTGATCGTGGACAGCGGCAAGGGGATGCTCTCCACCATGAGTATTTCTGAAGATAGCCCGATGACAGTGCATTTTACACTCGTGCAGAACCCGGGCATCAGCCTCGATGTCCCGGTTGCCGCCAGGGATGCCCTGCCGGAGATTTCCTTGGATGTGCCTGACAGGGTCGAGGTGGGAGATACGGTCTTTCTGGCGGCTGACGCCTCTGACGATGTCGCTGTACAGCGAGTGGAATTCCTTATGGACGGAGTGGTGGTGGGCCGCAGGCAGGCAGCGCCCTATGTGCTGAGCATGCCGGTCGGCGAGATGCTGGAAGGCCAGGTGATCGAGGTCCAGGCAGTAGCCGTGGACAGTGCCGGTCAGATCAAGGAAACCCCGGTACAGGCGGTGACCATCGTTGCCAAAGAGGTCCCTTCAGTTCCGGCCTACGAGTTCGAACAGCCGATCAACAATCTCAGGGTGGTCGAGGGCAGCCCCTATGTTCTAAGCATCGTGTCGAATCTCGGCATAATGCCTGATAACAGCTACGCAAGCGGTATATCATACGCCGAGTTTTTCGCCGACGGTCAGAAGATCGGGACTGCCCGGTTTCCGGTGTATGAAAAGCGGCCGGTCCCGAATCAGGGTAACAAGGAATACCTGTACGAAGTCTGGAAACTCGAAGCGGTAGCCCCAGTCATATCTACCGAACAGACAAGCCTGGCAGTGACGGCTCGAGTCTACAGCGGAAACGGCGGTGTCTCGGATGCACCGGCAAAGCTCGTGAAGGTCATCGAGAATCTTCCACCGGCTGTCAGTATCGTCAGACCGATGGCAGACGGTATCGTGACTGCAGGCAGTCCGTTTGCCATCGAGGTGCAGGTGGCAGACGACACCCTGTCAAAGGGGACCATCATCGAGATTCTGGTCGACGACGTTCGTATCGCCGGGCGTACATATAAAAAGGATGAAGAGGGCATATCCACCGGTGACTACGAGGTAGAGGTCACCAGAGAATCATTCACTCACCAGGTGGATGCCGAGGCCTTGGGCAGGGTGCTGGAGTTGAGCGCCCGGGTGGTGGATTACCACGGCAAGGTGGTCGTGTCGGAGCCGGTGCGCGTATCGGTCAAGGGCGATCAGGAACCGACCGTGGCTGTCAGCCATCCCGTCGAGGGCCAGCATGTCGTGTCCGGTCTCCCCCTTGAGCTCAGAGCCAATGCGGCTGACGATCTGGGGATCAGTCAGGTCGACTTTTACATAAACGACCAGCTTGTCGGCTCAGATTACCGGACTCCGTTTGCCGTCATCTACCATACCCCGTCTTCCATCGAGACCGAACAGCCTCTCTCTGTTTATGCGGTGGCGACCGACACCGGAGGGCACGTGGTCAAGAGCGAGATCGTGACAGCCACCCTCGGCAGGGATGAGGAGCCGCCGGTGATCAATCTTGCCTCTCCCCCGATCAATGCCACCGATAGCGGAGACGACATTGCCTCGATCGTCGAGGGGACCGAGACCGTAGTCAAGCTTGCCGGATACGATAACGTGGGCGTGGTTGAGGTCCGCCTCTCAGGCATCCGCAGGGTCGAAGGTCAGGGCTACCTCCTGACCGGCAATAGTTCAGATTCCATCGGCGAGGAAGAGGGGCTCAGGGTCCAGCAGCTCCCGGGTGCACTCAATGCCTACACCGCCTTTGTCCTGGTGCGGATGCCTGCGTTCAAAAACCTCGATGGGGTGCCCTACGACCGATATCCCATCCAGGCCGTCGCCCGGGACAAGACCGGCAATACCTCAGAGTTGAGTGCGGTTATCGGGGTGTTCAAGGATCAGTCTCCCGAGGTCAGGGCCCTTACAAGCGACCGGACCCGGTACTTTGCCGACGACATAGTCAACCTCGAGGTGGTGGCCCGCGATGATCGCGCAGTCACAGGGCTCACGGTCAGTATGTTTGTAGACGGATCGACCGAACCCGTCCGGACAATCACCCACAGCCAATCAAGCGGGTTGGTGCCTATGGAGGTGGTCTCAAACCGAATCAGCTTCTCCCTGGCCGAACTCGGTCTGAGCAATGACGGGCACGAGCTCGTGTTCGAAGCCAGGGCATTCGACGCCATGGGGCACGAGTCCGAGGTGTGCCTGCTCCGTGCATCGGTTGTCATGGACGGTGTCGGTCCGCAGGTGAGTATCGTGGAGCCGCCCGTGAGTGATCCACTTTATGCCGGCCAGAGCCAGGCCTTTGCCTGGCGGGCGGTTGACGACTCCCTGGTTTCATCCGTACGCATAAGCGTCCTCGGCTCGGTCGTATTCGAACGGCAGTATAGCGGCTCTGCGTCAACCGACGTTGTCCAGGGAAGCGTGACCGTTGCCGTGCCGGCGGGCGCAGCCGAAATGGTCGTCAGTATCTCGGCAACCGATATCTACGGGAACAATGGTTCACAGGACTTCTGCTACCGGGTCGAGACCGACCGGGCGCCCGAGGTGTCCATACGCACACCTTCCGCAGGGTCCCGGTTCGTAGAGGGTGAGGCCTGTACGGTGAATGCTATTCTAACCGACGACCGGCAGGTGGTATCGGCCGAGGTCATGATCCTCTCGGGCAGCGACATTCTCGTGCACCGGCCTTTCGACAGCAAGGGTATCCAGCAGGCCGAGGGTCAGGGCGGATACGCCAGCGTGGTGTTGACCGTTCCCACAAAGCCCCAGGGTGTACCCGAGCCTGTCAGTCTTGTGGTGAGGGCCTTCGACAGTGCCGGGCAGCAGGCCGAGCAGGCGATTGGCATCGAGATACTCGATGACGGCGAACCGCCGGTGATCAGTCTGATCACCCCGCAGCAGGCTGTGGAGATCTTCCCGGGCGAGAGTATCGACATCCAGGCAAGCGCTTACGACGAGACCCTGGTGGATACGGGCAGTATCGGGGTTTTTCTCATGGACGCGGACGGCCGGGTACAGACCGTGGAGTGGGAATACCTAGCACTCACCGAGAAACGTGAAGAAATACGCGTTCCCAACCCGGGGACATTGGGATCGATCGTGGCCGCGTACCGCCACCGGGTGGATGTCAAGGGCCGCATCCGCATCCCCAGGTCGTTTATCGATCACGCAGGAGAGCCCTTCGAGCTCTTCCTGAGGGCGAGCGACAAAGGTGTTAACACAGCAGAGACCTCCCGGGTGCCGCTGACCATACTGGCCGACACCACCGCACCCGAGATCAGGCTTCTGGAGCCGGTGTCTCCTCTGTACGAGCAGACCGCCGCACACCTGCGCCTGTCCGTGACTGACAATATCGCCGTGGCCGGGTATACAGTCTTCTTCAAGACAGGAGAAGACCAAGCACTTTCAGTGCTCGTGGAAAAGAGCGGACTGGAACAGGACCAGGTATCCTTCCCGGGAGCCGGGGACAGCCCGATAGCTCTGCCGCTTCCCCAGCCTTCAGGGAATGCCAAGGCCCTGTTCACTATCACTGTTGAGGCGGTGGATACTGCAGGGAACCGGTCCGTGGAGACCAAGCTCTTCGAGGTGCTCCCCGACAAGGCACCGGCTGTAGGGCTCTTCGGGAAATCGCCTTCCGGAGACTTTTTGCAGGCCGAGCCGGTGTCTCACGTCGTTGAGATAATCGATGACTTGATCATGAATAACCGGTACTTCCCCGTGCTTACTTCTCTGGACGATATCCAGGCAGTCAGAGGTCCGGCCGGCATCACCACCCAGGACGACGGGCCTGCCGTGACCATGGCATACCCCGAGGCGGACGGTTATACCGGCGCGATCTCGATCAATGGAAAACCCTATGTCACGTTCGACAACGGCGTGATGACCGTATACCCGCTCGTTCCGGCGACCAGGGATCATTTCGAGATCAATCCAGGCACCTTGAGTGCAGGCGTCCTTTACAGTCTGACCATCTATTCCGACAACCCATGCGGCGCACAGGTGATCACCGAGCTGGTGTCGGGCGGTCTGCTGCACCTGGATGATTACATCGACGAGAACACCACCCTCATCGTCATCACCCCGGACTTCTCGGCCGTGCCCGGTGCGCCGCAGTTTCTCCGGCAGATCCGCGTTGAACTGAATCGGGGCAAAGAGGTCGGACGGTTCACCTTCAATGGGAGGTCATACTCGGATGACGGCCTGGTTCCCAGGGTCGAGCTGCTCATCGACGAGTCGAGAGACGGCACCCTCAAGCCCGCCTTCATCGAGTCGCGGCCCATGCGCAGTCAGAAGGGTGCCAGGGAATATGCAGGGGTGGTCCTGCCCACACCGGTCGAGCAGTCCATAGGGAGCTACTCCCTGCTCGTCTACGCCACCGACCGTCTCTCACCGCAGAGGGGGCCCGTGGCACTGGGCGTGATCTCGACCGGGTCGGTCATGCTCGACGTCGAGGCACCAACGGTCGCAATCGTCGAGCCCAGGCAGGGCACCGTACTGGTGCCGTGCCAGAACATCGACCTGAGTCTGAGGGTCTCGGACAATTCCCGGACGCTTCGCACCATCCGGATACTCGAGAACCAAACACGACTGATCCGCGAGATCGGCGGCGCCTGCGACCGGAAAGAATATACCATACCCTATGAAGTGCCACGCGAGTACTCGGGCGGAGAGCTTGAGATCTCCGTCGTGGCTCTCGACGAGAGCGGCTACAGCACACAGAGCAGTGTGCTCTGTCTCCTCGACCGTAACGAGGCCCCGCTGCTCAAACCGCTTGCCTTCTCGAGCTACCCGGTGGAGAATGTCTACCGCAAGAGGATCACCGACCCGGTCTCGCTCAGTGCAGGAGAGTTCTGGGTGAGGAGCGGTGAATCCTGCAAGGTGGAGTGCGAGCTCAGCGACGACGCCGGGCTTAAGGAGTTCTCGGTCTACCGCCTCTCTGCTGGCCAGCGGGCAGAGACCCTGTTCACCCGCACGTATCCTTATTCCTGTCCTGACAAGCCGGTCGTCCGCCGGAGCGAGTCGGTCGAGATCGTATTCGACCAGATCGAACCCACCGAGTATGAGCTCGCCGTGGTCGATACCTATGGCAACACGAGCAGCCGCGTTTTTCTGATTCATCCGCTCATGAACGTGGTGCCCGAGATCCGCATAACCGGCCCGGCGGACGGGGCCGAGATCGTTGCCGGGACTCTGAGCCTCAAGGTCGGCATCGTGGCGGCAGACGACCGTGTGATCACCCAAGACTCGGTCCGGGTATTCGCCAACGGGATGCCGCTGTCGTCAGTGAGCGTGGGCGGCGACATCTCGGGCGGACAGAGCGCGGTGCACGAGGCATTTCTCTCGATATACGACAGCCTGGAGAGCAGGTACGGTAAAAACATTGCGGATGAGTACGGCGTGCAGAGCGGGGTGAACACCCTGATGAGGAACTATCTCCTCACCATGCCTTCGGGCCTGTACCAGCCGGGTGAGGACTTGACCATCACCGCCTATGTCTACGACTCGGACGGTGCTGCGGGCATGGATGAGCACATCCTGGCGGTCAGAGCTGACGATGTGATGCCCGAGGTGATAGTGAGCCCCTCGCAGAGTTCGTATGGACCCATCGAGAACACGGATTTCACGCTCTCGGTCCAGGGCCGTGACAATGTCAAGGTCAACCGGATCGAGATTTACCGGGCATACGGTGTGCTCACCACGCAATCAACGGTCGTGAGGACGCCCTACGAGCTGGTGAGGACGATCGATACCATCCCCGCCCGGGATTACGAGCCCATCGATCCCGACTGGATCGACACCCCTGTGTATGACCAGCTCATGCACGTGAGCCGAATGAGTGAGATCCTTTCGCACTTCGAGGGTCTGAGCGCAGCGGACATCGCCCGTTATGACCTGTGGGTACGGGTGGTGGTCAGGGATTCGAGTCTGAGCAGGGAATCCGAGCATTCCTATATAATACGGATCGACGAGAGGCCGGTGATCGATATCATCCGTCCCGCCCAGGACAGCTATGTGGTGGAGTCGACCGATCTCACGGTCCGGGTGGATGCGTTCGACGATGTGGGCATTGCGTATGTCATGCTGAGGGCGGACTATCCCGGCGGCTCTCCCTCGTACGAGCTCAAGCTCCTGAATGCTCCCTATCACTTCTCGGTGCCGGTGCCGGCCTATGATCCGGACAATCCCGGCAACAACCGCGTCGATCTGACGGTAGAGGCGATCGACACCTATGGGGTGCAGTTCAACGATCCCGACGGGCATGCGGTCTCCAAGAACGTATCTGTGCTCGTCATGCAGGACGATCCTCCCACCATCGAGATCGCACAGCCTAAGGACAACCATACCCTCACCGAGGGGAGCTATCTGCTGGTGCAGACCGTAGCCCTCGACGACGTGGGCGTCGACCGGGTTGTCCTGAACATCAGCGGGCTCACCCAGGGAGACAGGAGCATGGTCGACCTCGAGTATCCGTACGAGTTCATCTTCGAGGTGCCGTACGGGCAGGCCGGAAAAAACCTCACACTGACCGCATCGGTCACGGAAAAACGGCGGGGAGGCATCCCGCGGACCGTGGAGACCCCGGTGCCGGTCCATGTCCATGTGCAGCAGGACACCCAGGCGCCCGACATCAACGTTGTCCAGCCGGCATCGAGCGGCGCGACTGTGGTTGAAAAGCGGCCGCTTCAGTATCACCTGATCGTCCAGGACAACGTGAGGGTCAGCTCGGTGCGGGTCATGCTCTATGCCGACCGGAACCTCGACGGCCAGTTCAGCGAAGACGAGCGGGTCGAGGAAGCACTGCTCCTGGGTACGCCGTATAGCGGCACTCTGCCGGTAAAAACCCTTGACGCCTATCGTGCCGCAGCATCAAGCGATGATCGGCTGGCGCTCCTTTTCAAGGCGGTAGCCGTCGACGGCATCGGCAACGAATCAGTTGCGACCAGGCCCGTGACCCTGGTGCGCAACACCCCGCCCGAGGTGACCGGCATCCGCGTGCTGGACAATCGCGGGTTCAGTCTGGGACAGATCACCGAGATTACCCAGGGCCGCCCCATCGTGCTCAATGTCCTGGCTAGCGATGCCGAGGCGGGAGTGGACAGCGCCGAGCTCCTGTATGCAATCGGTACTGTTCCGGAGCAGGAGGATTTCACACTGCTCGGGCAGGACAGTGCCGCACCGTTCAATTTCCATTTCCAGGTTCCTGCAGGCCCCGTTGGCGAGCAGGTCTTCTTCAAGGCCTGTGCCCGGGATATCGACGGCTACGAGTCATCGCTCAGTAATGTTCTGCTTGCCCTGACCATCACGGCAGACAAACCGCCCACGGCACGGATCGTCGATCCCGACAGCAGTCAGGCCGTAGTCATCGAAGGCGAGTCCATCGGCATCACGGTTGAGGTGCACGACGACCTCGGACCCGAGGGCATTGACCGGGTGGTGTTCTATGTGGATTCTCAGCCCGTGATCTCGGTGTATCAGAACATGGCGGCGACCGACGGAGGGTTCGGGCAGGCACACCTTTACCGTGCCGACATCAATGCACCGGAAGGCGTGGACGGCTTTATCGTCCAGGCGGTCGCCTACGACATCCTGGGCCAGGCCGGTGAGTCACAGATGGTCCTGATCGGGAAGATCAAGGACACCGTGGTGCCCAAGGTAAAGATCCTCTCTCCCGTGGACAACGAGATACTCACCACCGCGGAGCCCATCCGGGCCATAGTGGGGGTGGAAGATGTAGGGGAGATCGATCGGGTCGTCATGACCTTCTACCGGCAGCATCAGGTGGGCGGCGAGTGGGTGACGCTCGATGAATACGCCCTGAACCTGTTCCGTGACGATGTCAGGCCGGAGGGCGACACCACGCCGGTGAGCGACCCGGATCACTTCTCATACATCTACTGGGCGGATTTCTCGGGCGGAGATATACTGCGCCGGGGCGGACACATGCGCGAGCGTGTGCTGGCTGTGGCTGAGGTGCAGACACCCAATCACACCGTGAACGCACAGGCCGTCTACGAAGTGGGTTGGGCCCTGAGCGAGAGGCGGTTTTTAAGCCCGGCTGAAGGCCGCTTCGACCTGGCGGATGAGGTGTACTACACCGCCGTAGACCAATACTTGGGCAAGGGGAGGTCAGGCCCCATGGTCGTGGCGTGGGCGAGCGCCGATCCGATGAGGATCGAACAGGGCCTCGGAAACGAGACCATCGAGGAGCTCGGCGGCGGCGCACTGCAATACACCGGGATCGCGCTGTTCGATGCCACGGACAACGAGCAGGGCAACGGCCTGGGCGACTACTTCGTCTATTCACCTCTGCTCAGCGGCTCAGCAGAGATGTTCGCCGGCACTATCGGCGAGATCTTCTGCGACGCCCATGCAGTATTCGCCGGCAAATCTGGGGTGATCGGCCGGCAGCTCCAGCCGAACTCCGACAACCAGAGCAACACCGGAACAGACAGATTCCTGCTGGCCATGAAGAGCGAGATACAGAAAGACTGGCTCGATGGCGTGAAGGGAAGCGGGAACCTCTATCTGGATAACACGGATGCCGAGCTGCTGATCTTTACGCCGATGAGCGGCGAGTACCAGCTCGGTCTTCCCTATCTGCTCACCGGCCGTGTGGACCTGCCGTATCCCGATGTCTACGGCCTTGATCTCAAGGACGATCTCGTGTTTGTGGCCAACGGCCACGGCGGTGTCCAGGTCATCGACATAAGCTCCTTCGAAGCACCATACCATGTCAGCTTCATCAAACCGAACGGTTTTGCCCGTGATGTGAAGGTGCAGGGCAATTTCGCATTCATCGCGGCATCTCACGAAGGGGTTGTGGTGGCCGACATCCGGGATCCTCTCATGCCCATCGTGGGTGGGGTGGATACGATGGGTGTCGCCAACCGCATCCACCTGGCAGGCAACCGGCTCTTCGTCTCCGATATGGCAGGCGACGGCGGGGTGTCGCAGATCAATATCATCGACATCTCGGACCCGTACCACCCCGAGGTGGTGCGGACCATCGAGCTGAAGCCCGCGCGGGCCGACCTGGTCCCAGACGGGGTGTACGACGTGACTATCCAGGGCAACCTGGTCTATGTGACCGTGCACTATTCAGACCAGGAAGACCGCCCGGCCCAGTCGCTCGTGGAAATCATCGACCTCGAGAAAGAGCTCGACCCAGCGTGGGATCCGACCATCCCGGTCATGACCCACCGTTTCGCGAGCAAAGACAACTTCGCGGCCCGCGGCGTAACCCTAGCCCGCGGCGGCATGCAGGTTGCTGCAGGCAAGTCCGGAATCGGCCGCATCGAGTTCACCGAGCTGACTATCTTGAGCCACTCCCCGGTTTACGGAGAGCATAATGTGCCTACCAATCTCGACAAGATCACCATAGAGCTCTCGGGTGTTCTGGGACCGGATGTGGTTCTTGAGGATTTCGTCGAGGTGATCCAGGACGACGTTCTCATCGGCGAGCATATCACATCCCGGTTCCAGCTCGCGTATGAGCTGCGGGAAGGCGAGCCGAACCGGCGGATCATCGAGCTTGTCCGCAGCGATCAGTTCGAACTGGCCCCGAACACACGGTATTTTGTCAGGCTCAAACAAGGGTTGAGGGCTATCTCGGGCTATGCCCTGGCCAGGGACTATGTCTTCGGGTTCTGGACGTCCGCGGCAGGTTCTGCGTCGGCCCCGGATATCGTGTCGATCTGTCCCCTTGGAGCGGATGGTGACCATGCCTGCATCGCAGCAGGAGGCACCGAAGGCGGGACCGAGCTGGTGATCCGCGGGCTCAATTTTGGGACAGACCCGCAGCTTTTCATCGGCGGGCAGCCCATCGTGGTCGATGAGGTGGAGCCTGCCGGCACTGTCGATGAGTTTGACCGGATCTACGCCATGACCATCCCGAACTATGCCGGACCTGCAGCAGTGACGGTGATCAACGACCACGGCCTCGAAGACACGGTCTACGGCGGGTTCACCTATGTAGACCAGCTCAAGATATCCTTTATCAACCCCTCGGTGGTCCGGACCAGTCAGACCGGCGCGAATGATGTAGTGGAGATCACGGGCTACGGGTTCCACAACGGCATCACGCTGAAAGCGACCATCAGCGGCGATCCGGATTCGGCTGTCACATACCGGGTGGACAACGATCACCTGTCGCTCTACAGCGCCGAGCGCATGCAGTGGGTGGTGCCAGATTTCAGAAACCCGGACGGGAAAGGCTACCGGGGATTTGTGGATGTTGAGATCACAGACGAGCTCGGCAGGCGGTTCGTGCTGATGAACGCCCTGTTCTACGGACGTCTCGAGGTCAACCATGTGCTCGAGACCGAAAACCCGTACAGCGCATCTGAGATCAAGGCCGAACTCGAGGCCCTTTCCAGAGGGGAACCAACGAGATATATACCCGACACCCAGAAGCTGCCTGCGGGCACTATTGTCGGCCTGGCGGCCGATACCAGGCTCAACCTGGCATATGTCCTGGGCCGGGGAGTGCTGGGAAGCGGAGTCAAAGGACCTGAACACGTCTATGATCCCGAATATGTCAGGCACTACTATGCTCCGGGGTGGATCGGACTTGTCCGGTATCATCCCGAAAGGATCCCCGATGCCGCTCCGGTGCACGGGTTCTACTCGATCCTGCCGCAGGATCTCATGGCCAATGGCATGGCATTAGGGCCTGAATATGTATATGTCATAGCACGGGGATACCCATTCCCGCATATTGAAACCGATCACGACGGGCGTTCGTGGCTGCTCGTATACGAGAGGGAGACAGAGCCCTTACCCGATAATCCTCAGCCCAAGGACAAGTCCGCCCTCTACGAGGTGCCGCTGCCGATCGACACCGCTCCGGAGAAGATTGTCACGGCTGGCAGGCTCGCCTTTGTCAGTGCGGGTGAGAGCGGGGTTGTGGTGGTAAGCCTGGCCGATCCCCTGCACCCAACGGTCATCACCCGGATCAGGCAGGCGATGATAAACGGTGTCACCTATCCGCTGGTGCCCACAGATATCGAGGTGATCGGTGATATGTTGCATGTGGATACCCGGTGCGGGAATTCTTCCTGGCGGGTTCTCTTCGATATCACCAGGCCGTCGCTGCCCCAGGCCGGAACGTATGCACCGACCTATGCACAGAGTGCCGGCTTTGTCCAGCAGTCGCTCTATGGGACAGGAAATGCCCTGGATGTAGTCGATGCGTCGAGGCCTGAACACCTGCGGCGGGTGGGACAATATTATGGGTTCGGCTTCACAGTCCCGGGTGATACGCAGGACCTTGCCGCCCAGGCAAGCACCGTGCTCAATATCTCACAACGCCGGATAGACGGCTCTCCTCAATGCTTTAATACGTATCTGGCCCTGTACGATGCCTGCAGGCTGGAGAATATCATGCTCCTGGATGCCATGAAGATCGAACAGGGTTGCATTCAGGAAGGCGTAAGGATGGTCTACACCGATGACGGTGTGGCGATGTTCGCCGTTGATACCGGTGGGCATTCTACGCTGAGCTTCGTTGACACGCTTACCCTAGACCTGGCGGGCAGCACGCCTGTTCACAACGAACGGGCCGTGTCGCTGGATATCGTACCGGAGTTGCGCTTCACCATTCCACTGACCATGCGCGAGACCGAGCTCGCCGCCTATATCGACCTGATCAGGGAAGACGGCACTGCAGGCGGAGTGCCCCTGGCGTACAGCCTCTCCATCGACAGCGAAGATCCCAGGATCGTCCGGCTTGACCCGGACATGAATCTGGAAGCCGGCACCCCGCACCGGATCGTCCTGAAGGGCGTCCCATCGAGCCGCCGTACGGTCGGGCTCTTCGACCATGTCATCCCCTTTACTACCGGGACATCCACCGGGCCTGCCATGGCGATCATCGATATCGATCCCTGGATGATCGATGTCTCAGGCGGCCAGATCTTCGTCACCCTGAGAAACGCATCGGGAAGCCCTTATTTTGCCATCTCCGGTCAGGATGCCCCGGTCATCGGCACCCGGGTGGTGGAAGGTGGTGTGGAATATCAGATCAGCGCTCCGGACAACATGGCCGGCCCCGGCACCCTGACCGTGCAGGACAGCAGCGGCAGGGTCGTATCCCTCATCGGTGCTGTTCAGTATGTCGAGCCGCTCATCATCAGAGGACTGTCACCCGACGCCGGCCCCCTGACCGGTGGGACCACGGTGGAGATCACGGGGCAGGGTATGCAGTCCTGCTCGAGCGGGATCGAGGTCTTCTTCGGTGACTACCCGGTGGCAGCTGACAAGATCAAGGTGATCGACAGCGAGACCATCGAGGTGATCACCCCTGGCGGCCGCATCGGGCCCGTGGATGTCCGGGTATGCCGCTTGGGCTTTCAGTGCGACATCCTCGAGGATGCCTTCCGCTACACCCAGCCCGTCCAGTCGAACATTCTCGACGAGGGCCGGATCTACGACGCCCAACTCGATCCATCGCAGAACTTCCTGATCGCTGCTGCAGGGAGCCGGGGCATCGTGATTTATGACCTGTCCGCCTCGAACCTTACCACGGGCAGCGATCCGCTCAACCCCGATGCCCTGCTCTCACTCATCGATGGAAACAATGACGAGATTGACGACCGGGTTCTGGCACAGGTCTCTCTGCCCGGAGGCTACTGGGCGCTGTCGCTCTCCGGCTATTTCGAGCGGGGGCAGGACCGCATCTTTGTGACGGCGGCAAGATACAACGGCACGTACTTCACTGATGCAAGGCTCTTTGTGGTCTCGTTCGACCAACTCGACATATCCCGCTCCATGATCATCTCCTCGCTGGATCTGCAGTGTGCTGTGGCCCGCGGCATCGATGTCACACAAAACAAGGCTGTGATCGCCCTGGGCAACCAGGGCCTTGGCATTGTCGATGCGTATCTGCACACCAAGCTCTACATGAGTGGCCGCTTCGCCCTGCCGGGCAGCCGGACAGCCCTCGATGTCGAACAGCTCCCCGCCCAGGCCGGCGAGCCCGAGCTCTACATCGTGGTGGGAGGCGACTTCGATTTCAGGGAAAACCGCCTGCTTGAGAGCGAATACGTAGGCAGCGGCGGGTTCTATATCATCGAAAACGATACTGCGAGCGGGTTCAGACTGTTGAGCACCCTGGATGTTCCGGCCAGCCGGGTAGTGGTTCAGGGGCGGTATGCATTCCTGGCCGCCGGCCAAGGCGGTCTGGTCATCGTGGATATCTCCGACCCGGCCGTGCCGCGCATCGTATCCCGGGTGAATGACGCGGGGTTCGTCTATGACGTGGATGTTCAGGGTGGGGTTGCCTACCTCGCCTTGGGCAAGGCAGGCATCCTGACGGTCGACGTGACCGACCCGGCGCACCCGGTCAGGACGGCTGGGATGGATTCTTATCGGGGCAATTTCCTCGACGTGGTCGCGGCAGGCAGCTATATGGCAGCGGGCTGCGGCGTACCAGGCAGTGCAGGCTCTATTGGGTATAACGGTGTTGTCGAGGTCATCCCTGATGTAACCCTGAAGATCCACCTGGTTGAACCGGAAAACCGGATCATCGACACCGTGATCGATGCCGCAGCAGACATCCGCATACACTTCAACAAGGCCATCGATCTCTATCCCGCCAACGTGGAAGGTTTCGCGGTATACCGGGGGAACGGCAGTCCGTTGGATGCCGCGGTCAGCATCACCGGGAACGAGGCCCTCATCAGGTTTGACAAGCAGGGGCTGAGAGTCGGCGAACAGCTCGATGTGGTGGTCAAGGCGGGGATAGCCTCGGTGAAGCCTGCGCAGAGTGGCTACATCGTGCTCTACGAGCTGGATAAGGACCGGCGTTTTGCCTTTACTTATCGTGGCGCGCAGGTCGGTGATCTTGCTGTTGATTCGGTCATGCCACGGCATATCCAGGCAGGTGTGCCCGGTGTGATAAAGGTGGGCATCTATGGTGCTCCGCTCGACCCCGATCGCATCCGCATATACGTGGGTGATGTCGCAGCGACCGTCGAAGGGGTCGTCTCCAGTGATACCGAAGAACGGGTCGGTATAGCCACGGCTTCTGTTCCTCCCATTCATTCAGGCGGCCAGTACGACCTCGTGATCGAGGTCGAGAAGGCGGGGTTGTGGCAGACTATCACGCTCAAAGGCGGCATCGTTGTGGACGAGCCGATCAGGTTCGATTCGGTAACTCCGCAGTGGGGGCCCATAACAGGAGGGACCATACTCACCATCAAGGGCGCCGGGTTCGAGCCAGGCAACACAGTGATGGACAGCCTGAAGATCACGATCGGCTCCACCCCGGTTTCCCGGGTGGAGGTGATCTCGCATGAGCTGATCCGGGTCGTCACGCCCCGCGGTGTTTCCGGCCGTCAGCCCGTTCAGGGAGAGGATCGGTATGGAAACACCACGCGGCTCGAAGGCGACAAAGGGTTCGGCTATGGACTGAAACTGTGCTCGAACATCCGGCCCGATCTCGTCTATCCGAGTGATGTCTGGATCGATCCGGCAACGGGTGTGGCTGTCACCAACGGTGGATATCTCTATCAGGGTTATGATACGCAGAATATCCTGGGCATTGATTTCCCCGACACCATGCGGGCGGCTTCTTTCGACATCCAGGACCCCTATGCCCCGCTCCTGGTGGGGGGCGAGTCCGCCCTGCCGAGCGACGGCAAGGGCAGGGCCGCGATCATGCACAAGGCCACTGCCATGATCCTGGGTGCAATCAAGGAGGAGGGCGGCACCCTGACCGATGAGGAAGAACACCTGCTAAAGCAGGCATCGACCCTCAAGCAGAGCTACGGGATCGATTCGATCCGCATCTTCCCGATCGTGGAGCATGAGGATGGTGTTGAGCGCAAGAGATTATACGTCGCCAGCGGCCTGGGAGGCATTGCCAGGCTGAATCTGGATGAGCTCAACGGCCTGCAGTTCATCAATGAGGCCCTTGCCGGACCGGCTCTGGTCACCGATGTATTCAAGAGTGGTTATGCACTCTACGCTGTCAGGACCTCGCCGCATTCGGACGCAAGCCTTCCGAGTACAGGGTGTTTCGATGTATCCGGCTACGGTACGCCTCAGGATGTCCAGGTGCTGAATTACAATGACCCCTTCGATCCGGTGGGCATGGGCTCGCTTGCCGGTATGCAGGGCGGAACCGCTCTGCACTATGCTGACGGATGGCTCATGAGCGGCGGCAATCACAGTGCCCGCGTGTGGGGACCCGAGTGTCCGCCTACCTGGCCAGGATACAGCGGCGCCGAGCCCGTGGACGAAGGAGACGGGATGGTTACGGCCCTATCTCTTCTGGATCCCTACCTTCAGACGTTCATTCCCTTCGAGGGCAATGTGCTCGACATCCTTACCCATGGCGACTATCTCATTGCTGCGCTGGGCGGCCGGGGCGTGGAGATCGTGCACCGAGACCGGCCCGAAGACCGTATGCTCCTCAAGCTCGACGGCACCCTCCAGCACGATCCAGGACGGGCCGTGCAACTCAAGCTCTACGGGACGACCTTGTTCGTTGCCGCGGAAAAGGGGATAGTGGTTTTCGACCTCTCTGACATCCGCAATCCCAAGGTCGTATCTGCGGGCAATACCGAGACCGTGATGGGTCTGGATGTCTATCTCGACCGGATCGTTGCCGGCAGGGGCAGCGAGGGGCTAGGGATCTTCCAGCTCCCCGGCGCGTTCGTCATGGCGTCGAGTGTGCCCGAGGGCGGAACCCTGCCCCTGGCCGAGGATGAGCCGCTGTCGATCACCTTCAACGAGCTGGTCACCGTTGAATCTCTCCAGGCTGAAAATGCCATGGAGCTGGTGCGGTTCGATCCGGAAACGCTCCATGAGCAAGAGATAGCCTTTACCCTGACGCCTCAGTTCGAGTCCGGGCAGGGCGAGGCGGCCAGGCGGTTCGTCGTCGATTTCGCGAAGGAGCCCTTAAGCACCCTGGTGCTCCGGGTCAATGACGCACGCAACACCCGTGGCCAGACGCTCTGGGCACCGTACCGGCTTCAGTTCACCATGTCCGCGCAGGCGGTGATGCGTCCCGTCATCACCTCGGTCGAAGGCGGAGTATTCCACCGCGGCGACCAGCCTGCCATCACCATCAGGGGGCGGGGCTTCGATGCATCGATCGAGGCCAGTATCGATCAGTACCCGGTTGCGGTGGTGTTCATCGATGCCGAAACACTCGAGATCCCAGCCGGTGCCACCGATCTGCTCCCGCTCGCGCCGGGACAGCATCACCTGAGACTGGTGCAGAGCAGTATGGATGCCTTCTGGCACGGTGCCTTTGTCATAGGTGACTCCATCGCCGATGGTGAAGGCCTCTTTACCATCGATCCGAACTCGTCGCCGGCCGAAGGCGGCATCGGAGTAGCAATCAAGGCCTCGGACCCGGTGATCCTGCCGGGGACAAAGGTGGTTCTCAGGGCCGCGGGCAGTGATACAGAGATTTATACCGGCGCCAACGACTTCGATATCTCAGAGGGTCAAGAGGCTGTGGACCTCTACGACGACGTTCGCACCCTGGATTCGTTCAGCTTCATCCTGCCCGCCGTCGCATACCCGGACCTCTACCGGGTGTACCTGCGCATGCCCTATGGCAACAGGGCCAAGGAAATCTATGCAGGCGGCTTCTCCTACACCGTATCTTCCGGTCTGGGCATCGACCTCCCGAATTATCCTCCCATGGAGATCGGGGCCTCACTGGTAGACGGCGATATCTTCTATGTAGGCGTCAAGGCCGGCCAGAAGCCGACCGCCGCCAACCGCTATCTGATGGTGTCGGGTCTCGAGGTCTACGACATCTCTATTTGGGAACGGCCCATCCGCCTTTCGCAGCTGCCCACGGACGACCCGGTGACGGGCCTTGCAGGTGCAGGCAACCTTCTCTTCATGGCGTGCGGGGCATCGGGTATGTGCGTGGCGGATATTTCCGACCCGAGCAGGCCGCTCATCCTTGCCGCAATCGGAACCCCGGGCCACCGGGCGATGGACGTGGCCGTGAACGAGACGGAAAGGGTCGTGGCCCTGGCCGCCGCCAATGATCTGGGGACCGGTTATATCAGGTTCTTCGCCCTCGACGGTGAATCGTTCGGCCCGGCGTTGGGATATCAGACCATCTCTTTCGATCAGGACCCTGCCGTCCCTGACGCCCTCTTCGGCATGCCTGTGGACATCCAGTGGTTCCAGAACCGGCTGTATGTGCTCTATCTGAAGAAGATCGGCTCGGCATACAGCCTCAACCTCGCTGTGTTTGAATCTTTCGGCGATCAGCCCGCCTATACCACGGGGCAGGTCAACGTTCCTGCATCGGACAGCCTGGCCGACTACTCGCTCATGGTCAGCCAGGGTCAGATCGGCATCTCCACGCCGGAGAACTACTCCATCGTGGAGCCAGGCGCCCAGGGCGACTATGACATCGTCTACTGGCAGGCCCAGGGCCGCGGCACCGAGCTCTCCGTCTTCGGTGGCTCCCTGCTGATCGCGGACGCCGACGGCCTCCACGTCAATCCCGGCACCCGCCTGGTGGTGAGCGGCTGCTCCCCCGGCCCGGGGAGCCGTCTCTCCCGGCAGGACCGGATCCGGGTACGGCTCAACAACCTGATCAACACCTCGCCCGAGCACGTGGCATCGGCGGTGTCCCTTTCCACGCAGGACGGATCGCCCGTTTCGCAGGACAATTATCGGATCGAGGCTGTCAACAGCATTCACGGCGGCACCATTGAGATATCCTTCACCGAACAGTTCGTCTACCAGGGCAGGCTTACCTTTGCGCTCTCGACCAGTCTTACGGATATTCACGGGCACGCACTCCATGCACCCCTGGATGTCGAGTATACCTATGCATCCGCAGAGAGGCCGCACATCGATGCGGTCAAGAAGCTCTCGGGCAGTGACGTCCTCGACGTCCACTGCTTCCATGCCGACGGGACCGAGCAGGTGCTCGTCGAGGGCAGCGGGTTCGGCAACAATCTCGACAGCATCTCGATCCGCATCGGCCACACCCAGGTGATGACCTCGGCCGTCAGTCACCTGGAAGACACCCGCCTGATCTTCACCCTGCCCAATCTGCATGCGGGCGGCGCCACGCTCACCCTGCCTGTCGAGGTCATACACAATGAAACCTCGCTCGGCGACATTCTCTACGGCGCGCTGCTGATCGTTCCCCGGATCGAGATCGACGACATCCAACCCGCCACCGGACCGCCGCAGGGCGGTAATTACGTGGACATCTACGGCCGCGGTTTCGGGCATTCGAACATCGTCCGGTTCGGCGCGGCACGTGCAGGCGACCTCAGGGTGTTCAGCAGCAACCACATCCGGGTGCGTGTGCCGGCAGGAAGCTTCGGTCCGGCATCCGTGAGCATCGAGAGCACGCTCTTTCCGAACGAGCTGAATCTCTCGCCCGTGGATTACTTCTATTCCGGCAAAGAGACGGGAAGCGTCGACCTCGCCATCGACAACCCCGCCCCGGTTTCCGCTGTCGCCGTCAGGGACCAGCTGCTCTATACCGTCACCGGAGGCCACTTCGATGTAGTGGACGAGCAGGGCAGGGTCACCAAACGCCTTGCATCGAACACGGCACGGCTCGTCCTGAGCGATGTATCAGACCCGGTTCATCCGGTGATCCTTGAGAAGGAGTTCCTGGGCGGCCTCAAACCGTACCACTTCGAGGTGGGGTCCGGCCTGAGTCCGGACGGCTTCGTGGCCCTTGCGCATGAGGGAAACAATCTCTTCCTTGCCGGAGGCCGCAAGGTTTACCATTTCGACATCACCATGCCGGCGGACCCGTGGCTCGTGAACAGCCTCACCCTGAACGGGAATCTCAGCGACATCGTCCTCAAAGGCGATCTGCTCTATGCCGCAGGCGCGGCAGGGATCGATATCTACCGGGTCACCCCCGACCAGCGGCTGACCCACCTGCACCAGATGAGCACGGCATCCATCGGCGGGACTCCGGGAAGGATCACGGTCGAGGGCCGGAGCCTGTGGGCCGTGGTGCCTGCAGAGAGTCTGGTCATAGAGATCGACCTCATGGAAGGCGACTACCGGGTTCTCAGGAGCTTCCCGGCCATCGACACGGCAGCCGCACCCTTTACGCCGGAGGACATCATCGTCTACACCGGCCTGGTGCTCGTCTCCAGCGGAGAACGCGGCACAGTCCAGCTCTTTACGCTCGACAGCGATACTGGCGCAACCCCGGCGGCCGACCTGAAGCTCGCCTACCTGATCAAGAGCGGCACTGTCTTTGCCGGGCAGATGGAGCTCATCGGCCAGACCCTCTACATCGCGGCAGGCCAAGGAGACGTGCAGGTGTTCGACCTTTCGGCCTGGCTGAACGGCGACTACCTGGGTGAGACCCCGCTCGTGGACTACTTCGCGGTCACGGGCGACGTGAAAACCATCACCTTCTCTCCTGATGCGATCTATGCCGGGACCGCGTTCGCCTACGTGGCCGGCGAGCCTCGGGAAAATCCCATCGCAAGCACAGAAACAGCCAACACCATCGGCGGCGGGCTGAACACGATCCTGAACGACAAGCTCCTGATCACCGGTCAGAAACCGCTGGCGGGCGGCGTCCTGCCGGCCGGCGATCATATCGAGATCCAGTTCAACCGTATCCTGGATCATGCCCAGATCGCAGACAGTGGATCCCTCGTCGAGGTGACGATCGACGGCGCGCCCGTTGCCGGGTTTGTCAGCCAGAGGGTGAACAACGACGGCTCATGCCTGATGTTCCGCCCCCTGAATCCTCTGGAGGCGAACAAGCGCTACCGCCTCGTACTCTCGCCGGAGATCAGGGATATTCACGGCAACACCCTTGCCGGCCGGTACTCGTTCTTCTTCGTGGCCGCAGGCGGGGTGCAGCCGCAGATAGACTCCGTGGAACCGCCCTACGGAACCTGGCGCGGCGGGGATGCCGTGGTCATCCGCGGCAGCGGGTTTGACGAAAACACTCAAATTCAGGTGGGCTCCACGGTGGTCGGCGCTTCCGACATCATCAGTGTACGCGACGACGAGATCGTGTTCAGACTGCCCGCGCTCACAGGGGCGCCAGGCACCAACAGGCCCGTGGGCATCTCGGTGAGCAACGGTGCCCTGTCCGATGTGAGAGCAGGGGCCTTCACCTACATCACCGACGCCACCATCAGCTCGATCGGTGCATACAGCAGAGAGACCGGTTTATTCAACCCCGCGGTCAAGACCTTCTTTTATAACGCAGGCGAACACATCGGAATCCGGGGCCAGGGCATCGGCCCCATGACCAGGGTGTGGATCAACGGCATCGAGGCCGGAGATGTCCGCATCGAGGGCTCGGACCTCATCAGCCTGCAGGTCCCGGACAATACGATCGACACGCTGACCGTAGAGGTCGGAAACGGCGACTATTCAGACAACACCGCTGTCTACAGCGGTCTGCGGGTCGTGTTCGAGTCTATGAAAAGGCTCTCGGGAGTGAGCTGCATTCAGCGCCATGGCGACCTGCTTCTCACGGCGGGAGGCTGCGAGGCGAGGCTGTACAGCCTCAGGGACGGCAGTGTCCCCGTGCTGCTTGCCAAGATGGCCGTCTCCGGCAATATCCTGGAGACGGCCCTGACCGGGGCTCATGTGGCGGTGCTGCACGGCACGCAAAAGGATATCGATGTCTTCGATATCACCAACATCTACGATCCTCAGCTCATCAACCGCTTCAAAAACGTGAACTCAGAGCGCAGCTTCACCGACATCCGGCTGTTCGATTCCCATCTCTATGCCCTGGCCGGCCGTACCCTGTACTACGGCAACGTCCGGAGCAGCGATCTGAGCGCACTCGAGCTCAGACAGACTGAGGACCTGGTGGACTTTAACGTTTGGCAGGGCGGGCTGTATCTCCTGTATGCCGACCAGATAGAGCTGAGAAACCCGTATCGGCCCGAGGTGCTCCTGAACACGTACACGCACCTGATGCTCGACCCCGAGGGTATCGACCTCATCGAAACGGGTGCCATCGTCACCGGAGGGATGGATTACTGGCTGGTGGATACCACGGCCCTGGAAAACTTCCATCCGAACCGTCTCATCGGCCACCGTTTCACGGGTGCATGCGACCGTGTCGCGCAGAACGGCGAGATCGCGGTCATCGCCGGCAACGGGCGCATCCGCCTTTACGACACCGGCATTGCATCCGAGGGCGAGCTGTCCCATCGTGAGCTTGCCGAGGTATATAACCCACGTCAGAACCAGAAGGTGCAGTGGCTGCACTTTTCCGGCGATCTGCTGGAGTGGGTCTCGGGTGGAGAGTATTACAATGCCCGCATCCCGATTCCCAACGTGTGGAAGATCGAACCATCACGGATCACCAACCCGGACGAGACGGTCCGCGTCTCGGTGACCGGAGATTCCGCTGCGTGGCGGGATGTGTCGTGCGAGGTTTTCTCGTTCTACGATCAGGCCGGGTCTGTCTCGGGATCCACGATCCTCGAGGGAAAAAGGCTGAATTTCCTGCCATCGGCGGGCCTGTTCCAGGTCAACGACCTCTACGACGTGGTGCTGCTGCATCAGCCTCGCGAAACCGTGAAAGGCGCTGCCGTACAGGTGGACCTGCCCTGGCGGATCGGGTCTGCGGCCGCCTTCGGGCTTCTGCCCATCGAACTTGGTCATATCACGCCCGCAAGCGTGATCGAAGGCGTGTACAACAGCTATACCGTCACCGGGGCAAACCTCGGCCAGGCATCCGAGGTGAGACTCGGTGATCTCATCCTCTATCCGGGTGATTTCACGGTGAACGAGTCGGGCACCGAGCTGACCTTTGCCGGCACCTTGCAGGAATCGGGCCTGTATTCCCTGTCGGTCATGCAGGAAGGCCAGTCGGACGTGCTTGCCGCCGCGGTCCTCGCCATCGATGCCCTGGCGATCCATTCCGTGAGCTCGGACCATCCGCAGTCGCCCGCGGTGGTGAGCGAACAGGGCGGAGATGTAGTGACCGTGCTCGGAGAGGGGATGACCCCGGACACATCCGTTCACTGGTATCCATCGGGACAGGGCATGCAGCCCTCTAAGACCAACAGCGTGCCGTTCTCACTCATAAGCGGCGGCCTGACCTTCACCACCTCGGAGATGACAAAAGGCTTCGACTACCAGGTGGTGATCGTAAAGAACTCCACGGGCGAGCGGGCCGATACGGGCGAGGGCAGGCTCCTGACCGTCATCGACGACAGAGCGCCCACCATACGTGTCGCCCAGCCGCTCAGCCGCATCCAGCCGCTCATACTTGAGGCCGATGAGCCGATCCGCGCCGGGTCCGACCGGTCGTTTACTGTGATCAAGCAGTCCCGCGATTATTCTGATGCCCCGGATCAGGACATCTCGGGCCGTTTCGACGCGCTCCTGAGCACGGGCAACCGGCTCGTCCTGAGGCTTGCCCCGGGTCAGGCGCTCGAGCCCAATGCGGTGTACACCGTCACGATCAGCGGCCTGCAGGACCTGGCCGGGAACACAGCCAACAGCATCAATGGCATCCAGGCAGGTACCATGACCCATGTGCTGCGCGCCGAGGACCTGCTGGCTCCCCGGCAGGATTCGATCCGGCTCGTGATCGCGGCAACGGGCGAGCCCGTCCACGACGTCACGGTCTTGAAACGCGGGAGAAGCTACACCTTTGCCGTCTCGGCAATCGACAACTATGTAGATGACGATAAACTGGCCTACTCATACCGCTATTCGCTCGACGACGGCGTCACCTATGTCACGAACTGGATAAGCCCCAAGAACACCGGTGGCCGTGCGGTCTTTTCCATCGATATCACCGATGCGTTCCAGCGGCTCGGGGTCATGGTCCGGGCAAGCGACGGCAGGAACGCGAGCGACAGATGCTTCGAAGCCACCGTGACCGACCCGCAGATCGTTCTGTCCACAGACCCGCCCGGGTTTGTCACCACGCCCGATCAGGTCGAGGAGCTCGACGACCTGACGCTAACGTTCAACCTGACGGGAGACATCGATGTCATCGACTCGGCCCGGATCAGGGTCTTCGAGGGCGGCCAGTGGCGGCAGATCAGCCCGGTCAGCGTAGTCCGGACAACGGGAATCGCGACCATGAGCATGGAGCTGGGCTATCTCTGCGATGTACCCGGCTACAACGGGGAGAGTTCACTGGAAATCCCCGTCGTCCTGAGCGTGGGCTATGACGCTGTGGTCGACTTTGCACGATTCGAGAGGCAGTTCACCCTGTATAAAGACTTCACCCCGCCCGATCTCAGGATCGTCTCGCCCAAGGACGGCGATTACGTACCAAGGGGCCGGCAGGTCGAGATGATTCTCCAGTCGTTCGACCGCTACGGGATCGACCGGGTAGAGGTATGCCTCGACAGCTCCACGGCCGGGATCTTCGACGATCTCCTGGCGTGCAGTGTTCTTGCTGACCCGACCGTGTACCGGTTCACGGTGCCTGAGGATGCGGAAGAGCCCATCACCCTCGCCGCTCGAGTCTGGGACCTCAACGGGCTCGTGAGCGAGCCGTGCACCATCACCGTACAGCCCTTCGCGCCGGGCGACGCCCTTCCCAAGGTCGCCATCCTCTCACCCGCCAACGGGGCATCGTTCCATGCGGGCGAAGAGGTCGGCTTCCGGCTCCTGATGGAGGATGTCTCAGAGTCACGGCTGTATTTCGATATCGGCGGCATTCAGGACGACCCGGGCAACCCGCCCCCGAGGACCATAACCCGTTCAAAGGATGAGCCAGCGGTATTTACCCTGAATTCGGTGATTCCGGTGGTGTCTGAAGACTGTGTCGTAGTGGTGCGGCTCGAAGCGGTATCGGGAACCAACGAGCTGGTGAGCCAGTGCTACCTGAATGTATTCGCGGACGAGGGTATCGATGAGACACCGGTGATCGACATCTCCCCTGCCTCACATGCGCTCGCCGGCACCGAGCTTTGGATCAACGCGGTCAAGCCCGAGGGCATGGACGATTACGATGCCGGTTCGTACCTGCACATCGAAGAGATCGGGATACCAGGGACCACGGTCGACTATCCCATGGACAGCGGCCTGCACCGCTATCCCTTGAGCACCGCCACGAGTGCGGTGGCTATCGACGCCTTCCTGTACGACCGCTCCGGGCATGTGAAGCACGAAGCCAGGCAGGTGAGCAGGTATCCCTATTTCTCGGGAGACTGGACCGTTTGCCATCAGATCGGCGACAGTGCCCGAAGGATAGGCTCCGTTGCCGTGGTCCCGGGATATATCGGAGGAGCCGTCTGGTCGGAGAACGATATCGTGGGCGGCTACCGTATCCGGAGCCTCTCCGGAACCATCCACGAGTCGACAACCGGCAGGGTGGAGTCCGTGTTCTTCAGCGGTACCGGCCTCGTTGCCCAAGTCGAGGACAGCGGGCAGAGCCATGTGCTGTTCCTGCAGCTCGAACAGGGTATGTTCGGAACTCCTCTGACAGGCAGACTCAGCGGTGAGGTGGTCGGGGCACATGGTTCCGTGGTTTTCGTCCGTAACGGCGATCTCATCAGCGGCCTGTCTGCAACCGTGGACGGGTTCGTCCCCATCACGGGTTACACCGTTGACGAGCCGATCCTTTCACTCTCTCAGAGCGACCGGTGCATCTTCGTGCTCACCTCTTCAGGACTCCAGGCCCTGGAAATGACCGAGTCACAGACAATGCCCATGATCGTACAACGCTCAACCTATGAGGTCAGCGGGTATGAAGGCGTTAGTGTGTCCGGCGGACATCTCCTGCTCTGGCGGGCAGGAGAGGTGGACAGGTATGTCTTGGCCTCTGACGGAAGCATCGGCGAACCCGATCGGAACATGCAGGCGGGCGGAACGGTCGAGCATGTGCTTGAAGACGGCGAGCTCCTATGGATCTACATCTTGGACGAGCAAGTTGGCGATCACTGGCAGGCCTGGCTCGACGGCGAGCACGTGGCCAATCTGAGCGGCACGGGCGAAAGGATCGCCCTGACCGCGGGCAGGATGTACCGTGTCATGGAGAGCCCGGCCGGAGACAGCATCCAGTATCGGGACATCAGTGTCACCGACCAGTCGCAGCCGCTGAACCTTGCTGCATATCCTCTCCCCACCGGCGTTCTGATCTCAGGCCCGAGCGATGACCCGTCCATGGGTCTGGAGCAGGTATACTTCACCGGTGAGGATGGTGCTCTCCTGCCGGCGGTGTATTTGTGGTACACCGGGCAGTACGACGGGGTGTCCGGAGAGCAGGTGCCCCACGGCCGGGCATGGTTCATCCGCCATGCACACACCGGTGCCCGGGTGACGGCCCATGCAATCAGCCACAGCGGCACATCGCGGGAGCAGGTCATCGATACCCCGCTCACTCCACAGACCGGTACTATCGGTCTCACACCCGCAGATGGTTCCTGGATCGCCGCGGGCGCTCACATACCGCTTGCAGCGGAGATGGATCAGACCACGCTGACAGCCGATTGCCTGTTCTCAGCAGGCAGCGACGCCGCCGGCACCATTGCAGGCACAAGCCATCTCTATCGCTGGCTGACCGTGCCGGATTCGGGCAGCGTAGAGGTTTTATGCTCCATAAATGCAGCACCTGCCGCCACAGCAGTCATCTCTGCCATCGACAACGACCCCACCCTGGCCGCGGTCACCATCGGCTCGGTTGCGAACAACCAGTGCTTCCCCGAGGGTGAGGTCATCAGCGCGACATACCGGGTTCTGGCCCAGGAGGGCGCCCCGGATCTGAATTATGTGGAAATCACGCTCATCGACTATAATGGCAACGAAAAGGCGCGCCTGCACACCGGGCAACCGGAAGGCGCGTTTGCGCTCAGGCTGCCCGATGTTCAGGCGCAGGAGCCCTGTGAGCTCAAGGTGCGGGCCTATTTCGGGCCGCAGTATCACTACAGCGAAAATGTCTGCAACATCAGGGTGACTCCCAGGGTGAGCATGCCTGTGCCGGTCATCGACGGATTGCCCGGATCGGTCTACCCGCAAACGCGGCTGCGCCTCGAGCTCATGCAGCAGCTCCCGGGCGGCCAGGTCAAGGCACTCGGGACCGAGTACAGCGCCTCACTCAGGGTGTTCCGGGATGACGAGACGATTCCCGTTGCCTCTTCCGACCGTGCGGTGCTGAACATGGACGTGCCGGCGGATACGGCGGTTCTGACCATTGTCGGGCAGATCTATGATGCATCCGGAAACTCCCGCGAAACCAGGCAGCGGATCTTGGTCATCGACCACCTGCGGTGTGTCCCGGCAGCGCAGACGCTTGTGTATGACGCCTTCCTGCCCACAGTGGGCGGCTACTGGTATGCGAATGGGCATGACCTCTCGAACCACTCGGGCTTTAACCATGCCTTCGAGGCGCCGGTGACCGCACTTGCACACCTGAGCAGCAACCTGCTTGTCGCCCTTGAGGGAACGGGTCTCGTAATCGTGGACCTCGAGCAGGGATTCCGGATGCTCGGAAACAGAAGCCTCTCTGCGAGGATCGAACACCTGGCGGCCAATGAACAGCACATTGCAGCAGCGACCCGGAATTCCCTGCTGCTCTACCGGGTGAGCGGCAATGACATGGAGCATTTCAGAACCCTGGCCATGCACGGCGAGATCCTGGATGTCAGGCCGTACGGCGACGCCTTCGTGGTGCTGACCTATCACGAGCTGCGCATGATCGATGCCAAGGGGAATACTCTCTACACCGCCCAAGGCAGCGAGTTCAGGGCCATGGCGGTGCACGACAGGGAGTTCTACGTGCTCGATGCGTACGGCGGGCTGACGAAATACGACTCGGACCTTACCCCGCTGGCCTCATTGAGCCGGGCTGGCGGAGAGCGGATGGTCGCTCTCCACGGCTATCTGGTCCTGATGGACAGCGTGTCCGGCATAATCCGGATCGTGGATGTCGGCAGTCGCAGCCGTATGGAGCTTGTCGCCTCATGGCCCGTGGACTTTGCGCCCTTTGTCGCCGATGCAGCCGTCTCATCCGGAATGATCTTCTCGGGCGATGCCCGGGGCACGATCATCGAGGTCGCATACCCCGAGTCCGGCTTCGAGGTGCTCTTCGATGCAGAGACGGCAGGCAAGCCCACACCCGGATATGTGCTCGATCTCGCCCTGTGCGACGGCATCATCGTGAGTGCCGCGGACAACTACGGAGCACTGGTCTACCGGCCTGACAACCGGGGCGCATACTCCCAGCAGTCGTATCCTGCCGCGGGATTCGCCGAGGCCGCGGGCAGAGCCGCGTGCGACAAGCAGCGCTGTTATGTGCTCCAGCCCAGGGAGAACCGCGTGCGATTCTTCGACCCGGCAACCCTTGAGGGAGGAGATCTCTTTGCCGGCCGGGCGTTAGTCGACCTCGCACTGACGAGTTCCCACATCGTTGTAGCAGAGGGCGGCAGCCTGTACCGGGCGAGCCGTTCGGATCTTTCAGAGCAGCCTGCGATTGAGGTCGCAGGTAGTGAGAACATTGTACGGATCGCTGCAGGCGGACACCGGGTTGCAGCGGTGACCGACGCGAACAGGATCTATCTGGCTGACATGCAAACCGCCGATGTCAGGGCCGTGGTAGAGGGCGAGGCACAGCCCATAGGCCTCATCGCCCTGACCAACGACTACCTGTTCTACAGCCTGGGCACCGGCATTCGCCAAGTCAGAATACACGACTGCGCGGTTGTCGACGGCGGGTTGCAGGGTGCCCGGTACATCGCGGCACTGGAGTATGCCCAGGGCCTGCTGTGGTGCGCCTTCGAGCACGACGGCGGATACAGCGTCGCTGCTCTCGATCCCATGAGCCTGAGCATTGTGGAAGGCTCCATCATTGATCCGGGCACTGAGGTCACGGCGCTGGTCGTTGAGAACGATCGTCTGGCTGTCGGACTGGGCGGTCAGGGCATACGGGTCTACCTGATACCGCAAAGGCTGATGAGGGTCCAGGCGTCCCCGGATACCCCGCTCGCCGGGGTCACCTTCCAGTGTGCGGACCTCATACGGGTGCAGATGCCGCAGTCGACAGGCGTGGCAGCGGTGCAGTACCTGATCAACGGTGAGACGGTTGCAACCTGCAATCATGCGCCGTTCGCTGTCACCATCCCCCTGCCCGCGAACCTGCCCAATGGGCAGCCCTTTGTGCTCGACACGCGCCTGGAGTGTGTCTCCGGTGCGGTGCTCAATGCCGAGCAGAGGCCGTTGTTCCTCCATTCAAAAGGGCTTGCGGCCAATGACCTGAGGGTGGAGGTGCAGGTTTCGGAGCACAGCTGGGGACCCGCCCCTCTGGAGATCAGGGCCGGCATCATCCATACCGACCATCCGATTTCACGGGTCGAGTATTATCTCTCCCAGAGTCCGATGGGACCCTACCAGTTCATCGGAGAGCATTTCGGGCCCGAGTTTGTTATCTTCCGCTACTATGACGACAGCTACAGTGGATACTATGTCAAGGTGCGCGCCATCGATGTGTTCGGCAATGCGGTGGACTCGCTCCCGAAGCGGTTCTATCGGCATCAAGACAATGCCAATCCCACGGCTAGGTTTGCAGTGACCGGCCTTGCGGTCAAGGACGGCGGATCTCGCGTGGTGGTCGACACCGGCTACCGGGTGGCGGTCACGGTCGGCGATGCCGAAAGCGGTGTCAGACAGGCCTTCCTCAAGAGCCGCGGCAGGATCGTCAAGGCGATCTTCGGCCAGGGCACCATCACCTTGGACGATATCGCCGGGTCGCTGGGTACCCTCGTCTACGAGGTCGAGGTGACTGACAACGCCGGTAACAACTGCACTGCATCGCATATCATCGAAGTGGTGAGCGATAGCAGCCCGGACCTTCAGATCGACAACTCTCCGGCCGCCATACGTGAGAGGACGAGCTTTGCAGTGAAGTTCACTGCCAGAGACGACGTGAGTTTGGCGTTTGCCGAGATATCCTGGAACGGGTTCACCACGCGCGTGGACCTCGATTCCGCAAGCGAGACCCGGACAGTGCAGATCGCCGATACCCGGAGCGAGCGTGTAGAGACTTCTCTGGAAGGCCAGTTGAGCGTCCGGGTGGTGGATAGCATCGGCCAAGAGGCTGTCCGCTCAAGATCGATCACGGTCAATCGTGATCAGTCGCCTGACCTCTCTCTCCTCGGTGTGACGCATCCCTCGCAGGCCTTCTTCGGCAGAGAGGCGCGGATCTTTCTCGAGAATGTCAACAGGCTGGACGACAGCGGCAGGTACAAGCTTCAGATCATCAATACGAGCAGCGGCAGCCCTGTTGTTGTATACGACAGCGCGCTTCAATCGTGGGGGAACTCGTTTACGCGCAATCTCGCCATGCCGGCTGCACATACCGGCCTCACCCAGTACCGGTTTGTCGTGGCTGCGGTGGACGAACTCGGTCAGCGGGCTGAATCGGCTGAATATGCCATCGATCTGAGGCAGGCGCCCAACCTGATCAGGTTCAGGGCGGCCAGTGAGCAGCAGAACCGGACGATGGTACGGGTCGGCGAACAGCCCCAGTACCGCGTTGAAGTTCTGGATGCCTCGGGCCATCCTGTCGAAGGGGTGGATGTAAGATGGCAGCTGGTGCCTCTCTCGGGCCAGGCCAGCACCATGGGGACAAGCGCAACCGACAGTCTCGGTTTTGCATTCCTGACCCTCAACACTTCACGGACCGCCCAGAGCTACATCCTCCAGGCAAGCCTTGTCCTGATGCCCGAGGTGGGGTCCGCCCGGCTGCCGGTCACCATCATGCCGGGTGAAACCAGGAGGCTTGCATTCGATTATCCACCCCAGGTGGCTGCCGGCGGGACCTTCACCCTGGCTGTGCAGGCCTTTGATTCCTGTAACAACGAGGTCCATGAAGACCATACCACCACCTTCACCCTCACCATGCCCGACGATGGGTTCCACTTCATACCTGACGCTGGAGTGCAGATAAGTCAGATATTCATAAACTCCATGATGGTGGAACGGGCCGTATGCACCCTGTCATCAGGCAAGGCGGACATCGCCATCGTGGCCGGGACATCGGCAGGTACCCGCCAGATCGGAGTGGGTGCTGGCGGCGGCATAACCGTGCCTTCGGCCCTGCCGGTCACGATCGTTGCGGGCGTCCCGCAGAGCCTGGTCTTCCTGGATGAGAATCTCCAGGCCCAGCCTGCCGGTTCTGTAGCGCATTGCGGCACCAAGCAGGCGGCCCGGGTGCATCTTGCCCTGTTCGATCAGTACGGCAACCGGGTAACAAGTGCCGGCGCGGGCTGCCCGGTGAGCGTCAGCTCCACCGGAAGCGCACGCATCGACGGCCGGGAGTCTCCGGCAGAGGTCGTGCTGGTGCAGGGCATAGCGGAATTCCTTGTGCAGGACGACACCGTCGAGACTGTGACCCTGTCGATCCACAGCGTGGGTCAGCCGCTTGCAGGCATCGATACCTCGTCCGTGTTCCGGCTGGCGTTCGATCAGTCGCCGCCTCAGATCGTGCAAGCGGTCGGCGAGTCAGGCGTGAACTCGGAGGTCCTGTACGCGAAGTTCGTCTATGACGAGCCCGTAGAGGCCAACACGCAAGGGCCTCTGGTCGAGCTGCTCCGGGATGGGGTTGTCATGGATGCATCGGATGCAATAGGCGAAGACTCCCAGACAATCATCCTCGAGCCGGCTGTGGCGATGCAACTCGGCACGGTCTACCACTACAGCACTGAGAACTCGGTGCTCGTCGCAGCAGCGAGCGGAGAGGGCGTCATGCCTCAATCCGGCGTGCTGGAAATGCCGGACTGCCTGATAAAGGTGCCGCCTGTGCTCGCGGTCTTGGAAGGACAGAGTCTGAAGGTCGTTTTCACGTTGGCCCCGGGTGTGAGCTATTCCGACATCACATCAGGACGGTACTGCATCAGTACCGGTTCCGAAGGTGATGATATCTGCGGCGGGTTCAACTGGGCATACAACCGGACTGTGCCGATCCCGGCATTCTCGCAGTACGGACAGCCTCATGTCCAGGACGGCGACACCATCATGCTCGAGTTTGGCGGACACATGGGCGGACGAGAGCTGCGGGTCGGCAACAGCCTGGCCCTGCAGGTGTTCATAGAGGGCCTCGACTTCGACGGCGACGGGCTGAACAACGAGCTGGAGATCGAGCTTGGCCTGAATCCCGCTCTGGCGGACAGCGATGGTGACGGCATCGAAGACGGGCTCGACGACCTCGACGGTGACGGGTTGAACAACCTGGCGGAGGCTGCTGCTGGTACGGATCTGCTCGTCTTCGATACAGACAATGACGGACTGGGTGACGGTGCGGAGGTATTGACGCACGGTTCCGACCCGCTCAATCGTGATACGGACGGCGACGGGCTCTCCGACGGCGACGAGGTGAGCTCCATCCCATATTCCAGCCCGCTCAAGACCGACACGGACGATGACGGCATACCCGACAGCGTGGAGCGGCAGTATGGCCTGAACCCGTCCAACCCAGCAGATGCAGCGGCCGACCTTGACAGCGATGGACTGAGCAACCGGGAAGAGCTCCAGCTCGGCACCGCAATCGACCTTGCCGACACTGATGGCGACGGGCTGTCCGACGGCCAGGAGGTGAACGGGACAACCCCGACCGATCCGCTCAAGCAAGACACCGATTCTGACGGCCTGCCGGACAGCGAAGATTACGAACCCGGTACGGCCGATGGCGTGCCACCCCTTGTCATTCTGGTCGAGCCTGAGGTGCAGAGCACATTCATCAAGGGCCAAACTATCAGGTTGCGTGCATCGGTCGAGGACCAGGGCCGCATCGAATATGTACGGCTGAAGGTCGACGGGGTGCAGGTCAGAGAGACCAGCCCCGAGGGCAGTGTCCAGCAGTATGAGTTCGAGTACACGATTACACTGCCCGCAGACGCTGAGCAGACAATCATCGAGGTACTGGCGCAAGACACGAACGAGAATATCGGGACCACGGGCGAGCATGTCTTCACACTCATCGATGATCCCATGACTGCGGTCATGGGTGTGGTGGCGGATGCAGACGGCATCGGGGTCGGAGGGGCAACGGTCAGCGCCCACGGTTTCGAGGCCCTGACGCAATCCAACGGTGTATTCGTCATCATGAATGTGCCCGTGCTGCTGGGCGACGTACAGGTTACGGCCAGAGTGACCCGGGACGGCATCGACTACGTGGCTCGAAGCGGCCTCTACCCGCCGATATGGGGCGGCACCACCGACGTGGGGACCCTGACCCTGCACCGTGACAAGAGCAAGGTGGGCTACTACCATGCCACTTATGACCGGGGCCAGGACTACCAGCGCCTCATCATCGAGCGCTCGGGCATGAAGCCGGTGCTTGTCCAAGCCCTTGCAACCTTCGATCTCTCGGAGATCGACATGCTCATGGTAGACACCAACCACGCACAGGGAAGCAACTACTATTACAGCAACCTGCAGAAGGTGTTCGATTTCGTGGCCGAAGGCGGTGTGCTGATCGTTCACGAGACCGATGCGTGCGGCATCGCCTACACAGCGGAGGACGACATCCCAGGCGCACCGGGGTTGTTGGTCGACTCCACAATAAATGGCAGGGCCTGCCCGTGGTACCGGTTCAATGCCATAGGAGACGGTCCGGCAGGGCAGTTTGATCAGACACCACACACAAGTGGCCTTGCTACCGGTTTCTTTGACCGCGCGTCGCTCGGCATGGATGTGACCCCGTGGGTCTATGCGAACGATCCCACGGACGAGCAGGTGCTTGCCATCAGCTATCCGTGGGGCCAGGGGCTGGTATACGTCTCCACCGTCCGGATCGAGGTCCTGATCCAGGAAGTCTTCCACACCATCTATGCGCCCAACGCTCTGAACGCCATGCACAGGCTCATGCAGCCCGACACCGATTTCGACGGCCTGGACGATTTCACCGAGTTCGATCAGGGCACTTCTTCGACCAACCAGGACACGGACGGCGACGGGCTGAGCGACCGGTTCGAGGTCAGGTACGGATTCGATCCTCTGCTCGCCTGCGGAGAGGCTGAACTCGACAGCGACGGAGACGGCCTGACCAACGTGCAGGAGCAGGCCGCAGGCACCCATCCGCACAGGGAAGACAGCGATGGTGACGGTCTTTCCGATCTGCTGGAGATCGAGTTCACCTCTGACCCGCTTTTCATCGACACCGACTTCGACGGCCTGGTCGACAGCAGGGAGTACGGTTATTATGCGGATCCGCATGTGGCGGACACGGACGGCGACGGGTTGAGCGATTACGAC
The DNA here is from genome assembly GCA_001896555.1 of Candidatus Phosphitivorax anaerolimi. Lineage (GTDB taxonomy): Bacteria > Desulfobacterota > Desulfomonilia > UBA1062 > UBA1062 > Phosphitivorax > Phosphitivorax anaerolimi. The sequence continues at coordinate 36,540 of MPOS01000003.1, forward strand.
GAGGTTATGGTTTACTACTCCCATCCCGGGTCCCTGGACGGCGATCGTGACGGCATGTCCGACGCGTTCGAGGTCGAGCAGGGCATGCAGCCGGGCCTGGGGTTCGACGCATACTGGGACGATGACAACGACGGCATATCCAACCGGGAGGAGCTGCTGGTCCACGGCACCGACTATCAGGAGCCCGACAGCGACTTCGACGGCCTCGACGACGCACAGGAACTGGCACTGGGCTATGATCCGAACAACCCTGACTGCGACGACGACGGGCTCCCCGACGGTTACGACTACGAGCCCATGGTCGCCGATCTGACCGCCCCGGTGGTCACCCTGCTCACACCCGAGCCCGACTCGGAGCTGGTCAGGGGAGGCCGGGTGCGCCTGTCAGTCGAGATCGTGGAGCAGGGGCTGATAGACGAGGTGGTATTCACGGTCAACGGTATCGAAACACGCCTGACACAGGCGCCGTACAGCATCATCGCCCAGGTGCCGGCGGATGGCGCAGACACCCTCTCCATCGAGGTGTCGGCAACGGATTACAACGGCAACACCGGTTCCACAGGCGCCATGATGTTCAGCGTAATCGACGACACCCTGATGACAGTCACGGGCCGGGTGGTAAACGAGTTCGGCAACGGTGTGGCAGGCGCCACGGTAACCACGGCAGGCGTGGCGGCCCAATCGGACCAGAGCGGATACTTCGTGCTCGACCAGGTGCCGACCACCGAGGCGGAGCTCCAGGTCAGCGCCTTGGCGCTCTTCGGCGCCGAAGAGGTTTCCGGTGTGAGCGAAACGTTTGTTCCGAGGCACGGGGAAATGATTGATGTCAATGAGATACGGATCACTTGCCCAGTTTATGAGACTTATAAGAGTCTTATCACAGAGGCGGATCTTAAGTACGATGGAAGTACTGAAATCAACTACATTTATTATCTGTATGATGGGAGTGGGCACATCTGGGATATCTACTGCTGGTATGGTTACATCGAAGATGGGTCGAACGATGCATTCGACGGTGCGTATCACCTCTACGTAAACGGAGCTCTTTACCAAGCCAACTACTCGTCAATCGTGAAGACTCGTCTGGGCGGCCGAGAGCTGACCTTCATGCCGCAGGTATTCGGCGATTTAAGCGTTCACCGGAAGATATTCGTACCTGAAAACAAGCAATATGCTCGCTTTCTTGAGATAATAGGCAATCCTACGGACACCGATCTTATGGTGACTATTCTCCTGAGCACCAATCTAGGCTCAGATAATGGGACTACGATTATTTCTACCTCATCAGGGGATACCGTATTCAATGCACAAGATGGTTACATTGTTACAGATGATTCATACAACGGCTATGGAGATCCAGCAGTTGTTCATGTATTTCGTGGTTTGGAACAATCCGGCGATAATCAATATGCGGTTTCTATAAATAGAGATAGTATCTCGGTCAGATATTCTATTCCTGTTCCTGCTCATGAACGTGTAGTGATCATGCACTTTTCAGTTCAGGAATATATTAGGAGCAAAGCTGTTGATCTTGCTCAATCTATCTATGGGCTTGAACATGAGGAATTGTTTGTAGGCCTCACCCGTGAAGAATTTATGGATGTCGTAAACTTCTCCTTCCTGAAAGACAGCGATGGAGACGGCCTCGTCGATTACCACGAGGTTCTTCAGGGCCTGGATCCAGACAGCATCGATACGGACGGTGACGGCCTCACAGATGGATTCGAGCAGAGATACGGTCTCGATGCCATCGGCACTGACGAGTCGGCCCTTGACCCAGACACGGATGGTTTGACCAACCTTGAGGAGCAGGCTGCCGGAACCAACCCGTTCCTGGCAGACACCGACGGAGACAGCCTGAGTGATTATGACGAGGTCATGACCCACGGCTCGAACCCATTACTGGTTGACACCGACTGCGACGGCCTGCTTGACGATCAGGAGATCACCACAGGCACGGATGTTGTGAATGAGGATTCCGACTGCGACGGCCTGAGCGATGGTGATGAGGTGAATATTTATGGCACAGATCCTCTTCTGGTCGACTCTGATAACAATGGCATGGATGACCTGTTCGAGGTGGAATACGATCTTCTGAACGCCGACCCGGATGGAGACCAGGACGCGGACGGCCTTACCAATCTCCAGGAGATGAACATAGGCACCGACCCAAGGGACCCGGACACTGACGATGATTACCTCAAGGATGGCTGGGAGGTGAACCGCTATCAGACCGATCCTTTCGAAAGGGACAGCGACGGCTCCGGGCGCTGGGATATTGACGAGCTGTTCATGGACGACACAGATCCGAACCTTCCCGAAGACGATCTTGCCGATAGCAGCAACAGCCTTCGCCTTGTAGATGAAGATGGACGGTCGTGGTACTTCAATTACGAGCATCTCTACTATGCCTACAGCGGTTCGTATACGACCTTTGAGGACAGCCTGAAGCTGATCGTGAACGGACAGGAGTACTCCACCGAGTATTGGCACTACTCCTATTACAGCAGGCAAGATGGCCGCGAGCTGGTCTTCGATACAAGAACCCTGGGCAACGTGGCCGTTGGCAGGAGAGTCTTCGTACCAGCTGCAGGCGGGGCCTTTGTCAGGTGTCTTGACATCATCACCAATCCGACCGGGGGGCCACAGGAGGTTTCTATCCATCTGAAATCCTCAATCGGTGAGTATGACGAGGCAGTGGAGCCGAATGTTCTTACAAGCAGCGGGGGCAACTCTTATAGTCCCGGAGATCTCTACGCTGTGTTCCAGGATCCCGTGAATCTCAACCGGCCCATCGGCGCACACCTGTTTGCCGGTCCCAACGCCAAAGTGCAGCCTGATGCCTCCACCAAGATAGTGAGCGGCGAGAAGGACTGGAATGTACGCTATACCTTCACCATACCCCCGGGAGAGCAACGCATGCTCGTTTACTTCCTCAGTCAGGAAGGCAGCGTGAGCAATGCGGTCGACACCATGGAGTGGCTCCTTAATATGCCCGAAATCGCCTTGCAGGGACTCACCGAAGAGGAGAAGGCATCGGTGGTCAATATGTTCCTCTATCCGGACAGCGATCGCGACGGCATGAGCGATGAGGACGAGCTGATCTATGGATGCGATCCCGACAATCCTGACAGCGACGGCGATGGACTGCTCGACGGCCACGATTATGATCCGACAGTTCCTGATCAGGACATCCCGACTGTCACCCTGAAGTCGCCCGCGACAGGCGAGCCGCTCTTTAGGGGTGAGACCATCCTGATACATGCACATCCTGAAGACCCGGGTCAGATATCCACGGTTGATGTATGGGTGAATGGCGAGCTGTTCACCAGCCTCTCATACCCGAATTACTGGGTCGAATACGTGGTGGGCGACACCCTAGATGTGCTGCAGATCGAGGCCATCGCAACTGACTCGGGAGGCAACTCGGGCACTACAGGCATTTTCACGTTCGACGTGGTTGATGCTCCTGAAATGGCGGTGTCCGGACGTATTGTTGATGAACTGGGCAATGGCGTTGAAGGTGCTGACATCACAATTGGGAGTCTCGCGGCCCAATCCGGCGAAGACGGGTATTTTGCATTCATGGATGTATCCAGGATAGACGGCAAGATCCAGGTGCATGCAGGAACCTACTTCGGTGCACAGTACATCACCGGCACCAGCAGCACTTTTGATCCTCCGCGTTCCGGAGATCTGAACGTGGGCACTATAAAGCTGGATACCATCATCAAGGGAATGATCAGTGAGAGCGAGTTGGTGTATGAGGGCTATGCATCAGGCGACACCTTGTACGACAGCCAGGATTATCCGTGGAGATTCGGGCGTGGCGGGTCAGTACAGTGGGTCGAGTATGATGATTTCTACTACGGGTATGCCCTGCTTGTGGACCATACACCATATGGAATCCACAACATGGTCCCGTTGACCGGGATGAACGGTAGGGAGTTGATCTATCCGGAAGAGATGTTTGGCGATATCAAGGTCAGGCGGAAGATATACGTTCCGGAAGATCAGCAGTTTGCCCGATTCATGGAGATTATCGAAAATACTTCGAGTGTAGCACAGAGTGTGGTTATCACCTTGGAAAGCTTCCTTGCTTCACAACACTACACCGAAGTCATTTCCTCCTCATGTGACGGTTACCTTTCCTGCGATGAAGCCGGATACATTGTAACAGTGGATGTTCACGATGAGGATATGCCGGCTGTGGCCCACGTATTCATGGGTCCTGGTGAGAACCGCGTCCATAAATACACCTTATATATTGAAGACTATATAGAGGGGAGAGGCTTCATCGAAAACACCTACCACTTGCTCATCCCGGCCGGAGAGCGCTTCATAATCACACATTATTCCGTTCAGGAAAATGACCCGGGAACAGCGATCGCACTGGCTCAGGAACTGTATGCCTTTAACCAGGAGCGCTTCCTCGAAGGCATCACCCGCGAGGAGTTCCGCGATATCGTGAACTTCACCTTCTCCTTGCCTGACAGCGACTCAGATGGTCTTGCCGATGCTGACGAGGTGCCGCTCGGCCTCGATCCGTTTACTACCGACACCGACGGTGATGGCCTTTCCGACGGATTTGAGGTTCGGTACGGCTTCGACCCGTTCACGGCCGGCGAAGAGGGCTTAGACAATGACTCAGACGGACTCACGAATCTGTATGAGTACCTGCACAATACCGATCCTCACAGGCATGACACCGACTCCGACGGCATGAGCGACTATGAAGAGATATACATCCATGACTCCGACCCCCTCGACCCCGATACCGACCACGATGGTCTACCAGACAGCTTCGAGCAGCGCTATGATCTGGATCCAGGCTCTGCCGGTCAGGACCCGGACGAGGATGGGTTGACCAATCTCGAGGAATACCGGCATGGCACCAACCCCTGGAATCCTGACACTGACGAGGATTTCCTGCTGGATGGCTGGGAGATCAGGCACTGCTCGACCGATCCGCTGCAGTGGGATTCCGACCATGATGGAGTGGCCGACATCCACGAACTCTTCGCCTTCGACACGGATCCTATGGACTCTGCGAGCTGTCCGGAAAGCATGTCTCCGAGCGATCTCACCATCAAAGAGGAAGGGGCATACCTGATTCCCTGGTATTCCTTATACATCATGAACGATTCGATCAGTCTCGCCCCCATGATCGATGAAGAATACCTCATGCATGACGGCAAGCGTCTTGCGGGTATTCCACAGCTTAGTGTCGACTCCGAAACAGCGTACTCTCCCCTGATGAACGGCCCGTGGTTTGTCTACGGCATATGCGATTATTTCTATCCATGGGAATTGGCGAATACAGGTCTGGAGAAATACGTGCCAATGACCGCCTATTTACAAGCGACCAACGACCTCAGGCTGGGCGTGATGGATTCTGACAGCGTGATGTATCGCGAGATTTCTGTTCTCACCAGCCGCAGGATTATCATGCCGCATGCCGGGGATGATTACACCCGCATTCTGGAGGTCTTTGATAACCCGACGCAAGAGGATATTACCATCACTGTAGACGTGACTACCGAATACCAAACCGTGGGTTACAACACCGGCATGATCACCTCTAGCGGAGACGGGATACTCGGGAAAGACGACGCCTATGCGATCGCATACAACTATGAAGAAAACAGCGGCTATCTGGTGCACGTGTTTGCAGGCGGCCTGGCAGACCCTGTTCCGGGGGCGGGACCTCTCGGCTCCGACGGGACCAATATATGGGATCTCTCCCACGAACTCACCGTACCTGCCGGATCAAGGCGCATCATTCTCCATGTCCTGGCTACGGCTGATAATTTGGAAACCGCACAGAACAAGGCCGAATCGCTGGTTTCAGGCATGGATGACTTGCGCTACGGCCTGTCTGCCCGGGATGTCGAGAGCATCGTGAATTTCTCGTTCGACACCGGCCCGGCTGTTCGTTTAGTCGACCTCGATACAATCGAATCGGTCTACGAGGGTCAGGAGATCCAGGTCGTGGTAGAAGCGGCATGCGCGGATTCCGTCACGCTCTACATCAATGACGAGGCATATGACACGAAAGCATCGGGTCCATATCTCTTCACACTCATTGTACCGGAGGGTGAGAGTCTGATCATCGAAGCCGTGGCAGAGGGGGCGGGTGACACCATTGCCACCACCGGACAATACATGATACCCGTGCTTTTCAGTGACGATACAGCACCTGTTTATCCACCCAGGCTTCTCTCGGCAGTGCGCATGTCAGACACCCATGCAGAGCTCAGATGGATCGACTTCAACGAGAACGAACAGGAGATGATCATTGAGCGCTCAGCGACCGGGAGTGATGAATTCTCGGAGATCACCCGGGTCCCGGTAGGCACCCTGAGCTTTGTCGACAGCGGGCTCATGGAGAGCGAAGACTACTCGTACCGCATCAGGGCTGCAAATCAGGGTGGATACTCAGAATACTCAGAGAGTATCGATGCCTTGGAATATCTGCCCGGCACACCCATGAATCTCCAGGTGGGAGCCGTCTCGGCCGGACATGTGGACCTTTTCTGGACCGATACTTGTGACATTGAAGACGGTTTCGCCATCGAGGCATCCATCGACGGCATGCACTTCGTGCGCATTTTTGAAAACCCTGCCGCAGAAGGTTCAGGCCAGAGGGTACACCTGTCGGGCCATCTGGACCTCGATGAAAACACTGCATATGATTTCCGGGTATGCGCCGTTGGTGCAGGCGGCAGGGCCAGCGCATATTCGAACGTGGTTTCGGCTGCAACCAAACTCCAGGCAACCACAGTGCCCGATGCCCCGTCGAATCTAAGCGTACAGGTCGATTTCGAATTCGATTATTATTACGATTACTACTGGCTTAACGATTTGATGCTTACCTGGCAGGACAATTCGGACAACGAGGAGATTTTCGTCATCGAGATGTCTCTGGATGGTGATCAGTATATCAAATTGTATGAGGCACCTGCGGATTCCGAATCCATTGAAGATGCCTTCGGGTATGACGAGGAATTTCTGATTATCTATCTTGAAATACTGGTGAATGGAATGTATTTTGACGCGCGCCCGAGCTTCCGGGTGCGGGCAGTGAACTCCGCAGGTTCTTCCGAATACTCGAACGAGGCCATGGCACTTATGCGTACGCCACTGATTCCTTCGTAAAAAATGCACAACCCTGGGAAAAGGAGAAACAAGAAGCGTGAAAAACAGAAAGGGCAAAAAAATGATGAAGAAACGGATGTATGCATGCATGATTCTGTTGTTCGGCGCCGTGCTGTTCGCGGGCGGGTGTTCGCGGGATGGCGGGAAGATCGCCACGGTCAACGGCAAGGCTGTCACCAGGGCCCAGTTCGAAGCCTATCTCAAGCTGAAGAACATCCCCGTGGACGACCAGAACCGGATAAAGCCCGTGCTGGATGATTATCTCGAGCGCGAGGCCCTGGCAAGCCTGGTCGAAGACTCCGAGTTCATCGACCCGGTCGAGGCCGAGGCCGAGATCAACGAGTTCCGCAAGCAGATGCTGCTCTCGCGCTATTTCGAAAACTACCTCAAAGACCGGGTCAACGACGAGGCTGTGATCAACTACTACAACACCCACCCGGAAGAGTTTCAGTCCGAGCAGATCAAGGTGGCCCACATCCTGCTGCGCACCAACCCGGGCATGAGCGAGAACGAGCTCAATGCCCTGAAGACAAAGGCCCACGAGATCTACAGCAAGCTCGCAGCCCAGGCCGATTTCTCTGAGACAGCGGCCCAGTTCTCCGAGGACCGGGTTTCGGCGAAGAACGGCGGCAGCCTCGGATGGATCAAGCGAGGCGCCATCGACCCGGTGTTCTCCGAGCGGGTGTTCGCCCTTGAGCCGGGCGAGATCTCCGAGCCGTTCATGAGCGCGTTCGGTTTTCATATCGCCCGTGTTGAAGAGGGCCTGCAGACCATCAAGGCCCCTCTGGAAAAGGTCAAGGGCGATATCCGTTTCCGCCTGAGGCAGCAGGCCAAAGAAGCTGAGATGGGGCGGCTCAAGAAGCTGGCCCGCATCAAGGTGAAGGACTGATGAAAACCGGAGCGGCATACGCCCGCCTGCTCATACCCTTTCTCCTGGCGGCCGTACTGATTGCCTGGGGATGCATGGGTGAGGAGCCGGGCCTGAGCAGGCAGGACAAGGCATCCGGAATCGTAGCTCGGGTAGATGGAACACCCATAACCGAGCACGACGTGGCCTTGATGGCCCAGCGCACCTTGGGCATCTCCGACACCTCGCAGGTCGACGAGCAGACCCGCACACGCCTGATCGAGAGCCTGGTCAAGAGCCGGGCCATGGCCGTACAGGCCGAGAAGGCCCTGGCAAAGGCCGAGCTCGCGGAGATCGACCGGAAGACGGCCGCCTTCCGCGAGGAGCTGCTGGTGGACCGGTATATCAGGAAGAACGCCGGGTTTACCCCCATAACCAGCGAGATGATCAGGGAATATTACGCGGCCCACCCCGAGGAGTTCGGCGGGAAGAAAATTAAGACCTTTGAATATGTCACCGGCGGGGTCGTGGCGGATGAGCAGACCCGCGACCGGGTGATTGCGGAGATGGGCAGGCTCTCATCAATCAAAGACTGGAAAAAGGCCGTAGATGGGCTATCGGGCTTGGGCCTTGCCTACCACAAGGTTTCCATGCCGGTTGACTTGCTCAAGGAGCCGCTTAAACCCCTGGTGGAAAAGACGGCCAAAGGCCGTGTCTCCGAGGTTTCAATGGGCAGGGAGATCGTGATGGTCAGAGTCCTCGACGAACAGGATCAACCGGCACGGCCTCTGGATGAGGTAAGCGCAGAGATCCGGAAAAAGCTTGCCCCCATAGTCATGAAGGAGCTCATACAAAACGTGTCTGCCGAGGCGTTGTCCCACACCGATGTGGTCTACGTAGAGAGCAGAAACTGAAAATATATCAAGCAATTGTAAGAACATTTAAGATTAGAATTCATGATTTGTCATGAAACGATTTTCTGAGGAGCTGTTATGGGTTGTATGGTGAATGGAAAACGGGGCAGGGGATATGTACGGCTGTATTTACAAGCAGCGATGCTGCTGCTTTTCCTGTTGTGCAGAGCCGGGGCCGCCGGGGCTGCGGAGTGTTCTGTTTATTTCGATTCCGCCCTGCAGACGCACAGCCCGAACAAGGGTGTTGTATTCAAATACGGTTCATCCATTCAAGATAACCCAGCAATGGCGCTCAGGACCGTCTCGGTCGATAACACCTTCAACACCTCAACCTGCGGACCAGGAACCCTCTGCCAGGCTACGGGAGTGCCTGCCTCTGAACTCGTCATCGGGTCCTTTGTCCGGACGAACAGTACCCACGACATCAAAATTTCATCCCTGGACAGTGCCATCCTGGGGCTGAATCTTCAGAATCAGTTTCGTTCGATCGACCTCGGCTACGGCTCTACCCTGGAGTTTTCCGGTCAGGTGGGCACCTACATCATCGACGAGCTCGACCTCAACTATGGTGCACGGGTGTATTTGGCCCCCGGCGACTACTGGATCAACAAGCTCAGGATCGGAAGCAATGCCGGTATATTCATCACAGGCGAAGGCCCGGTGCGCCTGTTTGTCAATAGCGACCTCGTCCTGTCGTACAATAGTCTGATCAACACACCGGACTGGGACCAGGCGGGGGTGTCTGGCAAGCTGTTTCTGTATGTGAACGGGGACCTCACCATGAACCTCCAGAGCGCGGTCAGCGGCATCATATACGGTCGCGGCGTTCTGGAAATGAACTACTGCAGCCGGATATACGGCATGATCAACTGCTCGTCTGCGGAACTCGGGCTCTCCGCTAGAATCGTCTATCAGGGGGCGGGAACGCTGTTTGACCAGCTGGGCACGGTCTGCGGACAGATTGTTGTGCCCCCTGATACCGATGCAGACGGCATCCCGGACGATTTCGACCCCGACATAGACGGAGATGGCATCGACAATTTCTATGAGGTTATGACAGGCACCGACCCTTATGACCCGTCCAGCACGCCGCTCGATGCCGACGGCAACGGAATACCCGACGTCCTGGAACAGTCCGCCTGCTGTTCAAACGCGTGCATGGATGTCTTTCAAAACGGGCTGCAGTCACACAGTCAGGACGGCTTTATACGCTTCAGCTATAATGCCCAACTCCTGAACCCTTCATCACCCTACCTCAACACCAAGACTTTGCATACATGCATTGCATCATCACTGCCTTCGTGCGATGAGAGCGAGTGCATTGGAGCCGATTCAACGGGCTCTGTGGTAGACCCGGGGGAGTTTCTCTTTACCGATTCCTCTTTGACCCTGCAGGTAAGATTCGGTGATGAGGTGTCGCTAACCGGGAGCGACCCGGCCGAGTACAAGAAGATCCATGTGATGCCCAATGCCGTGCTCAACCTGTCCGGGCATGCCGTCTACCGCATTGCCAGTCTCCAAGCTCTGTACAACAGTGTCATCAACCTGGCCCCGGGCGACTACTGGATCGAAAAGGCGTCCCTGGGCGAGAGCGTCGACATCAAAGTGACGGGTGAGGGAACCGCCAGGATATTTGTGCATGAAATGGTCAACCTCCCCTGGTCCATGCGGGTGAACTACAGCGAGCAGGACCCGGGCGCGGACGCGCACAAGGTCTATCTGCACGCGTTCAACAAGGTGCATCTGGGCACGGATGTCCGGTTTGCCGGCTTCATATTTTCTCATGCCAACGTCAAGGTGGGCTTCGGCAGCCAAGTATTCGGCGGGATTTCCGCCAAAGAGATCACCCTGGATGCAGATGCCAAGGTCACCTATGAGCCCGAGGCCCTCGAGGCCCTGGATTTCGGCTTCATTTGCGACATGGACGGTGACGGAATCTATGACGGCCTCGACCCGGACCGTGACGGCGACGGCATCGATAACGACTATGAAATCCAGGCGGGCACCGATCCGGACGACCCGTCCAGCGTGCCGCCGGACCTGGATGGTGACGGCATCCCGGACCAGATAGACGATGACCGTGACGGCGACGGGCACGCAAACGATACCGACGCGTTCCCCGACGACCCTGCCGAGTGGTCGGATATCGACAGTGACGGCATCGGCGACAATGCAGACCCGGATAGAGACGGCGACGGGATCAGTAACGATTACGAGACCCAGCTCGGCACCGACCCGAACGACCCCGCCAGCACACCGCCCGATATGGATGCCGACGGCATCCCTGACCAACTCGACCCTGACCGCGACGGCGACGGTCACGACAACCCGGTCGATCTCTTCCCCGACGACCCGGCCGAATGGTCAGACCTGGATAGCGACGGCATCGGAGATAATTCGGACCCTGACCGCGACGGCGACGGCATCGGCAATGACTACGAAACCCAGCTCGGAACCGACCCGAACGACCCGGCCAGTACACCCCCCGATATGGATGCCGACGGCATCCCTGACCAGCTCGACGACGACCGTGACGGCGACGGTCATGAGAATGTCTCGGACGCCTTCCCCGACGACCCGACCGAATGGTCGGACCTGGACGGCGACGGCACGGGCGACAACTCTGACCCTGACCGCGACGGCGACGGGCACGCGAACGAAACAGATGCCTTCCCCGACAATCCGGCCGAATGGTCCGATTTGGATGGCGACGGCATCGGCGACAACACCGACCCTGACCGTGACGGCGATGGGCACGACAACACCGCAGATGCCTTCCCCGACGACCCCGCAGAATGGTCTGATATAGATAACGACGGCATGGGCGACAATGCCGACCCGGATAGAGACGGCGATGGAATCAACAACGACTATGAGACCCAGCTCGGCACCGACCCGAACGACCCTGCCAGCGTACCGCCTGATATGGACTCTGACGGTATCCCCGACCCGCTGGACGATGACCGTGACGGCGACGGGCACGCAAACGATACCGATGCATTTCCGGAAGACCCGAACGAGTGGTCTGACCTGGATGGCGACAGCACGGGGGACAACAGCGACCCTGACCGCGACGGCGACGGCATCAGCAATGACTACGAAACCCAGCTCGGAACCGACCCGAACGACCCTTCAAGCACCCCGCCGGACCTTGATGCAGACGGTGTCCCGGACTTGCTGGACGATGACCGTGACGGTGACGGGCACGCGAACGATGCCGATGTGTTCCCCGACGACCCTGCGGAATGGTCTGACCTGGATAACGACGGCATCGGCGACAACGCCGATCCGGACCGTGACGGCGACGGCATCGATAACGACTATGAAATCCAGGCGGGCACCGATCCGGACGACCCGTCCAGCGTGCCGCCGGACCTGGACGGTGACGGCATTCCCGACCAGATAGACCCTGACCGCGACGGCGACGGGCACGCGAACGATACCGATGCGTTCCCCGACGACCCTGCCGAGTGGTCGGATATCGACAGTGACGGCATCGGCGACAATGCAGACCCGGATAGAGACGGCGACGGGATCAGTAACGACTACGAGACCCAGCTCGGCACCGACCCGAACGACCCCGCCAGCACACCGTCCGATCTCGACGGCGACGGCATTCCGGATCAGCTGGACGACGACCGCGACGGCGATGGTTATCAGAATGCGGCTGACGCCTTCCCGGATGACCCGGCCGAGTGGTCCGACCTGGACAACGACGGCACCGGCGACAATGCAGACCCGGATAGGGACGGAGATGGAATCAGTAACGACTATGAGGCCCAGCTCGGCACCGATCCGAACGACCCTGCGAGCGTCCCGCCCGATGTCGACGCAGACGGCATTCCGGACCAGCTCGACCCTGACCGCGACGGCGACGGCCATGAGAACGGCTCTGACGCTTTCCCCGACGACCCGAACGAGTGGGCGGACCTGGACGGCGACGGCACGGGCGACAATTCTGACCCTGACCGCGACGGCGACGGGTTCAGCAACGCCGATGAGACAGCGGCAGGCACGAATCCGGACGACCCCTCCGACTTTCCGGACACGACCGCCCCGATCATCACCCTGCCAGACGGCACGGAGATCACCACCCCGGCCGACACGATCACACTCACCGGGCAGGTGACCGACGAGGGCTCCGGCGTTGTGCGCGTGTACGCGGTCTCCGACCAGTATGCAGGGGTCGAGTTCAGCGTGAGCCTCTCGGGCAGCACCTGGGAGGTCGAGATGCCGCTCAAGCCGGGCTCCAATTCCGTCACGATCATTGCCCTGGATGGGGCGCTCAACGCTGCAGAGCTCGCCGTGATGGTGACCAGGCAGTTCTCCGGAGCCATCATAGACCTGGCGATCGACAGCCCGCAGCCGAATGCCGTGGTGCCGGAAGCAGCGATACGGGTATCGGGCACGCTCACCACCGAGGTCGAGTACCGCTCCATCACCATCACCGTGGCCGGCAGGCCGGCAGGCCTGTCTCAGACGGACGAGCCCACGGTCATGCGTTATGCGTGCGACGACGTGCCCCTGATCGTGGGAGGCAACACCATCGAGGTCGCGGCAGACCTGGGCGATGCCGCGGGAGGACAGGAGGACCAGACCGTCAGGAGATGGGTGCGTGTGACCTGCTCGCCTGAGCAGCACCAGGTGGATCCGCCCACGATCATGATCACCTCTCCGTCGCCCGGTGCCTGGATGGGTACGGACAGCTTCTATGTCGAGGGATCGGTCTCAGGGCAGGCAGCCCCCTTGAGCCTGACCGCGGATGGGAGCGCTGTCGCCCTGCTGGGCCCGGATGAGACGAACAGGGAGTTTCGCGTCCTGGTGAGCTTTGTCCAGGGCATGCCGCAGCGGGAGGTCACCCTTGCCGCGTGCGACGCCCTGGGGCAGACGGCATCCATCAGCGCATGCTACCACCGCGACAATGCCGCCCCAATGATCGAGCTGGACAACCAGATCGCGCCCTTCCCGGTGGAGAATGTCGTGCAGCGCCACCCCTATGTGTTGACCGGCACGGTCAGTGACGACAACCTGGCCGCCTTCGAGGTCAACGACCAGTCCGTTTCCTTAAGCCCCGGAACAGACCAGGGTAGCTACCGCTTCAGCGTGCCCCTTGCACTGGGCGCGAGCGCCCCCTCGCTGGTGACCCTCACGGCGCGCGATTTCGCGGGCAACGCCGCGACAGGCTCCTACAGTCTCAGGCTGGAAAACGACCTGGTGATCGAGCTGGTGCTGCCGGATTCCGACACGGTGCTCATCACCCAGGGAGAGCCCATCCCCCTGAAGGTGGTGGCCAGGCTCGGAGGAACAGTGCAGGGCAGCAGCTACCCGGCCGATGTGCTCGACGGCTCGGGCGCCCCGGTAGCGTCCGCCTCCCTGCTCAACAGCGCGGGCATGGTCTCCGGAACCATCGAGGTGCCGGCAACCACGGGCGACTACGAGCTGAGGCTGCGGGTGCTGGACGCCACCGAAGCCGTGCTCGCGAGCACGGCAAGGACCTTCAAGGTGGCCGACCCGGCGCCCATCCCGCTGGAGCTCACCAGGGTCGTGCCCGCGGACAACGAGACCGGCGTGGACGTCAACACCGGCATCGGCCTGTTCTTCAACAAGCCCGTCGACCCGGCCCTGCTCACGGTGGAGGTCACCGAAACCGCCCACGGCTACACCTATGAGGACACGGACGAGCCGGGCACGGACAGCCTGCACGCCAGGGGCTACGAGCTGTGCGAGGTGCACCGCGACCATCAGGCAGTGGACGGCGTGCTCTCCATCCTCGACGGGGGCACGGCAGCGACCTTTTATCCGCGGCAGGACCTCGCCTTCGGCGCCCAGGTGTTCATCAATGTGAGCTACGACGGCAGCGGGGTCTCGCGCACAACCTACCACACCAGGGCACTGCCGACCTTTGTCGAGGGCGGGGTGCTCGACCAGTTCGGCCGGCCCGTGCAGGGCGTGGAGGTGTCCATATCAGAGCTGGGTTTAAGTGTGTCCACGAACGAGAACGGCATGTTCTCCTTTGGCTATGGCATGGGCCCGGAAGACATCATCCCGTCCGGGCGCTACACACTCCGGATCAACCAGGGCCTCAAGGCCGCGGGTTACGGCTCGTACACCCAGGTGATCGGCGTGGAGCGCAACCGGCGCACCTATGTGGGCCAGGTGAGCCTGCCCCGGCTGAACATGGAGATCCCGTTCTGTCACGTGGGCTCCGGGGTCGGCGAGGCGGTGATCAACGGCGGAGAGGTGAAGCTTGGGCTTGCCGGGGTGGGTCTCCTGTTCCCCGATTCCCGGAACCAGGGGGCCATCCACGTGCAGTTCAGCCTGATAACGGCGCTGCCCTACCGGTTCATGGAGAGCTGCGCCCCCTTGTGGACCTATTCGGTCCAGCCATCGGGGATACAGATCTCCGGCAGCATGCAGGTGGACTTCGCCCTGCCCGCCTGCCAGGGCGGCCATGCCTACGCACCGCTGGAAGGCGAGTACGTGGTGCTCATCGGCGTTGACCCCGAGAGCTTCAGCCTGGTGCCTTCAGGGGTGGGCCGGATGCAGGGCAACCGCATCGTGAGTCGGGGCCCCACGCGTTTTCGCGTGCTCGACGAGATCGGCTATGCGCGGGTGCTGCCCGACCAGCTCGAAGACCTCGAGGCGTACGCGGACGGAGAGCTGTCGTTTGAAGATCTCATGGTAAAGCTGCAGACCCACCGGCTGACGGACGGAGAGGGTCAGTGATGAAAAGGGAGAGGCTGTTCGAGGGTTTCATGATGACATATGCAAGACACTTCACGGCACTGGTTCTGATGATTGGCATGGTATGGTCCATCCTGGCAGGAGGATCACAGGCGGCGCAGATCGCTGGGTATGTGTACACGCGCTCGCCGATTTTGACCGAGACGGGCAACAGGATCTGGTGCGAGTATGCCCAGGACGGCTCGATCGTCCGCGACCTGGCGGAGGCCACCGGAGAGTATGACCCTGCCCTGGGCTGCCTCGTGCTCTCGGGCCAGGAGTACCAGTCCTACTGCCAGGCCTACCAG
>MPOS01000019.1 GCA_001896555.1 Candidatus Phosphitivorax anaerolimi
AAGGGGAACCAGGTCATGAAATATCGCTTATCTCAAGCCTAACTCATTGATTTGTCTCGTCCCAAATCATTAATTGAATTTATTTTGGACAGTAGTGACCCTAAATCTAAAAACCTAAAGACTCGCTCGGTGGTATACTTTCACTTTCCTATTTTTGGTACCCTTTATCATTCCCAGAGACAGCTATTAT
This sequence comes from Candidatus Phosphitivorax anaerolimi, assembly GCA_001896555.1. Taxonomy (GTDB): domain Bacteria; phylum Desulfobacterota; class Desulfomonilia; order UBA1062; family UBA1062; genus Phosphitivorax; species Phosphitivorax anaerolimi. The sequence goes on from MPOS01000019.1 coordinate 191, forward strand.
TTCGACTGATTCCGAAGGGCGACTGCTGTTTACAAAATCCTGGTTCGTCGCTGAGATCCCGACAGATGCGGAAAGTGCAGAAAAAATGATGCAGCGTGGGCTCATCGCCAGCGGGCTTTTGCCTAGTTGCACGTTGGGTGCTTGGGGGCACGGGCGGGCAGGCACAGCGCCAGCCGGGTGCGGTGCCTAGTTGCACGAACCCCTGGTGCTGCTCGGACGGCAGGTGCAGGGTTGCCCGGCCTGGTGCCAGCCGACGGGCCTGGTGCGACGGGCAGCGCGTCCGGCCTGGTGCTGGGATTCCGGTTATTTCAAGACAGCAACATGCTTCGAAGCGATGATCACGGGGTCATTGGTGATGAGCGGGACATCGAGATAACGGGCGGTAGCGGCAATGAGCCTGTCATGCAGTTCCGGGATATCGTCTATCTCGGAGGCGGTCTTGATGATCTCCAGGCTCAAGGGCTCGAACTGGTAGTTGCTGCTCTTCATGAGCTCTTCTGTCTTGAGGAGATCGACGCTGATCCGGTTCTTCTCGAAGAGGTAGAGGATCTCCATCAGGACGACGGCGGGGATGATGATCCTGTTTCTGCCCTGGTCCGCATCGAGAAAGGCCTTGTGACATCTCTCGTTGATCACCCTGGCGCCCAGCATGAACTTGACCAGGGCCTGCGTATCGGTGACGTAGTTACTCATGCTCCTCTTCCACGTGCTTCCAGGTTTCCCGCTTGAAGGCCTTCAGGTCGGCAAGATCGATGTCATGCCCCTTGAGCACTCCCTGCAGCCGGAGGATGCTGTCTTCCCCAAGCTTCTTCTTCTGCCGGATGGTATCGATGTATTTCGAGACAGTGGTTAAGTCCTGTTCGGAAAACCCGCTCAGCTTCCGGTAGATTTCATGTTTTTTTAGGGCTGTCTTGTTCATACGTATATCCTTCTTCCATAGTTCTCGCCAGCAGCGAGGTGACACAAAAATAGTATCAGCTGATGAAAGGGAAAACAAGGTGCTTGATAGGGTCAAAATATTTCTCCGCATGTCTTGGCAGATTCCTGGAGGGGCGAATTCTCTTCGTGGAGAGCCCTGATAAGCCATTGCAAGCAGTGGCAACTCCTGCTATGCATGAAAATTGATATGATATGTAATGGCGCATATGTTGAGGGGTTGGATCAGGAGGTTTATGCGTCGTACAGGCATGGAGGGGGGATCCTCCATCCTGCAGGTTGCCTGTACGGAAGAAGTGAGGCGGGCAGGGTTTTCCCGAAGCTCTCCCCACCCTCATCTTCGGGGAATACGACCCGGTCGAGGAATACCTCCCGGATAATCCGTGCAGGGCTCCTGCCCGTAGTGGCAGTTCTCTTTCTCCTGGCATCCACTGCTCCCGTCACGTGCTCCGTCTCACAGGCGGCGCAGATAGCGGGGTATGTGTACACGCGCTCGCCGATTCTGACCGAGACGGGCAACAGGATCTGGTGCGAGTATGCCCAGGACGGCACGATTGTCCGCGACCTGGCGGAGGCCACCGGAGAGTATGACCCTGCCCTGGGCTGCCTCGTGCTCTCGGGCCAGGAGTACCAGTCCTACTGCCAGGCCTACCAG
>MPOS01000037.1 GCA_001896555.1 Candidatus Phosphitivorax anaerolimi
CGCTCCAAAAACAGGCCTACGGGTTCAGAGACAAGGAGTTCTTCAAACTTAAAATCTATGCCCTGCACGAGTCCAGGTACGCTTTGGTGGGATGAGCCTGAAAACAGGATGAAACATGCTCCCGTCAATATACAGGTAATCCTTTTCATCTTCTCCCCCTGTTAAGTTAGAGTGTGCCTGGTGTTAGAGAAAAGAACGTCTCAGGCCACGTACGCAGCGGGTAAAATAGCACTGCAGGTGGTTGTCTGTCAAACTGTAATCCCTTTGTAGGGCAAATCAGTCTCTTTTGACAAAACGGGATAAAGACGCGCAATATGAGAGGCTATCGCCACGGACCGAACAGACGCCGCCTCGGGGGGCGCAGCACCTCGGAAAAATAATGGGGCAGAATGATCCTCTCCCGCGCTTCGATGATATCGCGATCTTTTGCCTCGGCCATGTGCATGAGCCGTCCGATGCGTTTCTGCGTATGGGGGTGGGTCCTCAGGATGGAGGGCTGGGAGTCCCTTTCACCGGGGGCCACCAGAATATTCCAGATGCTGCGATCATAACTCTCCATCTTCTGCAGGGCCGAGGCAAGCCCCCTGGGGTCGCCGGTCAGGCGCACGGCGGTGAGGTCTGCATCGAACTCTCTGGTTCTGGACAGGGCAAGCTGCAGGATGATGCTGATCAGGGGTGCGAATATGAGTATCAGGATGAATGACAGCGGCGGACGGGCATCGGTGAAGAAGATCATGGGAAGGTAGAAGATAATGAGGATCTGACCGAAAAACGAGAGCATGGAGGTCACCCTGGTCATCATGTCTGCAAGGGCGTGCAGTCGCAGATCATTGCTTTTGATATGGCTTATTTCATGCGCCAGGACTCCCGCGAGCTCACGTGTGTTTAAGACCCTGATGAGCCGGTCGGAAAGCGCTATGGCTGCATTGTTTTTCGAGCCTACGCTGAATGCGTTCATTATCCGGCTCGGTACATAGTAGAGCCGGGGGGTATGCCGGAGATCGGCCCGTCGGGAAAGCTCGGATACGATATCGTAGAGGCCGCCTGCATCTTCCCGATACAGGGCCTTGGCGTTGTACATGCGCAGGACCAGCATAGGCGAGAGTTTCGGGGTTGATACCAGGATGAAGACCGCGATCATCACGGCCCAGAATATCCCGAATGCCCCGAATATCATCCAGCCGAGCAGGCTGAAGAGGGACACCATTGTTGCGAGTATGATCAGGGTCTGAAACGTGTTCTGAAACTTACCGGAAGCATAACTGGCGGAACTCTGCATCGCTGCCCTCGATCCCTTTGCAGACGCTTTTGGACGTTATCAGATCTATTCTAGGGGCCGTTGCGGCGAAAAACAACACCCTCGCCTTCGGGGACGGGTTCACATTATGATTTTTCAAACACTGCTTGATTTGCCGCCTTTCAGATAGGTGAGCATGAGGTTCACCACCTCTTCGAGCCTGGCCCCTGCGGCCTTCCGGTGGGCTTCGGCCTGCCGCCTGGCGTTTTCGATCATGGTCTCGGCCTGTGATCGGGCGGTCTGGACGATCTTTTCCTGCTCTTTTCTGACCTCATCCAGAGGGAGGCTGCGGGAAAGAATATCATCGGCCTGTCTTCTGGCTTCTTCGAGTATTGTCCTGGCCTCTGAGCGCGCCTGCTCCATCAGGGCCTCAGCCTCCTGCTCGATTTCCTTTACCGATCCGATGAAATCTTCTGCCATGGAATTCCTCCCGAAGTATACTCTCCTTTAGAGAGTGAACACGTATTGCGTCGTGGTCTTGAGCGTCCTGCGCATGGCCCCGAGCTGGGACCGATATATCCTGACGCCTGTTTTTTCCACGCTCGCCGGCATTCCCAGGACATTGGCGAAGACCTTTGCCTCCACCGCCCCTTCATCACCGCCCCTTGTGCTGCGAACCAGCATTTCGCTCATGCCCGAGTGCACCTCGATGATCATGGGCAGAAGCAGCTCCTCCCGCTCATGATCGTCCAGGATGGAGGCCAGATAGCGCAGCTCGTCGATTCTGAAAAAATGCTCCGACCCGTCGAGACAGCAGACCCGGGGATGTTCTTCGTGCAGGAGCTGGGAGAGCGTCTTGCGCTTTTTCGGCAGCTGGGAGTTTACCGAGCTGAGCTCGCTGCCCAGATAATGGGCCATCACATCGTCCTTTTCCTGCTCAATAGGCATAAGCCTCCCTCTTCTCGATCAGGAGCTTCACGTATTTCAGACGGGCCACCTCTTCGCGGTCGCGCTCCTCGAACTTCATGGAAAGGTATTTGATGGTGATATCGAGCCCGGGTATCACCACATACTCCAGGGCGTTGTTGATGCGCTTGACCTTGTTGATCTCATCTCCGAGCAGCTCCAGGGCGCTCTGGAGCTCGGCGAGCTCCACGGTGGCCGACAGGCATTTCCGTACCATGTCCGAGGTGTATTCCAAAAGCGAGGAATTCCCGGCGGGAAGAACCGCCTGGGGGGCCTCCCGATTCTCCTCCATCTGGAAGACGGGGAGCCGAACCCCCGCCACATTGCGGGTTGCGGCGTGCAGGCTGAAGGGCATCTCGGAGATCATGAGCGTCTGCTCCACCGGCGCATACCCGTGATAGCCTAAAGAGAGTGACAGTGCCTTGTAGGCGTCTTCATACTCCTTCTGGAGCCGCTCCTTCACCTCTGCGCTCTCTCTGACGGTCTGGAGAAACTCCATGACCAGGATGGAGAGCCGGTCCTTGATGATCTTCTGGATCCGCGTGGCGAGCCTCAGGCGCCGCTTCAGCCTGGCGAGCTCGATCTTCGTGGGTCTGGCGATGCGTATCTTTGCAGCCATGGTCTCTACTCGCTCCTTGATGGTTCGGGCAGGTATTTCTTGATGTATGCTTCATTGATGAGCTTCAAATCTTCCTCCGGCAGCATGGAAAAGATGTCCCACGCAATGCTTAAGGTCTCCTCCACGGTACGCCGGCTGTTCTCGTCCTGGGCGATGAACTCCCGCTCGAACCGGTCTGCTGCATTGAGATACACCTTGTCGCGATCGGTGAGCGCTTCCGAGCCGATGACAGTAGTGATCTCGCGCAGGTAATTCCCCTCTGCATACATGGCATAGGACTGCATGAATACGTTGTTGTGATCCTCCCGGGTCTTTCCCTCCCCTATTCCCTCCTTCATCATCCGCGAAAGCGAGAGGAACACGTCGATGGGCGGGTAGATCCGCTTGCGGTCGAGCGGCCTGGAGAGCACGATCTGACCCTCGGTGATGTAGCCCGTCAGGTCGGGTATGGGGTGCGTGATGTCGTCGTCGGGCATGGTGAGGATGGGAATGATGGTCACCGAGCCCTCCCGTCCTGAGATCCTCCCGGCCCGCTCGTAGAGGGACGCCAGGTCGGTGTACATATACCCGGGGTAGCCCCGGCGGCTCGGTATCTCGCCTCGCATGGCCGCAAGCTCGCGCAGTGCGTCGGCATAGTTGGTGATGTCGGTGAGGATGACGAGCACGTGCATGTTCATTTCCCAGGCAAGGTATTCGGCCGCGGTGAGCGCCAGCCGCGGAGTGGAGAGACGCTCGATGACCGGGGACGAGGCGGTGTTGATGAAGCCCACGGCCCGGCTCAGCGCGCCCGTCTCTTCGAGGTTGCTGATGAAGTGGGCGGCGTCGTCATAGCTGACCCCGATGGCACCGAACACGATGGCGAAGTCTTCGGACTTGCCCTTCAATGACGCCTGACGGATGATCTGGGCCGCGATCTTGTTGTGCGGCAGGCCCGAGCCGCTGAATATGGGCAGCTTCTGACCTCTGACCAGCACGTTGAGGCCGTCGATGGCCGAGATGCCCGTCTCGATGAATTCGGCCGGAGGCATGCGGGACGCCGGGTTTGCAGGAACGCCGTTGATGTCCTGGTATTTCTGGGAGATGATGGGAGGCCCTCCGTCGATGGGTTTGCCGCTCCCATCGAAAATGCGGCCGAGAATGTCGGGAGAGACCGGCAGCTTCAGGGTTTCGCCCTTGTACCTCACCTTGCTGTTGAGGAGATCGACCTCGCTCACCCCGCCAAACACCTGAACCACGGTGGTGTTCTTGCCGACCTCGATGACCTGGCCGCTGCGGATCTCACCCGTGCCCAGCTCTACATCTACGATCTCGTTGTACCGGATGCCCGGGATGCTCTCGATGATGAGCAGAGACCTCCTAGCCGTGCTGATGGCCTTGGTCTGTCTGGTAAAGAGCTGCATGGAATCCATCACACCCCTCCTTCTTCAAGGGAGGCGGCCCCCCCTGCCATGTCCTGCCGGATGGAATCGACATACTGATCGATCTCGTCGTCGGGCACATCCTTCATGCGGGAGATCCTCTGCTTGATCCTCGATGCGGAGATCTCGCTCACCATCATCCCTTCCTCGGCCAGGCCCCTGGCAAAATCACTGAACTTCATGATGGTGCTGAGCATCAGGTGCGACCGCTTGGGGTTGGAATAGGTGTCGACGGGATGATAGGCGCTCTGCATCAGAAAATCTTCCCTGATCATGCGCGCAATGAGGAGCAGCAGCTTGTCGTTTTCCGGCAACGCCTCGGGGCCCACCAGCCGGACGATCTCCTCGAGCTCGGCCTCCTTCTGGAGGGTGATCAGCGCCTGGTTGCGGACCTCGGTGTAGTCCGGGCTCACCTTCTCCCACCAGGCATTGACGGAGTCGGCATAGTGACTGTAGCTCTGGAGCCAGTTGATGGTGGGGAAATGCCTCCGGTTCGCCAGCGCTACGTCGAGTGAGTAAAGGGCGTCGACGATCCTGAGTGTGCTCTGGGTCACCGGCTCGCTGAAGTCCGCACCCGGGGGGCTCACCGCGCCGATGACCGTAGCTGAGCCGATCCGGCCGGGGCTTCCGAGGCACTCCACCCTGCCCGAACGCTCGTAGAATGCCGACAGCCGCGAGCCCAGATAGGTGGGGAACCCCTCTTCGCCCGGGGTCTCCTCGAGCCTGGCTCCGATCTCTCGCATTGCTTCGGCCCAGCGTGAGGTGGAGTCGGCCACCAGGAGAATGTCGTAACCCATGTCGCGGTAGTACTCAGCCATTGTGATCCCGATGAAAATGCTGATCTCGCGCGCCACCACGGGCATGTTGGAGGTGTTGGCGATGAAGATCTCCTTCTCCTGCAGATACCGCCCCGTAGCCGGGTCCTTGAGCTCCTTGAAGCTTTGGAGCACGTCGGCCATCTCGTTGCCGCGCTCGCCGCACCCCACATAGATATTCAGCTGGGTCTGCGACCAGCGGACCATCTGCTGAAGGTTTACGGTCTTGCCCGTGCCGAATCCGCCGGGAATGGCCGCCTTTCCTCCCAGGGCCAGGGGGAAGAGATAGTCGATAACCCGGGTGCCGGTCACCAGCAGGTCCTGGGGGTCGAACCGCCGTTTATAGGGCCTGGGCTTTCTCGCCGGCCACCGCTGCATGAGCGTAAGGGGCCAGGTTTTGCCGTTCGACTTGAGCAGGGCAATGCTTTCTTCCACCGTGTAGTCGCCTTCCTCGATGGCGTCGATGACTCCGCTCATTCCGGGCGGGACCATGATCCTGTGCTCGATGAGGCCGGTCTCCTGCACGGTGCCGATCACATCTCCGCCCTCTACTTGCGCACCTGCCTTCATCGCAGGAATGAAGTGCCACTTCTTCTCCCGGTCGAGGGCATAGGTCCTTACACCCCGGTGCAGAAAGTCGCCGACCTCATCCTTCATGGTGACCAGCGAGCGCTGTACGCCGTCATAGATGTTCCCCACGAGGCCTGGCCCCAGCTCGGCCATCAGGATCTCGCCCGTGCCGGTTACCTTTTCTCCCACGGTCAGTCCGACCGTATCCTCGTAGACCTGAATCACCGCCTTGTCCTGCTCCAGCCCGATAATCTCCCCGTTGAGCCGCTCCTCGCCGATCTCCACCACCTCGTACACCTGGGAGCCACGCATGTCTTCGGCAATGATCACAGGTCCTGATATTCTCCAGATCTTTCCCATAGGTTCAAACCCTCACAGACTATATTTCGATATTGAATCCGATGAGTTGCTTGGTATAGGCCTCGTAGAAGGCCTTCACATCCATTTCGGCGGCCCGGTATCCCGAGGGCACGGTGATGATGACCGGGGAATATTGTTTCCTCTCTCTGCGGGAACGGATGACATCCTGAACATGCTCCGCCCACACCTCGGGCAGCACGATCATGGCTATCGAGCTGTCCTCAAGAAAGCTCTCCAGCGCCTGAAGCACCGACTCCGCCGTATTCTTCCCCTCATCGATCACCCGGTACTTCTGTACCCCGGCCAGGCGCAGGAGCGCTGTCTGGTCCCTGGTGCCGATGACCGCCATGCTCAGGTTCTCACGTCTCTTCATAAGCCCACCACCAGATAATCTTTGACCTCACCCGGGGGCAGCCTGTCTTCCATGGCCTTCAGGGCGACCCGTACACTGCGCACCTCGTACTCCTTGAAGATGAGGTGCCACAATACCGCGCAGGGAGACAGCGGCCGGGGCGAGAGCAGCTCGCGGATCCGCATGATCAGATCAGAGTCCATGATCCGGTCGATGACATAGGCGCCCTGCTGTTCGATCTGCCGGGCTATCTCCTGGACCATGGCATGATACGGGGTTTCCTCGAGCATGGCCGCGATCTCCGCTACCTTGAGGCCCGCGAATTCCCTCACCATATCCGGTGTGAGCAGATACCCTCCCGATACTGCACCCCCTCCATCGACGGCGGACACCCCCCCTGAGCCGGCGGCTCTGAGGATCATCCCCAGGATCTGGTAATCGAGGATGATACCCTGCGCCCGCAGGAGGATCTCGTGATCGTCCATGTTTTGGAGCGTTTCCCGGAGCTTCTGAAGATACAACTGGTCGAGCCCTCTCTCCACCTGCCGGAGACTCCTGCGGTCGATCTCGGTCGTCCTGCGGATGGGTTCGGCGTATTCGGCCATGCCGCCCATGACGATAACTGAGACGGCTTCGCCCGGAGACTGCACCCGGGACAGGTCGTTCAGCAGCCCCTGATCGAAGAGGGTCCCAACAGGGATCATGTGCGCCGGCCTCTGAAAGACCGCTGCCCTGAGCGCGCTTATGATGTTGGCGACATCATACCGGTGCAGGTAGCGCTCGATGAGCCTGACCACCGATGGATCGGGCCTGAGCTTCCTGATCCTGCCAAAGTATCTGCCGAGATATTTCCAGAGCAGATCGTCCATCTCATCGAAACTCGCCGCTCCATACTCGGCAAGAAACCCGCCCAGGTCTGTGTCCTTCATGAAATCCACGGCCTCGGCCATGGACCCGGCGCGCAGGATGATCTCTTCGAGCGTATCGCGATCCACACCTTTTGCCTCCCGGGCCTTCAGGACGGCGGTGAGGAACGCGAATCGGTTGCTGGCAAGCCTCATTGTCTGCCGTCTCCGAACAGGATATCGCCCACCCGGGGCATGAGCTTGGGTATGAGCATTTCGAGCCTGGTGTCGTAGGTGTTGTCAACGCTCACCTTTCCATCAACGCTCTCGCAGATGATCCCGCCCATGCAGGCGGTCTCCTGCACCTCTGCTATGCGCTCCTTGAGCTTCGGGTCGCAGGAGATGATTTCTCTCACCTTCTGGATATCCTTGCCCGCGGTTTTGATCTTGAGCGGCTCATCTGACTGGAAGGCATCCACCGCCTCACCGATGAGATGCGACAGGGTGCCTGTTTCCGTGGTGTTGCCAATCAGCCGCTGCCTTACCCGGCCGATCATCTCCTTGATGATATCGTCCTTTTCCTTCAGGAGCTCCTGCCGGGCCTTCAGCTCGGCCTGGGCGATGATCCGGGCCGCCTCGCGCCTCGAATCGGAGAGGAGCCTCTGCTTCTCGGTTTCGAAACGCTGCCGCCACTGCTCCTCGGCCCTTAAGACCATTTCAGCGGCCCTGGACCGCGCCTCCTCCACGAGTTCCTGCGCCTCCTGCCGGGCCTTGGAGAGTATGGCCTCCCGCATGTTTGGGACTTCCATGGCGATTGCCCTCCCCCCGGCCTACATGAGCTGAAGGATGCTCAGGGCCATGATCGTAAAGACCAGCCCCAGAACACCGATCAGCTCGACAAAGACGGCCAGCATCATCGACGAGGTGAGTATCTGTCCTCTGGTCTTGGGCAGCAGGGCGATGCCCGATGCGCACACTGAACCCTGGTATATCGCGGAGAACAGCTCTGCAGAGGCAGCCATGATTCCGATTGCGAGCACGGCGACCCCGCCTGCGATGCCTTCAGTGAGGTTGGGCAGCACCACGGTGATAATGATGATCAGGATGATCAGCCCGTAGAAGCTCTGGGTCATGGGAAGAGAAGCCAGCACAATGACATTCCGAAGCTGCCCGGGCTCTTCCGAGAGGGTCGCCACGCCCGAGGATGCGGCATTGGCGATCCCGATGGCCGATCCGGCAAGCCCGCCTGCCAGGGCAAGCGCTCCACCTAATAGTGCCAGGGCCTGAATAAGGGTCATATTTTTTACCTCTCCTTCTCTTATGATTTTCTCCCCACCAGGACGGTACGCTGCTGGGGTATTTGAAATGGCGAATAATCTCTCCCCCCTCCCTCGTAGAACTTGAGCAGGAACTCAACGAAGCAGAGCCTCAAGGAATGAATGAACGCCGCCAGGGAGCCGAGCAGCAGGTTGAACACATGGAAGATCGTCAGCAGGACCACCCCGACCAGGAAACTCACTCCCGCCCCGATCACCCCAGGGACAGCGCTCCCCAAACCTGAGGAGACCCATTCGGAAAGGAGGTTGAACGACGATGCCAGATAGTAGGTTGCAAGCCCCACGCCGGCCAGCCGCGAATAGGACATGACATCGCCGAGGATTCCCGTGAGGTCGAAAACCCAGAAGATGGAGCCCAGCCCGCCCATCTGGAGAAAAGACCCGATGATGATACCCAGAATTCCCAACACAAGGAGATAGCCGAACACCATGTAGACTTGAGCGCTGAAAGGAAGGAGATCCATGCCCAGCATCACATGGAAGAGATAGGGTATCCCGAAGATCTGTACCGTGAAGAGCCCGAGCTTGTTGATCACGATGCCTGTATTGCGTTTTTTGAGACCCCTGATGAGACCCAGCATGTGGGCGATGTTCAGATGAACCAGGCCGATGATCAGGGAGAGTGCGATAAATGAGATTGGCTGCGAGAGCATGGACTGGACGGTCCTTGCAAGGGCGAGCCTTTCAGACGGGATGTCCAGGAAGCGCTCGAAGAAATCCCCCATGAAGCTCCCTGAGAGCAGACCCCCGGCAAGTGACACAACACCGCAGATAACGAGCACTCTCCGAAAGAGCCTCGTGCCCTCGGCGTGAGGGTCGTCAACAAGCTTATCCAGCACGAACGCCGCCAGAAGGAGCAGCCCGGCGGCATAGACCACGTCATTGAGCATGAGCCCGAAGAAGAAGGCGAAGAAATAGGCGATGGAAGGCGTCGGGTCCCAGTCGCCGTACCGGGGGGTGCTGAAGAGCTTGACGATGATCTGGAAGGGCCTGATCCCTCCGGGATTCTTGAGCTTGGTGGGGGGGTTGTCATGAGGGCTGGGGGGCCGCGAGTCGATGAAAACCTGTTTGCCGCGGGAAAACTCCGATGAAACCCTCTCGATGCCGTCCCTTGGCACCCAGCCCTCGAACACGGTGAGATACCGGGCGGTGGCCGCCATCTCCAGGATATCGAGCCGGGAATATTCCCCCTGGAGGATATCCCGGTAGAGTACGATATCTTGCAGCTGTTCTTCGATTATGGCCTGAATATCGTTCTCCAGTGCGTTCAGGCTTTTGACAAGTTCTTCCTTGATGGTGCGCCGGCGGGTATTGAACTCGCGCAGGGTCATGTCTTCGTCCATGGGAGGAAGCTGGCTTCCGCCCAGGTTTGCAGCCGTCCTTTCGATGCGGTCGCGGTCGTGCACCCGGGCGAGAAGATAGATCACGTCCTCACCGCCCGACTGCACATCCACGCGATGGAGCAGGAGGTCTCCCGCATCTTCCAGGAAAGGCCCGGTGGCCTCGCGCGGGAAGATGATCACCCGTGAAAAGAGATAGGGCCCTGTATAGCGGAGATCCGTAAGCGGAACATCTATGGCCAGAGCCAGCGCCTCCAGAAACCGGGCCGAGGCGTCAAGGGCGTTGATCCTGGTTCTGAGACCTTCCCTGCGCTCCAACAGGGATGAGAGCCTGCCCTTGAGGGCATCGACGCGGCTTATGGCATCGGCGGGCTCCATGGGCGTGGTCAGGGGCGGGATGGCTACCTCGCGAACACCTCTGAGACTGTCGAGAATTTCATCGATTTCCTGAATCGCCTTTCGCGTGCGCTGCTTCCTGGAGGCAATCTCCTCCACCTCCGGGGGCGAAAGCTCCTTGGCCTCTTCCACATGGAGCACACCCATTTTCTGCAGATCGGCGAGGGCCGCAGACGAGCTGTCTTTCAAGGCCGCTATCCTGACTCGAAGCATCTCTTCAGGATAATTGATGAGTATCGGGACCATATGCGATCAACCCTCACTTTCCGGCTGCCATATCCTTGCCGGGGGTGATAATTCGTGGTCTCTTAAGGCATGACTTGTCCCATCGCAGAGTTTTTACTCCTTAAACCCTCCACCACGATGAAATGTCAGGCTCCAACTCGCTAACCCGCTTTCTTGAGCGATTTACGCATTTCCTCCTCATAGCCCATGACGGCAAAATAGATTACCCGGTCGAAGAACAGGACTACCTTGTTGTTCAACTCCAGTGCCTGGGAAAGCTCGAACGATGAGGAAAAGAACTGATTTTCCATCACAAAGATCCAGAGGTGACGCTTGATGAGCAGCAGCATCATGACCAGATCGCTTAAAGGGATGTCTTCATTATAACTCTGTGCCCCGAGCTTGGTGTAGTGCTGCTTGATCTCGCCCTTCTTCTTGTCCTTGCTGAGCCATGAATCGAGCCTGCTGTACACATCGAATACACGCCAGTACACCTCTTTTTCGGGCAGGGTTTTATAGCTCCTGGTTTCCTCCCTGCTGAGAATGTCCCGCATCAGACGCTTGGTCAGATGGTCTGCGTTCGCCTGGATCAGTTCGACGATCTTCTGATAGATCATCTCAGTCATGTCTCTTTCTCCTTCCTAAAGAAGAATGATACTTCGTTGTCCTTAAGGCACCGCCCGGCATGCCGTTTCAGAGGCAGACCGGGCCGTCGGGAGTTTCACAGGCGGTACAGAGGGTAGCTAACAAACCTAGAGGCTCATCTCACCCCGGCATGATACAGGTTGAGCTCTGGCCTGTTTCTGTTCGTTCCCCCAAGGGCATTGATGACCACGTGCACGAGGCATGTCATGTAGAAGGACCTCCCATATCCATGCACAAACGCCAGGCACATCCTATGAAAATCAAAAAAGAAAAAACACAGCAGCCTTAAAAAATCGAAAAGCCTTTGAATCCCTGGAACTAAAAAATAATGAGGGTTCCTTGAAAGTCAAGAGAGGCTTAAAAAAAGCCACAGCATCAACATGCGGCTGATTTGGTGCATATAAAAATGGGTATAAGGCGCGGTGCGGGACTGAAGGTTTGACGCCTGCCGAAAGTCGGAAAATGAATGGAAGAATGCGGATTGAACAAGGGGGAGAGCAGTCCCTCCCCCTTGTTTCTGTCTGACGGATCTAAACGAGCAGCGGTGCGATAACCAGTGCGATAACGCTCATGAGCTTGATGAGGATGTTCATGGACGGACCCGAGGTGTCTTTGAACGGATCGCCCACGGTGTCGCCCACGACCGCTGCCTTATGCGCGTCGCTGTGCTTGCCGCCGAAGTGGCCGCTCTCGATATACTTCTTGGCGTTGTCCCAGGCGCCGCCTGCATTGGCCATAAACAGGGCCATGAGAGCACCGGTCAGGGTAGCTCCTGCGAGCATTCCGCCCAGTGCCTGTGCACCGAGGATGTACCCTACCAGGATGGGAGCCACCACCGCCAGGATACCGGGTTTGAGCATCTCGAGCAGGGCCCCCTTGGTGGCGATGTCAACACACCTGGCCGTATCGGGCTTGCCCTTGCCTTCCATGATGCCCGGGATCTCGCGGAACTGCCGCCTGATCTCCTCGACCATCTTGTATGCGGCCTTGCCCACCGAGGTCATGGTCATGGCCGCCACGAGGAACGGGATGATGCCGCCGATGAACAGGCCCATGACAACCCATGGATCCGTGATGTTGATATACTCAAGCCCCACTGCCTGCCCGAAGGCCGAGAACAGGGCCAGGGCCGTCAGTGCCGCGGAGCCGATGGCAAAGCCCTTGCCGATGGCTGCGGTGGTGTTGCCCAGGGAGTCGAGCTCGTCGGTGATCTTCCGGATGTCCGGGCCCAGACCCGCCATCTCGGAGATGCCGCCCGCGTTGTCCGCGACCGGACCGTATGCGTCGACCGCCATGGTGGCGCCCACGGTTGCGAGCATGCCCACGGCCGCGATGCCGATGCCGTAGAGACCTGCGAAGTAGGCCGAGAAGCCGATGGCCACCACGATGATGAAGAGCGGGATGGCGGTTGACTCAAGACCCACGGCAAGACCGGTGATGATATTGGTGGCAGGACCGGTCTGAGAGGCCTCAGCAATTTTCCGGACCGGGCTGGCGGAGCAGTACCACTCGGTTACCCAGCCGATGAGGGTACCGGCAATCATGCCCCAGAACACCGCCCAGAATACGCCATTGTGGACATGCATGGACCTCACCACGATGTAAGCAAGGATCAGGAAAAGGATAGCGGCGATAAGGCTCGAATACCTCAGTGCCGCAGCAGGACCCGCCTTGGCCAGGGCCTTAACAGACCATACACCTACCAGAGAGGTGATGAAACCGACCACTGCGAGCACGAGGGGCAGCGCGATGTAGGAGGACTGAGCGCCTTCCCATCCGAGGACCCCGAGGCTCATGGTGGCGGCAATGGCGATAGATGCGATCACCGAGTTCACATACGACTCGAAGATGTCTGCGCCCATGCCTGCGATATCACCCACGTTGTCGCCCACGTTGTCAGCGATGACGCCGGGGTTACGGGGGTCGTCCTCAGGAATGCCGGCTTCCACCTTTCCCACAAGGTCGGCACCCACGTCAGCGGTCTTCGTATAGATGCCGCCGCCAACACGGGCGAACAGCGCCACGGAAGAAGCGCCCATGCCGAATCCGTTCAGATACTGAATCGTATCGGGGGCATTAAAGATGTAGTAGAATATTCCGACACCTATGAGACCAAGGGAGGCAACCGATATGCCCATGACCGCGCCGCCGCCGAAGTAGGAGACGTTCAGTGCAGCCTCGAGCCCGCCGGTCTTTGCGGCCTGGCTCGTCCGGACGTTTGCCATGGTGGCGGAGTTCATGCCGGTGAACCCGGCAGCGATCGAGCAGATCGCACCGCCCACATAGGCGATCGCGGTCTGCCAGTTGAGGCCCCAGAGCAGGAGCAGAGCCACAATGATGACGAAGACCGCGAGGATGCTGTATTCCCTCCTGAGGAATACCATAGCGCCCTCGTGAATCTGTGCCGCCAGATCCTGCATTGCCTCAGTTCCGGCATCCTTCTTCTTGAGATTGAGGTACATCAAGAAGGCGATGATGAATCCAACTACACCTACAATCCACGCCCAATTTGCCCATTGTTCCATACGACGTTAACCTCCCTTCACGTACTTGGTATATCTCTGTCCCGTCTGTTGTAGACGTTCATTGCCCTGGTGATTCCATCACGCAAGCATACTTCAACCGCTGATGCCGCGTCTTCGATCTGAGAGCGGATAACCGGCAGATCTTCTTGCGAGAAATGCCCTAGCACATAATCCCTTGCGTCGCAACTGCTTACCGGCCTGCCTATCCCGCAGCGTATCCTGACGAATTCGTTGCCGGATAGGGCCTCGACAATGGAGATGAGCCCCTTGTGCCCCCCTGTTCCGCCGCCTGACTTCACGCGGACCAGGCCAAAAGGAATGTCCATGTCGTCGTGAATGACGATGAGATCTTGCATGTCTACGTCCATGGACCTCAAGGGTTCCCCGCTTAAGTTCATGTATGTGTATGGTTTGGCGAGCATAACGGGGGTCCTATCGACCCAGCCTTTTCCACAGACCAGTCGATTCTTCTGCCTTTTCAGGGAGATGTTCCACTTCTCTGCGAGAAAATCCGCCACGAGAAAGCCGATATTGTGCCGGGTATATTTGTATTGATCGCCTGGGTTCCCCAGACCGTATATCAATTTCATCCGCGCATCCAAAAAATGAATACTCATTCATCATCCGGATGTATATACCCAAACCCTATCGGTGTCAAGCGTACTTTCTGCGGGTTTGATATGATTATTCTTGGATTTTCTGCCACTTGCTCCCCGTTTTTTTCAGCGCCTTGACTGTGGCGGTATTCGTGGTATGGAGAAATTATGGCATTGACACCGGACCTCATCAAGAACCTGCCCCGCTCAACCGGCGTATACCTCATGAGAAGCGCAGCCGGCGAGATTCTCTACATCGGCAAGGCCAAGGACCTCAAGCACAGGGTGCATGCGTACCTCGGCCAGGACACCCGCCCGAACGTGCCCTTTATCGCCGAGCAGACCGTCAAGGTCGATTTCATCATCACCGGCAACGAAAAAGAGGCCCTGTTCCTGGAGAACCAGCTCATCAAGACCCACAAGCCGCGCTTCAATATCGACCTCAAAGACGGCAAGTCGTATGTGCGCTTTCGGATCAGCACGCAGGAGCAGTGGCCCCGGATATCCATCACCCGGAAGGTGCTCAAGGACGGGGCACAATATTTCGGCCCCTACTCGTCCGCCCAGGCCACCCGGCAGACCTTAAGCGCCATCGGACGGATCTTCCCTCTGAGAAGGTGCAAGGACACCGTGTTCAGAAACCGGATGAGGCCGTGCATGTACTTCCAGATCGGTCTGTGCACCGGCCCTTGCGCGAATCGGATATCCAAGGAGATGTACGACCAGCTCGTGGACGATCTCATCGCCTTTCTGGAGGGCAGGAACACGGTCCTCGAGCAGCGGCTCATCGAGCGCATGCAGAGGGCAGCAGCCCGGCAGAACTTTGAGAAGGCGGCAAAGATCCGCGACCAGATCTACGCCATCCGGACCACCCTCATCCCCCAGGTCGTGGTGGGGAACACCCGCACCGACACAGATGTCTTCGCGACCTACCGTCACACCGACCAGGTCCAGATCGCGGTGCTGCACGTCACCCAGGGGGTCATCGCCGACAGTCAGTCATTCGTGGTGAAGAACACCCAGGAGGACGAGTTCATGAGCAACTGCATCCTCCAGTTCTACCTCAAGGACAACGAGATCCCGCCTGTCATCTACACCGACACCGTGCCAGAGGACGTGGAAGACCTCCAGCAGATCCTCTCGGACCTGAAAGGATCGAAGGTCTCCATCCGGCGGGCCGTGAGGGGCAAGCCCAGGCAGTGGATGAACATGGCCCGGGAAAACGCCCTCTCCCACGGAAAAAAGGCAGAGACCTCAGCACTGGACGACATCGCCCGGCACTTTCACCTTCCCGCCATACCCTACCGGATGGAGTGCTTCGACATCTCCTCTTTCCAAGGCAGCCATCCTGTTGCCTCACGGTCTGTCTTCATCGGGGGCGAGGAGGACAAATCCCTCTACCGGCATTATCGCATCCGGGGTATCGAGGGCCAGGACGATTTCGCCATGATGGAGCAGGTCCTGACCAGGAGGCTCACAGGCGACGAGTCGCGGCCCGATCTCCTGGTGATCGACGGAGGCAAAGGCCAACTCAGCGCCTGCTGTAAGGTGCTCGACACTCTGGGCATGACCCACATCCCGGTGGTGGCCATGGCCAAGCCCAGGGGATCGAAGCAGGACCGTTTCTTCCTTCCCGGCAGGAAAGACGCCGTCATGCTGCCGCCCAGGAGCCAGGCCCTGAAGATGATGCAGCGGATCAGAGACGAGGCCCACCGCTTTGCCGTGACCTATCACAAGCACCTCCGCTCCAAGTCAGCCACAGCATTCCTCCAGAGCATACCCGGGATCGGCCCGAAAAAGGCCCGTTCGATCCTCATGCACACCGCCCGTCTGCCCGAGCCCTCCTCCTGGAAGCCCGAAGACCTTGCAGGATGCCCTTCCCTGACCCGGGAAGACATCGACCGGGTAATCGCCTATTTCCGCGAGACGAACTGAAACCCTCTCTGCATATAATCCTAATATGCACGGCCTCCTGCAGTTGTTAGCGAGACCTAGATGGGATTGGTTTATTCGCTCCCATAGGCCTAGGTTGCACGAGACCTGCTTGATTCGTGAGTGTTGCTTTTGGGGAGCTTTAAAGATGGGGGCGAGAATAGTGCTTGGGGAGTGTGGGTTCGAGGGGATTGCCGTTCGAACTGGAATCATCTCCTGATGCAGTCACGTATGCCGGCAGGGCGATCCCATCGACTCGCTAAAGCTC
>MPOS01000060.1 GCA_001896555.1 Candidatus Phosphitivorax anaerolimi
AAGGGGAACCAGGTCATGAAATATCGCTTATCTCAAGCCTAACTCATTGATTTGTCTCGTCCCAAATCATTAATTGAATTTATTTTGGACAGTAGTGAATTGGGGTGTTACTTTGTGTTTTTTTGTTTGGTTGCGCATCAATGAAACCACGGATGGAATCTTTCATGGGAAAAGCGGTTTATGATATTGAAATATCAACACCTGCTGATGAAGTAGTTGACAAGGTATATAGAATCCTCAATGTTAGATCGAATAGTCTGACTAAGAACGTGGCTTTCATGCCCAATCCTCTTCCCGAAGTGCCGGGTATGCCTCAAGTGGCCGTTAAAAGCATGGGGATGGGAATGGCAGGTACATTCGCGTTTCCACAATGCTCTTGTGATAATGCGTACGCAATTATGAACGGCTATGACAAAGGAGTATCATCAATACAATTCGGGTCTTCGGATAGGGCTACATACACTGCCTGTATTTATCCATACCAAGATAATTATAGGGTTTATATTATTGGGCTTTACCAAACAACCAGCCAAGGAGGCATTGGTGGGCTTGTGTATGAAGGAGTTAAGAAAGGTGTAACTACCGGTTTGGGTAAAGATAATATGTTCGCTAGTTGGTTTGCTCAAGTAGTAGATGAATTTGAAAAAACATTTCCTGATGCCAGTCGCATCGAAGTTGCCATGCCATGAAGAATATTCTTCTATGAAACTTGATATACCAGGGATGCAGCATTCAACATTTGCCAATTATGGCAAATGTTGAATGCTGAGATAGCCCCTAACCCTTGCCTGTTTGGGTTTTGATGAATTTCTAGACTCATTCTGGATTTCAGAAAGGTAAAGGCCATAGGGCAGGGGTTCGTCGATGAGGTATTCCACACCACCCCCAAGGAAAACCCGCGAACAGTCGTAAGACCCGTAAATGAGAACCATGCCATAGCGCAGATGATCAGGTACGTGGTTGACAAATAATGTTGAGTAGATTACCAATCGATTGGCAATAGATTCATGGGAAGTTGACTAAAGTTACAACAAGAGGCGTTTTTCCCCATACCCCTTGAACATCACCGGAAGACGGTAAATATTTTACGGGCAATCGGATCTGAGAGCCCGGCATGAGTATTCGCCGGCATTGGCGTCATAAGGGCGCTTATGAAGAGCCGGATTCGTATTCCTTCCTGATGTAGATGTGTTCGTATGCCCTTCAGAACGGGCTATAGGGCCGTCCTCGATGGACTTGACGAACCACAAAAAGCAAGGTCCTTCCGCCCGACCCTTTGCCCCGCGGCTAGAAGGAATGTCTCTCAGCCGAGATGCCCATGGTCTTCATCTTCTCATAGAGCCACGACCGGCTGATGCCGAGGAGCCTGGCCGCCTGAGCCTTGTTTCCCCGGGCCTGCTCCAGCGCCCTGAGCACGATCTCCCGCTCGTGATGTTCACGGATGGACTTGAGCATGTGCCGCCCCGGCGGGGATTCGGTCCTTGCGTGGGGGCGGTGTGTCTTCTCACGCAGATACTGGGGCAGGTCGTGCCTTTCGATGACGTCGCCCCGGGCGAAATTGATGCCCCGCTCGATCACGTTCTCCAGCTCCCGGACATTGCCCGGCCAGTCGTGGTCATAAAAGATCTCCCGCACCTCTGCCGAGACGTTATGGACATTGGTTCTGAAGATCCGGTTGTACTTGTCCAGGAAGTATTGCACCAGCAGGTCGATGTCGCGGCGGCGCTCCCTGAGCGGAGGGATGTGCAGGTGGATGACGTTGAGCCGGTAGAAGAGGTCGGGCCGAAACCGTCCCTGTATCACCAGTTCTTCGAGATCCCGGTTGGTGGCTGCAATGAACCGGGCATCGATCTTCTGGGGTGTGTTCGAGCCTATGGGCTCGAAACACTTGTCCTGTATCACCCTGAGGAGCTTGCCCTGCAGCGCCAGGGGCAGATCTGCGATCTCGTCGAGGAAGAGCGTACCGCCGTCGGCCATGGCGAGTTTGCCTTTTTTGCCGGCACGGCTCGCGCCCGTGAACGCACCTGGTGCATAGCCGAAAAACTCTGACTCCATGAGACTGTCCGGGATGGCGGCGCAGTTCACTTTGACGAGCGGGCCCGTGCGGTAGCCGCTGCCGCGGTGGATGGCCTGAGCGATGAGCTCCTTGCCGGTGCCGCTCTCGCCGGTGATGAGGATATTCGAGGTGCCCCGGGACACGATCTCGGCCTCGTCAATGATCTGCCGAAACGCCGGGTCTGCAGTCACGATCTGATGGAACCCGTCCCGGGTTTCGGCTACCTCGGGTTCGGGCCGGGCTGAAGCTGCGATCTCCGGGGCGACGTGTGCGAGCTTCCGGGCCAGATCCTTGATCTCATCAAGGTTCCGAAACAGGATCTTGCCCACGGCCCCCACCACCTGGCCATTTCGGATAATGGGCAGGGAGGACACCACGTATGGAGTTCCTGAGATGAACTGCAGCTGATTCATTTCAGGAACCCCGGTCCGGATGACCTTCATGATCCGGGTATTCTCGATGAGCTCTTCTACGGGCCTGCCCACGATATGGTTTCCGTCCCTCCTCAGGAATCGCTCCGCCGCCTGGTTGGCCATGGTGATCAGGCCCTGCTCGTCCACTACGATGATCCCGTCATAGGCGAGGTCCATCACCGACTGCAGGGTCCGGTAGAGTTTGGTGACGCTCTCCAACTCGGTGATGATGCGCACCAGGTCGGTCACGTCCTGGAACACAATGATGGCACCCGTGATCGCCCCCTCACGGGTGATGGGGGTGATATTGCACAGGAGATTCATACCCTGGCCCGTATAGAGGTGTCCTACCGAGGGCCGCCCGCCGATCAGCACCTCGTCGAGCTTCAGCCCGGGCAGCAGGGTATCGGCCCGCAACCCTTCAGCACGCTCCTGGGTGGTTGAGAGGATCTTCTCCGCGGCCCTGTTGAGCTTGACGATTGCGCTGTTCGTATCCAGAACCAGCAGGCCGTTGTACATGGTCTGGAGGATCGCGTTGAGCTCGCTGTTGAGCTGCGTCTCACGCTTGAGCATGGACATGATCAGCCCCGCCTTGGTGAGGACACCGGTGATCTCCTGGCAATCGTTGATCACGACCGCGTTGCCGGCCCTGCTCGTGCGTACGATCTCCCTCACCTCTTCATAGGGCAGGTTTTCGTTGAGCATCAAAACGTCTGTGGTAAAGAGGCCGTGGATGGGCACATCCGGCTGTGCACCCTTTGCCAGGGCATCGAAGAGGTTGGCCTTGGTCATGATTCCTGCGAGCCGGCCCTGGTCGTCGGCAACGGGGAGGGCCTCCAGGCGCGTCTCCTTGAAGAGGCGGGCCGCCTCCCGCAGGTCGTCGCTGGATTTCAGCCTCTTAAACGAGCTGGTCATGATATCTTTCAGGAACATGATCTTTAGGCAGACCCCCCTCTGCAAGATGGGATACAGTTCGTATACATATACCATTTAAGGCTTGAAATGAAGGATGATTTGGAGAGTAAGAGAGATATGACCATGTCTTTGGCCGGAAAAAAAGCATGTAAGACATTGATAACAATGATTAAAAAATAATGGCCTATCATGGGTTCATTCAGATGATATGATTATATGACAAACACCTGTTTGACAAAACGCCGGGTAAATCCTATAGTCCCCGGTTATGACAACATTTTATTCCCCCATACTTGCCGGGGTGGCTCAGTACACCCAGCCCAAAGACATCGAGCGCCCGCTCGACCCTATGGGGCTCATGGTCCGCACGTGCAGGGCGGCCCTGGACGATGCCGGCTCCGGCAGGCTGCGTGACCTTATCGATGAGATCCATGTGGTGAACCTGTTCCAGTGGTCCTACCGTGACGCGCCGGGTATGCTCGCCGAGGCGCTCGGGGTGCGTCCCCGGGGGAAATACTACACCCCCATCGGCGGCAACACGCCCCAGATGCTCGTGAACAGGGCCTGCCGGGCATTGGCCGCAGGCACTATCCGGGCTGTGCTCATCACCGGGGCTGAGGCCGTCTATTCTCTCAGACGAGCCCTGACGGGAAAGATCGTGCTCGACTGGCCCAAGAGCGAACTGCCCGAGCGTATTGACGGCGAGGAGCGCAGAAGCGTGAACCAGATCGAAGCGGACTACGACCTCTTTTTCCCGGCCGTCGTATATCCCCTGTTCGAGACCGCGCTGAGGGCATCGTCAGGCCGCAGCGTCGAGGGGCACCGCGAATACGTAGGCAGACTCTGGGAGCGCTTCTCCCGGGCTGCAGCCGCCAATCCCCACGCCTGGACCAGGAGGGGGCTGAGCGCCCGTGAGATCATCGAGGTCACACCGGACAACCGTTATATCAACTATCCCTACACCAAATGCATGAATGCGAACATCAATGTCGACCAGTCGGCCGCAGTGCTCATGACCACGGCAGAGACCGCCCGAAGTCTCGGGATCGACCCTGCAGGGTGGGTCTACCCCCTGGGAGGGGCTGATTTCTCCGATGTCTGGTACTTATCCAGGCGGCCCCGGCTCGACTCCTCGCCCGCGATCAGAAACGCCTCACGGCTCGCGTTGGAGCAGGCGGGGCTGAAGGTAAGCGACATCGATTTCTTCGATCTCTATAGCTGCTTCCCCTCGGCCGTGCAGATCGCCATGAAGGAGATCGGCATCGCAGAAGATGACCCGAGGGATCTCACCCTCACCGGCGGGCTGGCCTTTTTCGGCGGCCCGGGAAACAATTACTCGCTCCATGGCATTGTCTCCGCAGCCGAGAGGATCAGGACCGACCGGTCGAAAAAGGCCATGGTCACGGCAAACGGCTGGTACATCACCAAACACTCCATAGGCGTCTATGGCGGCGACCCGTCGGAGAGGCCCTGGAAAGAGCGGGACGACTCTCCCGTTCAGACGGCGATCGACGCAGAGGCGCTGCCCGAGCCGGTGGAAAAGGCCGAGGGCGATTTAAGGGCCGAGGCCTATGTGATCCGGCACGACAGAGAGGGCAGGCCTTTGCTCGGCACCGTGATCGGAAGGCTTCCGGACGGACGGAGAACCCTGGCGCATATCGATGCCGGGACGGATGAGCTGGAGGAAATGGAACGGATCGAGATGGTGGGGCGGACAGGGCAGGTGCGTACCGTTTCTGAAAAGGCGGGGAACCGGGTGCGCTTCTAGGGGCTTCTGACAGGAGATACTGCGCATTCATCGTTCTGGAAGCCATTGCCGGATCGATCGTGAGAGGAAAGGGCTGATCGTGCATCATCGGAGGTGTTCATGAGGCTTTCCTTGGGCTGGATGCGGCTGTTGAAGCTTGTCCACATCATCCTGTCGTCTGCATGGCTGGCATCGGCGATGATCCTTGTGCTCTTCTTCACAATAGTTATCCCCGGGTCGTCCCGGGCCGACCTGCGCGGCATCCTGATCGCGCTCAAGGCAATCGACGACTGGGTCATCATCCCTGCGGCAAACGGCATACTCATAACCGGGATCGTATACGGCGCCTTCACGCACTGGGGCTGGTTCAGGCACGGCTGGATAACGGCAAAGTGGGGAATCACCCTCTACGGCATTCTCTTCGGCACCTTCCTTCTGGGTCCCAGACTTAACCGGCTGCCCGAGCTTGCGGCATCGGCTAACCTCGATGCCCCGCTGCCGGCTGAATTTACCGCAGATCTCGCGTTCCTGCAGGTCTGGGGATCTGTCCAGCTCGTAACCCTCCTTGCGGCATATCTGCTCTCCGTGTATAAATGGAAGAGAAAGGGATCTCACCCGTCTGCACACCGGACGGTAAAAGACCCTGCGCAGGATATGGTCCAGGTAACGCTTAAGGACCGCTAGTGAATACACGTCATGGCTTGAAAGAAGGAGGATTTCAATGACATGGGATGAGGCAACCGCCTTCTGTGACTCGTGGCTGGCCGCCTGGACCGGGAACAACCCGGACAGGCTCATGGAGTTCTATGCCAAGGATGCATACTACTCAGACCCTTCAGTACCCGGCGGTCTGAAGGGACACGAAGGCATCCGGCCCTACATCGCGAGGCTGCTGGCCCGGAATCCCGATTGGGAATGGAAACGGGAGGAGCTGTTCCTGACGGAGACGGGCTTTACCCTGAAATGGAGGGCCAGGATCCCGGCGGGAGGCCGCGATGTGGTGGAGAACGGGCTCGACATCGTCGAGATCTCGCAGGGGAAGATCACCCGCAACGAGGTGTACTTCGACAGGACAGCGCTTCTTTCAGCCTTGAAGACACCGAGGTGATCGGCAGTTTATCCGCCCCTGCTGTGCGTGGCTCATGGAGAACAGGCGCTGCGGCAGGGAAGGAAATATCCTGACACGAGGAGGGGTTCATGAAAAGGGTCATTACCGGAAGAAGCGTGCTCTTCGGGTTTTTTCTGGTGGCCTTCATCATTGTTTTCGAGATTGTTCTGGAAAGGCTCAAACTTCCGGCCTGGCCGGCATTCATGGTCATGATATGCTTTTTCATCGAGCACGAAGACCCCGGATCAATGCTCCGCATCCTGATCGGGGGGCTTGCCGGGATCGGCTGCGCGGTGCTCCTGAAGCATTTTGAGCCGGTCTTCGCTCCATACCTCGGCGCCGAGGCGTCCAGGCTGCTCTTCATCGGCGTTTTCGTGTACGCCATCGTCCTGTTCAAGGACGTTCTGCCCCCTGTGTTCAACGCCTTTGCCTTCCTGTTCTTCCTGGTGGCATCCATCGCCTCCCGGGCCCCGAATCCCGAGCCCTATGTCTGGATGGGAGTGGAGATCGTGGTCGGGAGCATCTTCATCGCAGGCATTCTCGGCATCAACAGACTGGTTGACACCATTCTCGATGATGAGGAGAAGACCAATGAACCAACGCGTTCGATCGAGTCCTCATTCCCGGTGAAAAAGACCGCTGGTGAGCCGGATGCCAAACCCTGACCACCGCTCATGACGCCCTTGTTTCTGCTCAAGAAGATTGTGAGCCAGTTTTTCATGCCCGTGCCCGTCATAGCCGGGCTCCTGCTTGCCGGACTGATCCTGCTTTGGTTCACCAGGTTCCGGCGAGCGGCCGGGGCCATTCTCGCTGCGGCAACGATCCTGTTTTTGATCATGGGCTACGGTGTGTTCTTCAATTCGATTCTCGCGGGCCTGGAGCGCCGCTATCCGCCCCTCGACATCCAGGCCGCGCGCGATGCCGGTATCCAGTGGGTGGTCGTTCTGGCGGGCGGGCATGTCTCGAACGAGAGCCTGCCCGTGACCAGCCAGCTTCTCGATGAGACGCTGGTACGTCTCGTCGAGGGCATCCGCATTCAGCGGAATCTCCCGGGGGCAAGGCTGCTCGTGTCGGGAGGACGCATCTCCGATCCCCGGGCAAGCGCAAGCCTCATGTCGGATCTGGCCCGCTCGCTCGGGATCGACCCTGCGAACATCGTGCTGGAAGACCTGTCCAGGGATACGTATGAGGAGGCCCTGTTCATCCGGCCCATGATAGGGCGGCAGAAGTTCGTACTGGTGACCTCTGCACATCACATGCCCAGGTCCATGGCGCTGTTCCGTGCCCAAGGCATGCATCCCGTGGCTGCCCCGGTGGGGCATCGCATCATCGACCGGGATTACCTCTCTGTCGGGTCATTCTTGCCTAAGGCGGCAAACCTTCGCAATTCCGAGATCGTGATTCACGAGATACTGGGCATCCTCCAGGCATATCTCACGGGCAAGCTCCGGCAGAAGCCCACGGAGGAACAGGGGGCCGGATATGTGCCTTCCTTGAGGAATTCGCACGCTTCTTTTTTTGTGCCGGCGAGCTTTTTTCGCGCCGCTATGAAATGCTCCGGTGTCTCATGAACTCCTAAAAAAAGTTGTCATATTCCGGGATACTGGAAGTGCGCAGGCAGAAGGGGTATTATTTTGGGCTTGATACTTGAGTCTGGCACAAGTTCATGTATTATAGTGGTAAAAAATGAAAGCATTACCGGCATTGAGACCTGTGTCCCAACGTCTCATTCCAGGGTTTCGGGCAAGAGCTTTTTTATAAGGGATACACTGATCGAGGAGGAATCATGAGCCAGGCATTCTCATACAGCCCAGATGGAAAGTCCTATCCGCTGCCGGCGGAGTCCGATTATCTCAAAGAGTTCGAGCGGCTCGAACAAGAGGTGCGCGAGCAGCGCGCACGCGGAAGAGAGATCGTGGTGGTCATGGGTCTGGGGTTCGTGGGCGCGGTCATGGCCGCAGTGGTGGCCGACAGCACGGATAAAAAGACCGGCGAGGCAGGAAAATTCGTCATCGGAATGCAGCGGCCCAGCATCAGGAGCTTCTGGAAGATCCCCATGTTCAACAGCGGCGTCTCTCCCGTAAAGGCCGAAGACCCGGAGGTGGACATCCTCATCCGGCGCTGCGTGCTCGAGCGCAGAAACCTCACGGCCACGTACACCTACGATGCCTTGCGCCTTGCGGATGTAGTCGTGGTGGACGTGCAGTGCGATTTTCTCAAGCAGGAGCTGGGCAACTGCCTAAGCGGCCGGGCCGAGATCGCAGCCCTGGAAGAGTCTATGAAGATCATCGGCGAGAAGATCGAGCCCAAATGCCTGGTACTCATCGAGACCACGGTCCCGCCCGGAACCACCGAGTACATCGCCTATCCCATCATGAAAAAGGCCTTTGCCGCACGCGGCATCGAGAGCGAGCCGCTGCTGGCCCACAGCTATGAGCGGGTCATGCCGGGCAGGGACTATGTGAAGTCCATCCGCGACTTCTGGCGCGTGTGCAGCGGGATCAACCAGGAGAGCAGAGAGCGGGTGGAGCGCTTTCTCTCCGACGTGCTCAATGTTGAGAAGTTCCCGCTCACGGTCCTGGACAGGCCCCTTGAGAGCGAGACCGCCAAGATCGTGGAGAACAGCTTCCGGGCGACCATCCTGGCCTTCATGGACGAGTGGAGCAACTTCTGCGAAAAGAACGGCGTAGACCTCATCAAGGTGATCAAGGCCATCAAGGTCAGGCCCACCCACAACAACATGATCTTCCCCGGGCCCGGCATCGGGGGCTACTGCCTGCCCAAGGACGGGGGCTTGGGCGTCTGGGCCTACCGGCACCTTATGGGCTACGAGGACGACAACTTCACCATCACGCCCCAGGCGATCGACATCAACGATACCCGGGCTCTCCATGCCGTACACCTCATCCGGGACGCCTTGAGGAACATGGGCAAGATCGTGGCCGCATCCGTGGTTACGGTGCTCGGCGCCTCATATCGGGAGGACGTGGGTGATACGCGATACAGCGGCTCGGAGCTCATGATCCGAAAGATCGTCGAGATGGGCGGCGATGTGAGGGTCCATGACCCCTATGTGGAGCACTGGTGGGAGTTTGAGGCCCAAGACACCTACCCCTCGGTGGGGGCGAGCTGGGCGCGGTTTTTCAGAAACCAGGAGGGGCTGAAGAACCTGCGGGTGAACAAGGACCTTCGCGCAGTGCTGGCCGGCTCGGATGCAGTGGTGCTGGCCGTGAGGCACGCCGAGTATCTCGACCTGGAGCCCGATGCCGTGGTGGAGATGATCGGCTCTCCCGCAGCGATCATCGACTGCTTCGGGATCCTGGATGACGACAGGATACGCCGGTACTTTGAGCTCGGCTGCGAGGTG
This sequence comes from Candidatus Phosphitivorax anaerolimi, assembly GCA_001896555.1. Classification (GTDB taxonomy): domain Bacteria; phylum Desulfobacterota; class Desulfomonilia; order UBA1062; family UBA1062; genus Phosphitivorax; species Phosphitivorax anaerolimi. The sequence continues at coordinate 9,607 of MPOS01000060.1, forward strand.
AAGGGGCTCGGCCGCGGGCATATCCAGCGCATCAAGGAAGAGGTGCGCTCGCGGAGGCTCTCCCCGGTTCGCATACCCGGGGAGCCCGAAGAGGGAAAGCCGGACAAGGAGGCCCTCGGGGCCTGAGAAAAGAAGCGTGATCGAGGCGGAAGGTCCTTTGGCCTTGACTGGAAGAATGATCATGCTATCTTTTCTCCGGAGAGTTTGATGAGGTGAATTACGAGATCGTCGCTACCCTGGGACCGAGCAGCAGCACCCGTGACATGTGGAACCGGATGACCCGTGCAGGGGTCACGGCCTTTCGTCTGAACACCTCTCACGTGAGCCTGCCCGAGCTCTCCCGGTGGCTCGATAGGCTTGGGTCTCACCTGGATTCCCTGGAGCAGAAACCGCCGGTGATCCTGGATCTCCAGGGGAATAAATGGCGGCTGGGCGATTTCGACTCCTTCCTTCTCGAACCGGGTGGAAACATTGAGCTGGTGCACGCCGAAACCGCCCATGGGCGCGACATCCTGCCCGTTCCCCATTCGGATTTTTTCCGTGCGGTTTCCCTGTCTGCAGGCGAGATCGTGCTCGGCGATACCCGGGCCGTGCTCGCCGTGGAGTCTTTCACTCCCGGATCGGTCAAGGCGCGCGTGGTCCAGGGAGGGGTCATCTCTTCCCGGAAGGGCATCACATTCACACACTCCACCTTCCGCAGTGAAGGCCTGCAGGAAAAAGACCGGGAGGTCCTGGTGCAGAGCCGGCACCTGGATTTCATTCTCTATGCCGTCTCCTATGTGAAGGACGCAGTCGAAATGGCGGAATACCGCCGCGTCCTGGGGGATCGGGCCTATGTCATTGCAAAGCTGGAGCGCGAGAGCGCGGTCGATGACACCCAGCGCATCGCCCTTTCCTCGGATGAGCTGTGGCTCTGCCGGGGCGACCTGGGTGCGGAGGCAGGGTTTGTCGGGATGGCGCAGATCGTCCGTAGGTTTTCGGATACCCTCAATGAAATTGCTGTTCCTGTACTCCTTGCCGGTCAGGTGCTGGAGCACATGACCAGAAACCCCGTCCCCACCCGGTCCGAGGTATGCCATCTGTATGACGCTCTGAGCAGGGGATACCGCGGACTCGTCCTGTCGGACGAAACCGCGGTCGGCAGATACCCGGAAGAGAGCTGCCGGGCTGCTGCAATGTTTCTTGCTCTATCCCAATCCGGGCGGAAAGCCATGTATGGATAACTTGGAGCGAATGTGATAGGATATGCGAATCTTATGGGATGTCAGGAGCGCTCTATAGCATGCTGATGCGGATTACCCCCTTAAGGGGGCGCGGGACCGGTAGGATGAGCATCTTCCTGATGCGGTTTCTGTTCGGCGGTCTGTTTCTGCTTTCCGCCTGCGCGGGTCTTTCATCGTGCGCCGGCAATCATTATCCCAGGCCGGAATCCTGGCCCAAGCCCCTTGCCTCAGTGGAAGCTCCCTGCGACAGCATCGCCGGAATATACCGCGACCATGGCTCAAGCAGCTGCGAGTGGTTTCCCCCGGGCTTTAAGAGACTCAGTTACATCCTGGAACCCTGCCTGTTTTCCGACCTCACGCCCGCCAGGCATCTTGCGAAGGCTGAACGCATAGAGATCAACAGGACAGGTCCCGACCGGATCGCCATAGCCGTTTATGACGCACAGGGCACCCTGCTGTCTCCTGATCCGGGCGAGGGCCTGGAGGGAAAATGCATAAGCGACGGCGTTCTGCTCTCGTACAGGACGAAGATCGACCCGCGGGAAGGCATCGAGCTCGTCAGCGGGACGGTGCTGCTCTCCCGGGCCGCCGACGGGTCTCTCATCTGCAGGGTGACCGAACACAGGCTCTTCTGCTCGTTCATCATCCCCATACCCTTCCTCAGCAAGAGCTATACGGTGTGGTATCGTTTTGAAAGTCATGACAGACAGGCCCTGCCGGGCAGGCGGACCGGGGGACCTTTCCCTGCGGAAGCCTCCTGCGCTGATCGGGGCCTTCTGTGGCATCCGAAAGGAGATGCCGTTGATCATAGGATTTGAAAGAGCATACAGGAGCACTGCATCACGAACGAGAAAAGAAAGGGGGAGGAAAAGTAATGATAGCGTGTTGCGGCTTGGACTGTTCTCTCTGCGAGGCATACACTGCCACCAAGGAGGGTGATGAAGCCCGGAGAGCTCAGATAGCCAAGGAATGGTCGGTTCTCTACAACACCGACATTCAACCTGAGCACATTTGTTGCGACGGCTGCAGAGCTGGAGGAAGGCTGTCTTTCTACAGCGATACAATGTGTGAAATCCGCAAATGCTGTATGGAAAACGATCTGGAAAACTGCGCAGAGTGCACGGACTATCCGTGTGACATGCTCCGGAGCTTTCTCAAGACCACTCCGGAAGCAGAGAAAACCCTTGAACGACTTCGCGCGGAGCTCGAATAACATGCCTGTACGCACAGGCCGCCAGGGCGGGTATTTCCGCTTCATCGGCGTCACGGGCAGGCCATGACCGGCCGCCTCACGATTCTCGCAGGGAAAAAGGCGCTCTCGCTCGTCCAGGACAGCGGGCTCGATCCCGGGTCTGTAGACGTAATCGCCGGGGCTGCAGGCGGACCCAAGTGGCTGGTGCTGGGAGGGCTCGACCGTGCCGTGTTCTCTTCATGGCTCACCGGATCTTCCCGTCCGGTCTTTCTCGTGGGCTCGTCCATAGGAAGCTGGAGGTTCGCAGCCATTGCGCAGGGGATGGACAGCGGTTCGTACGAGAGCTTTGAATCGTCCTACCTGGACCAGCGCTACTCCGCATCACCTGATGCCGCAGAGGTGACCCGGGTTTCCCGGGCCGTCATGGATGCCTTTCTGGACGAGTCCGGCGTGCAGGCGGTGCTCGCCCACCCCTTTTTCAGACTGAACATCCTTTCCGTCCGGTGCCGCGGGCCTTTTGCCCGGGAAGAACGATATCGCCTGGGCGCGGCCATGCTCCTGGCCATGGCCGCCAATACGATCAGCAGGCGATGCCTCAGGCTGTTCTTTGTCCGCACCCTGTTCTCAGACCCTCGCGATCCCCCGGCCTTTTTCAGGCAGGACGGGTTCCCGCTCCATGAGGTTCCGCTCAGCCGGGCAAACCTCAAGAACGCCCTCATGGCCTCGGGCTCCATACCGCTCGTCATGGAAGGCGTGAAATCACCCGACGGCGCGCACCCCGGGGTCTACCGTGACGGGGGCCTCATCGACTACCACCTGGACCTCCCGTTTCGCAGCGAGGGGATCGTGCTCTTCCCGCACTATTGCAACCGCATCGTTCCGGGCTGGTTTGACAAGCTGCTGCCCTGGAGAAGACCACAGGGAGAGAACCTGGACCGTGTAGTGCTCATAAGCCCGTCTCCGGATTTCGTCAGGGGCCTGCCGCTGGGCAGGATTCCCGACCGGGACGATTTCATCCGGTTTCGCGGGCGTGACAGCGAGCGCAGGGCGTACTGGGAGCACATCATCCGCGTCTGCAGGGCGCTCGGTGATGAGTTTCTTGACCTGGTGCAGTCAGGAAAAATCAGGGATGCCATCCAGCCTCTTGAAGCCGGATAGCTGTTTTTACAAAAACCTTTTTTTCAGCTCTTGAATCTCTGCGTGCCGGGGCATACATTACTGGTAAATGACATTGAGGAGGAGGTGCATGGCAAAGAACACCGCAGTTGAAAAAAGGAAGAAGGTCATCGATGTGCTCAACGAGGCCCGGGCCATGGAACTGCAGGCGATCTACCAGTACATGAACCAGCACTACAATCTGGACGATATGGACTATGGAGAGCTGGCCGCCAAGATCAAACTGATCGCCATCGATGAGATGCGCCACGCCGAGATGTTTGCGGAGCGCATCAAGGAGCTTGGGGGCGAGCCCACGGCCGATGCACGGGAAAAGATCCGCAAGGGCCAGAAGGTCGAAGAAGTGTTCGGTTTCGATGCCCAGCTCGAAGACGACACCATCGATGCCTACAACCGGTTTCTCCAGGCATGCAACGAGAACGGCGACAGTGTCAGCGCAAGGATCTTCGAAACCGTGATCAATGAGGAGCAGGTCCACACCAATTATTTCGCCAATGTGGACAACCACATAAAGCAGCTGGGACCGGTATATCTGGCCAAGATCGCAGGCACCTCCTCGGCGACAGGGCTTGGACCGAGCGGGTTCGTGATCAGTTCGAACGAATGAGATGACCCTCACTGCATCAGGATCTGCTCCGCGTTCGCACCCATGAGCCGTTTCATGATCTTGGGCCCCAGCCTGAGCGATTTGAGGAGATCCTCGTGGCCGAGGGGATAGTTGTCTGTCCCGAAGAGCAGCTTGGTGCTGAACTCCGATAGGAATCTGCGGGAAAAGGCATGGTCCCTGTTCAAGGCGTAGAAGCCGCTCGGGGCCGATATGTCGGCATAGAGGTTCGGGTAGTTCCTCAGGAACGAGCAGGTCAGACCCTCCTTTCGGACAATGCCCTGCTGCTGGATGCATGCGTTCTTTCCTCCATCGGCGGAGATATGCTGCCAGAACAGAGGGCCGTGCCCGATGAACCTGATCATGGGGTACTCCTTGAGCACAACGCGCAGAGATGCAAAATCGAGCTTGTAGCCGGGGAAGAGAGTCCGCTGTTTTTTCCATCTTTCCAGGGGAGCACATACCTCGGCCACCATTTCCAGAACCCTTTTGGGCATGCCCTTGAGCCTGCCGCTCTGCAGGATCTTGAGCAGAACGACCTCCAGCCGGGTGTCTGTTTTCAGATTCGCCAGCACCTCAGGCTGGTTTTCCATGTGGAACACAACCGGTATCTTTACCTTCAGCACTGCATCGAGGAGCCTCTTGAGCTTGTCGGAGCGCCAGTTCACGGTGGTCTTCAGCTCCGCGCACCCCCGCACGCCCCTGCTGCACCATGCCAGGAGCTTTCCCGGCGCATCGTCGCACTGGGGATCAGGGGCATACATGGGAATGATCCGGGTGGGATGGCGCAGGAAGGTATCGTACACGTTCTCGATGGAGAGGTTCTGGATGTTCAATTCCTCCTGGGCGGCATCCTCCCATGTCATCAGCCAGCAGCAGTCGTATTTGTGCTTGTCGAGATAATCGATGATGTTCTGTGCCGATATGTTCCTGAAGTTGATGTGCATGTGCGCGTCAATCCTCATGGAATCCTCCCTTCAATCCCTTCCTTAAGCATCTGTTTTTCAAGGACGCGAAGGGTTGGAAGATGATTACCCTTATCGTATGATGATTCAAAGGGTCCGGGGTTTTTCCTCGTTTTTACCCCGGTATGCCCTTCGCATGCGACCGGGCGCTCTCCCGGCTCCGGGAAAAATGCCGGCGGACTGTACGGGAAAACTCCTGAGAAGTGTGCCGCCAGGCTGAGGAAAACCCGATCAGGGTGCGTTTATCACCGGGCGGTCCGGGTTTCGTGATGCCCTTTTCGAATCCATCGGCTGCCGGAGATGAACACAAGCCGCAGCCGAGGGATGAGTTCCCTTTCTCAAGTCCGCTATGTAAGGACTTGAAAAGGCGGGAGCGCATTCACCGCCGCTTGCGATTCTTTTAAGGATCCAGGACATGCCCTTTAAGGTCCGCATCGTTGATTGCCCTTGAGATCCATGATTCTTCAGGTGCCAGCTTCTTAGAGAAAAATCATTGCCCTTCTCCTCGTTTTCTCTTCCGGCCGCATGTGTCCATGCCCGAATCTTCCCGCCCGGCCGGAAGGGGAAAGAGGACCGTTTTTGTCATAGACTTTAAGAATAGCCCGGCCTTCCCAGGTTTCAATCACGCTGTCTGACGGTGAAGAGCCGGGCTGTCTGCAAGTCCGTGTGCTGTATGTTGAATCACGGCTGCGGGGGCCTATCAATACTCTTGAAAGAAACTTTTCTCCGCCGCTGGGACAAGGGGTGCCTGCCTAAGGGCGCATGAACAATAAGGACGATCTGATGCAGGACCGGAAACCCACCAATGCCGAAATCGCTTCCGAGCTCGACAGCATAGCAGATCTTCTGGACACAAGAGAGGCCAATGTCTTTAGGGTGAGGGCATATCGTCAGGGTGCCCTGCAGGTGAGGCGTGCGAAAGATCCGCTGGCCGATCTGGTGCTGGAGGGCAGGGAGGAGAGGCTCAAGGATCTGCCCGATATCGGTGAAGGGCTGGCCGGGGTGATCGCGGAGTTTGTAAGGACCGGCAGAACAGGTCTTCACCAGGATCTGCTGGGAGAGATCTCTCCTGCGGATGTCTTCAGGCAGGTTCCGGGGATAGGGGAAAAGCTGGCCGACAGGGTGATTGAATCACTGGGCCTGTCTACCCTGGAAGAGTTGGAGCGTGCTGCAAACGACGGGAGGCTGTCCCAGGTGGAGGGGTTCGGCAAGCGTCGGCTGCAGATGGTCAGGGATGTCCTGGCGGGTATGCTGAGCAGATCGGCCGCAAGAATTCCCCGCAACGGCGGGAAGGGCAAAGATGAAAAGCCGGATGAGCCTCCGGTCGGCCTGCTTCTTGAGATCGACACAGAGTACCGGGACAAGGCGAATCAAGGCAGGCTGCGTACGATCGCCCCCAAGCGGTTCAACCCCGAAGGCAGATCTTGGCTGCCGGTGATGAACACCCAGAGAAAAGGATGGGACTTCACCGTTCTGTACTCGAACACGCACCGCGCGCATGAGCTCGGCAAGGTCCGTGACTGGGTGGTGATCTATTACGATCGAGACGGCGCCGCAGGGCAGGTGACCGTGGTGACGGACACCCTTGGTGATCTCGGGAAGCAGCGGGTGGTCAGAGGACGGGAGCGGGAAAGCTTCCGGTATCATGCATCCAGGGTGGCATGATACCGGGCAAAGCATCTCCGAAGGGGAGCGGGTGACGGCTGACTCCTCGTAGTTCCATTCCGCCTCACTTCCAAAAAACCCGCCTGAGAAAGGAGAACGGGGAAGAACGGTATGGCCCTGGAGAGAGTGCGCCCCGAATCAGCCGACCTCCGGCTCAGGAAGAGCTATACTCGAGCGATTGTCATCCTGATCGGGGGAAATGCAGCCCTCGGTCTCATAAAAGGCCTGCTGGCATGGACGACCGGGAGCAGCGCCATTTTCTCGGACGCAGCCAATTCCTTTGCCGACACGCTGTACAGCATCCTCATGGGCATCGGGCTCTACCTGTCGCAGAAGCCTGCTGATATCAGCCATCCTCAAGGCCACAGCCGATTCGATCCCCTCATCGCCATGCTGGTCACAGCCGCCATGGCAGGGTCGGGGATTACCGCTCTGTATGAGAGCGTCCAGCGGCTTCTGGGAGATGCCCGGACCTTTGCACTCCCCCTGCCGACTATGGTGCTGATCGCGGCCGGGCTGATCAAGGTCGCCATGTACCGGTCGATACACCAGATCGGGAAGGAGACCGGCAGCCCGGCACTGCATGCCGGCGCTCAGGACAATCTGATGGACACCCTCACCACCGCGTCTGCGATGATCGGCATCTGGGGTGCCCGGCATCTTCATCCCGCGGTCGATCCGGCGGCTGGAATTGTGGTTGCACTGTGGATCTTCAGGACCACCTGGGGGGTGGGCAGGCAGAGTCTCGACTACCTCACGGGACGCGGTGCCGGGCAGGAGGTTATAGGGGAGATCATTGACAGGGCCCGGGGGGTGCCCGGCGTGAGAACCGTCCACCGGGTGATCGCCGATTATGTAGGGCCGAAGCTTCGTGTGGAGATCCATGTGGGAGTCGACAGCTTGCTCACGCTGGAGCATGCACACGGCATAGCCGAGGAGGTGGAGGAAAGGGTCAAGACCCTGCCGAGCGTGGACCTCGTGTTTGTCCACCTGGACCCCGCCCGCAAGACATAATCCCGCAGACTTCCATGGCTTACCTCCTGAGGGGCTTTTGCCCGCGGGCAACAGCGGATGGCCTACCCCGGGGTGCTAGGGGCGGTATCTCAGGCGCAGTATCTTATCGTCGCCCTCCCTGGGCGTACCCCTGCCGTCTCGATTGCTCGTCAGCACGTAGAGGCTGCCGTCGGGTCCTGTCGTTACGTGCCGGAGTCTGCCGTATTCCCCGCGGTACCAGTCGGTTGCAAAGAGTCTCTGGATCGATTCGGCCTCATAGGCGCCGTCACTGTGCCGGAACGATATGCGGATAAGCGCTTCGCCCCGCAGGCTTGTGACATAGAGGTCCCCGCGGGAAAAGGTCATACCTGCGGGAGGTGTCGCCTTGGGCCAGAACACGACGGGGTCCACGTAGGGCCTCATGCCCGCGGCCCCGAGAACCAGGGGCCAGCCGTAGTTTCTTCCTCTGTAGATGACGTTTATCGAGTCGTTCCCGAAGAGGCCGAACTCGCCCGAGGGTCCGTGCTCAGAGGAAAAGAGATCGCCGGTATCAGGATGCCAGGCAAGCCCCTGGGGATTCCGGTGTCCGTAGGAATACACCGGGGAATCGCGGAACGGATTGTCAGGAGGAACGGCACCCTCAGGTGTGAGGCGGAGTATCTTTCCTCCCAGGTTTTTGATATCCTGCGCAATGCCGGCCCGGCCTACATCCCCGGTGCACACGTAGAGCATGCGGTCCGGGCCGAACCCGATCCTTCCTCCATCGTGCACCCGATGCCCGGGGATCCTCTCCACAATGATCTTATCCTGTTCCGCGGCCACGCCTGTGTCCCGCAGCCGGACAACCTTGTTGAACAGATCCATTCCGACCTGGTAGGTATACATGATGTAGATATAGGGCTGCCCGGGATAATCCGGATGCACTGCCAGGCCCATCAGCCCCCCCTCGCCGATTGCCGCGGTGTCTACGACTGCATAGGGATCGTCTCTCAGACGTCCGTTCTCGATGAGGCGGACCCTGCCCGGCCTTTCCGTCACCAGGGCTCTGTTGCCGGACAAAAAAACGATGTCCCAGGGTATTTCGAGGCCTTCTACAAAAGGCTCTACAATAAAGTCTGCCGGTTGCGGAACAAACACGTCCTCCACTTCCTGAGGCTGCCCGCCGACGATAGGCTCCCCGGCCTCAGGTTCACGTGAGGCCTCGGACCGGGCAAAGCCGGCAGCTACGACCAGCACGGCAATGAGAATCCAGTACAGGCCGTAGGCGGCAGTCTCCTTCAGAAAGATACGGCGGAACACCCGCCTGTGAAACTGTTCTTCTCGATTCATCACTGGTTCTCCCTGAATCCTCCTTCTTGGTCCGCCAAAGAAGGACTCAGAAGGAGGGATCGCATTCTCCGCCACTCTTCAACTGAGCCCGGGGTTTGCCCTGGGATCCATATCACGGGTCGGCACCATGAAAAATCCCCTCGATTCCTTGATAGTGAAAGAATAAGGATGTAATCTCCGAGATCAATCTGGCATGCTCATACACGCCCGGTCAGGGGACGTCACCCTTGGGGCTGTGAGGATGCCTGTTGATAAGTTGTCATGGGGAGGCGCCGGCGGAAAAGGGCACGAGCCGCACCGGGAGAAGGGCAAAAGAAACTTGATCTATGAATGCCGGAATCATTCGCGGCAGGTGGTGTGCATTGCTGTGATGGCATCGGGTATACCAGAGATAATACGCCCGGTTACTGGCGTTGCCAGGCGCGATAAAATGAGAGAATTCTCCAGGAGAAGCGATCATTGAGAATGGTAAGTGAAGGCTTATAATAAGTATTCAGTACATCCTTGATTGTAAAAAATCATCAGGAATATCTTTGAGGTAAGATACATGGCAGTACATCCGATCGACTTGGAAAGGTATCTGAGCGGCATCATGTTTCCTGCGAGCAAGAACGATCTCAGGCAGAAAGCCCTGGACAATCACGCCCCCGATGTCGTCATCGATATCATCAATAACCTGCCGGAACGATATTTCTCCTCGTCAGGAGACTTAAGCAAGGCGGTCGACGAGATTGAGTGACCCGGGGCATGCTCATGGCGACCGGACTTGAACCCGCCAGGGATGATGACCTTGGGGGACGTCACAGCGAGGAAGGGAGAGAGGATGGAAATCAACGCAGCCGAAATCCAGTGGTATCTGGAAAATATCACTTTCCCGGCGACCAAGATGCGGATTGTGAATCTTGCGCGAGACAACCATGCGCCCGATGGCGTCATGGACTTGCTCGAGGGGTTGCCGGACCGGGAATATTCGTCGCCAGACGAGGTCATACAGACCGCAGGCGTAAAGCAATAGGCAGGGCCAGGTTGGGAAAAGCGAAAAGCGAAAACTCGATGTGGAGTGGGAAGTTCTCGGATGATGAGCAGAGGTGGTTATTGAAAACCAAACTGGAGGTGAAAAATGGTAAGTACAGGTGAAATTCAGCAGTTTCTTCACGGTATGGACTACCCGGCACGGAAGAATGATCTGGTCAAGAAGGCACAGAGCAACAATGCCCCCGGCGATGTGATCGACATGCTCAGCAAATTGCCGGATCAGGATTTCAACTCCCCGGTGGACGTCAACAAAGCCATCGGAAAAATGTCGTAACTCCCCAAAAAATTCAAGTAGATTGTAAATAAGACAGGAAATCATCTGAATACAGATGGTTTCCTGTTCTTGCATTCGCCGGAGGCAAGAGACGTTCCGGAAATCATCCCGGCATAGAGCGGGAAAAGGAGGAACAGACATGGCAAGATACAGCGATGTGAGCGCCGCAGAGGTGCAGCAGTTTCTGCATGGTATGGATTATCCGGCAAGAAAGAGCGACCTGATCAAGAAGGCCCGTGACAACGGTGCGTCCGATGATATCATGAGACTGCTCAACGATTTTCCGGATCAGGACTTCAGTTCGCCGGTGGATGTGAGCAAGGCGATCAGCGGTTTGAAGTAACCAGCTTAAAAGTCTGAGAAACAGGTGTGGCAGTTCCTTTCTCAGGCAGATACAGCGCCGGTGAAGGAGTGGATAATGGCGGTAAGCGAAGTAGAACTGCAGCATTATCTCCAGGGGGTGAAGTATCCTTCGCGGAAAGAGGAACTCATCAGAAAGGCGCGCGAGAATCAGGCCCCTCGGGATGTAATCGATCTCATCCACAATCTCCCCGACCGGGAGTTCAACTCGACCGCGGATGTCAGCCGGGCCGTGGTTGAGATTGGATGATCGTGCAGCCCTTAATGAAAATATAAAGGTGAGCCAAACTAAGAGACCCTCTTGGGATTGGATGCATCCTCGGTTCTTATATCTCCTGAAAACATGAGGGATGCAGGATCATGGGGGTGCCGGTCCGTCTCTTCTGGATGGATGCCTTTTAGGGAATGGCCGGGGCGGCAGCGTCCTTCGGAGAGAGTGATGCCTCCGGCATGTCCTTCTGATAGTATCCGGCCCTGAGCCGGTCTATGTATCCGGCATTTTCCCGGGCCCATCTGCGGATGAGCAGGTAGCCTCCCAGACGATATCCGATTCTCCAGGCGCGCCCGGGCCGGTATGCGTCAAGCACGTTTTTGATGCTGTAGAACCTCTTCATCTGTTTGACGATCTCCTCCTGCATCTCGTATGCGGAGCATGTCGCAGGTCTCACCACCACATGCATACCATCATAATAGCGCCAGCTCCGGTGGATGATCCTCTCGCCATACTCTTCGTAGCTCTGTGTGCCCGGGAAGGGGGTGAGCGAGCAGATCTGTATGGTGTCGATGTCGGCCTCCACCGAATAGTCGATGATCTTTCCCACCGAATCGAGCGGATCGTCGGGGCTGATCACGAACATCCCGTGGATGCCGATGCCGTGGCGGTGGAGATTTTCGATGCACCGGGGGATCACATGCGCCTGGTGTGACTTGCCCATCCGCTTCAGGACTGTGGTGTCTATGGACTCGATACCCACATACACCGTCCTGCAGTGCGTCTTGCGCATGAGATCGAGAAGCTCGTCATCGAGGGCCGCCATGATGGCCATCTCTCCCGACCATCTGAGCGGCACGGCATCCCTGTCGATCATCTCCCTGAGCAGAGATTTGGCCCGTCTGGGATCGGCGCAGAAATTGTCGTCACCGAAGCACACGCTGCGATGGAGCAGGGGCCTGAGCTCACTGATGACCTGCTCATTGCTCTTGAACCGGTATTTCCTCCCGAAGACCGCAGTCACCGAGCAGAAGGTGCACTTGTGGGGGCAGCCGCGCGAGGTCGTGATGATCGGCGGAATTTTTGCGCTGGTCATCTGGGGGCACAGGGAGAAATCCGGGGAGGGAAGGCCGGCAAAATCGACATGCCCGCTGCTTTCCGTGATATTCAGTGTTCCATCGGCGCTGAGAAAGGCCAGACCTCCCACGTCTTGAGGATCTTTGCCGTGCTCGATCGAGTCGATCAGTGAGGCAAGGGTGTCCTCTCCTTCGCCCATCACAACATAGTCGCAGTGATTGAGCGCCTCCCGGGGCATGAAAGTGACATGTGGCCCGCCCATTACAACCGTGGTACGGCTTTCTCTGAGCGAGTCGGCAAGTCGGTATGCCGATTCGATTGTGCTGGTGAGGGACCCGATTCCCACCACGTCGTAGGCCCAAAGGTCATCAGCGCGGACGGGCGAGAGGGCCTCGAAGAAGATATCGCAGTCATATCCCCTCTGCTTCAGCACAGCCCCCATGGTTGGGATTCCCACCCTCGGGAGGTATGTTCTGCTGAAGATATGCGTTGCAGGTGTCCCTGATTCAACAAGTGCTATTCTCAATCTCATGACAGAGCACTCCTTTCATCACGATCCCATTGTAAGAAGAGGTGCTTTCACCCTACCATGCAGGGGAGGAATAGCAAACCCTTTGCTCTTCTTTTACGTTTCCTTCTGCCAGGGTCACCGTTGAGCTTTTCGGTGACGGGGATTTCCCGGAGGCTGCGCTTATGTTTCCTTCCTTTGCTGAAAGCCCCATGTTGATGCTATAACAAGGGCTTGAGATGATGTCCGTCACCAAAATTCTTTGTCGCGCCGGGAAGAAGGTCTGCCATGCAGGGCGCCTGAGGTTCAGGCTGCAGGATCTCTCAGGCCTGAGCCGGGCGTAAAGGGACCTCTCCGGTGCTCAGGCTTGCGCCAGGGATGGCATCAAGAAGCTGCTCTCTGGACACCGACCTCCTGGCATAGCCGTAAGCCGCAAGCATCATGGCGAGCGCCATGTCCCGGGCGCGGGCGAAGAGGGTGTCCAGGGACACCTGTTTCTCGCTGCGGGCTTTGCTGTCGTAGTAGCTGACCGGGTCCTGAAGGCAGCCGGCGGGGTCGTTGATATCCGCGTAGAACAGGGAGAGCACCTCATAGCGTCGCAGGATGCCTAGCCCGCGGGAGAGTCTGAACGCGGCATACACCGCCCGGCTCTCGAAGAGCCGGTTGATGAAGAGCTGCTTGGAGAGTGTGTTCTCGAGCGCTCGTCTGGATGCGGAAAACCGGCGGCTGAGAAAGTCTTCGTACGCCAAGCCCCGCACGAGGCCTGCTCTGGTGAGGCGGTAGACGCGCAGGCGGTTGTTGATGCGTACGTCGAGGCAGGTCTCGATTCGGCGGTGAAGATATGCCGAGCGGCTTCTCCGCACCGGGTCTTCGTCATAGTAGTTGCCGGCAAGTGCATTGACCACCGGGTGAAACGTGATGTCCAGCGCGCAGTGGGTGACGTAGCCCAGGGCAAAGGCGATATCTCGCATACCGCGAGCATGATCGAGCACACTGAGCACGGCCTCGTTGGTGGGGGCCCCGCCCTTGCCGTGGAGGGTCTCCGAGATATCGGTGAGGGTCTGGCTGGATGCATAGAAGAAGGTGTCCGGGATGAACGACCCCAGGTAGTAGCAGCCGATGTGTTCGGATACGTCCCGGAGCAGCTGCCGGTCAGGGACGTGGTTCAGCGTCTCCTGGGCGAACCAGAGATGGGTGTTCTCCTTGGGCATGGCGATTTCCTCCTCCTAGCTATTCATTATACGGAGAAAGCGGCTGGGTGTAAACAACCCCGCCGAACCCGGCGATTGTAAAAGTGCTAGACAGGGGAACAAAAAAGACGAGGCCTCAAAAAGAATTGACGGGTGTGCGGAAACATGGAATCAATAGGCAAGTACTTGAGGTAAATCCTTATTTCTTTCTTTGAGGAGAGTTGTATGGAATCCGCGATCACTGAACCTGCCAGAGATGCATTTGACCGCATCTTCCACCCCAAGAGTGTTGCGGTCATCGGGGTTTCGGCCAGCGGGTACGCCTTCGGCACCGGAATACTAAGCTCGCTTAAGGCAATCGGGTTTGAGGGAAGACTCTATGCAGTGAATCCCAAGGGCGGCGAGTACAACGGGATGAAGATCTATACCGGCCTGAGCATGATACCCGAGCCAATCGATCTCGCCGTTATCGCAGTACCTGCCGAGCGTGTGCCCAATGCCCTCGAAGAGTGCAGGCGCATGGGCGTGGCCGGGGTCGAGATCCTCTCGGCCGGGTTCTCCGAGATCGGCACCGAGGCGGGCGCCCGCCTTGAACAGGAGATCCGGGACATTGCATCTCGCGGCATCAGGGTGGTCGGGCCCAACTGTTTCGGTATCTACTGCCCGCAAAGCGGCCTCACCCTCCTTCCCGGCCCGGACCTCTCCCGGAAGAGCGGGCCTGTAGGCTTCGTATCACAGAGCGGCGGCATGGCCATCGACTTCGCCCACATCGGCAAGTGGATGGGAGTAGGTTTTTCCAAGATGGTGAGCTTCGGCAACGGGGCCGACCTGAGGGAGACCGAGCTGCTCGAATACTTCGGCCGCGATCCCGAGACCCGGGTGATCGCCATGTACATCGAGGGCGTCAAGGACGGGAAGCGATTCTTTTCGGTGCTCAAGGACGTTGCCGCGAGAAAACCCGTGATCGTCAACAAGGGTGGGCTCACCGAGGCGGGCAGCAGGGCGGTGGAGAGCCATACCGCCTCCATGGGAGGCAGCAAGCGCATATGGGAGGCAGTGCTGAGGCAGGCCGGGGCCGTGCAGGTGGGAGACCTCTGGGAGATGGCGCAGACCTGCCTTGCCTTCTCCCTTCTACCTCCCCGGGTGTACGAGCATATCACCGTTGCAGGAGGCGGCGGGGCCTTGGGCGTGAGTGCATGCGATCAGGCGGAACTCTACGGTCTGAACATACCCCAGCTCGATCCTGAGATAACCAAGGCCATTCTCGAGCACCTGCCCAGACCCGGCTCCAGTGCAAAGAACCCCATCGACGCGGCAAACCCCTTTGTTGGGCCTCAGGCCTACCGGGAGGTCTTCCTCAAAGCGGCCGGAGACCAAAGGGTGGACGCCCAGATTCTTATCCAGCTCCTCTATCACTACAAGTCCCTGTCTTCGGCCATGGGTCTGTCTTCACCCAAGGAGATAGCCCCTTACCGGCAGCTGGCAGACGAGATGAAAGGTGTGGTCGATGCCACCGGCAAACCCCTCATGCTGGTGGTGCCCAACATCAAGCAGGGCGTGGAGTCCATGGACATCGAGGAGATGATCCGGGAGGCAAGGGCTATATTCCTGGACAGGGGTATTCCGGTGTTCGACGATCTGGGCCATTGTCTCAGGGCGCTGGGCCATGTCTCGCGGTATTATGCCCTCAGGAGGGCGCGGGGGTTATAGGGCCTTCGCACGGCCGCGGCATAGCACAACCCAGGCGTGCCGGCGGCACGGGTGTTTCTCCCGATTCCCCATACCCCCGTGTTAGTTCCTGGAGCACATGAGGCGACCCCTGGATGCCGTTATGAAAATTCCACCGGATATCCGGTCAGCCGGTTGACGGTCTGCCACGAGTATACAAGGGAAGGCCGTGGCTTTTTCATAATCGCTCCTTTGCTGATTCTCATTCAAGCTTGCTACAAAGGGCCTATTACCCATATCAGGCCTTGAATCCTCCTTCTAAAGTCGCTTCCCTTTCCCTCTCGTCTGTGACCATCCCATCTTGATAAGACAAGTATATTGACATATATTTTAAGATATGATATTTTCTAATAAAATATAGTGAATAAAACCAATTGGAGCTATTTGAGAGAACGGAGACCCTCACACCATGGACACTGATCAGATCATTTTGGGCTTCCTCATGTCCGGTCCGAAGAGCGGCTACAAGATAAAAAATATCACCGGCAGGCTGATGATGGCCTATAACCTGAGCCTCAACCAGATCTACCCCGCGCTTCGAAAGCTCGAGGCAGCGGACCTGGTGCGCAAAGAGGTGGTCATCCAGACAGGCAAGCCCAACAAGCACGTATATTCCATCACCGAGAAGGGAAGGAGGGAGTTCCTGAAATCCCTGGTTTCTCCCCCCATTCCGGTGGATTATCAGCTCGATTTCCTTACCAGGGCGTTCTTTTTCCGGTTTCTCACCCGCGAGCAGATCATCGAGCAGTTCGAAAAAGAGATCAGCTCGCTGGAAGAGCAACTGGAGGACCTGGGACACATGAAGGACGACGCGCAGCAGACAGGCGATGAAAACGGCCAGTTCATCTACCGGGTCATCGTGGGGATGCTCGAGATGCTCAGGGACGCGTATAGCGGCGAGCTGGAAAAAAGGAAACAACAATCGTAAAAAGACCTGCCCGGGCAAGCAGGGAAGGGCTTCCGGCTTGGAAAGCCGGATAAAAACATCAGAGGTGGGCGGTACAATGCATACATTTTTTCATCCCAATTCCGTTGTCGTCATAGGTGCTTCAAATTCACCCTTTAACCTGGGAGCGACCATCTGCAGGGCCTTGAACGAGTTCTCCTCGTGGAGCGGGGCGGTCTATGCCGTGAACCGCAAGGCGGAGACCGTGCATGGCTGCCAGGGATACGCATCCGTGACCGATATCCCGCAGGAGGTCGATCTGGCGGTGATCATCACCCCGGCCGCCGTGGTCCCGCAGTTTGTAGAGCAGTGCGCTGCAAAGGGCATCAAACACGTGATTATCGAAAGCTCGGGGTTTTCGGAGGGGGGCGAGCAGGGCAGGGCCATGCAGCGCCGGATCGATGAGATCGCCCGGGCCCATGGCATGCGGATCATGGGCCCCAACTGTCTGGGAGTGCTCAACACCCGGAATCAGTTCTGCTGCTTCTATGGTATCCAGGCAGAGGATTTCCACACCTTTGCCAATGAGAGCGGCGGGGTCTCCTACATCATCCAGAGCGGCGGGATCGTGGTGATCGTGCTGGAGTCGTTCACCACGGACGTGGTCAAGGCCAACAAGATCGTGAGCATCGGCAACAAGTCGGACATCGACGAGTCCGACGTGCTGGAATACTTCAACCGGGACGAGTCCACCGAGGTCATCGGAATGTACCTTGAGAACATCAAGGACGGCAGGAAGTTCATCGAGACGGCCCGGAGGGTTAGCAAGCCCATCCTGGTCTTCAAGGTCGGAAGAACCGGCGAGGGCGCCCGTGCAGCCATGTCGCACACCGCGGGCATGGCGAACAACGACTACATCTTCGACAAAGCCTGCACTCAGGCGGGCGTCATCCGGGTGAACTCCATCTCCGAGCTCCACGCCATGCCCAAGATCTTCACCCACATGCCGCCTCTGAAGGGCAAGAGGATCGCGGTGTTCACCAACTCGGGCGCCTTCGGCGGCATTACCGCCGATCTGCTGGTGCAGGCAGGCTTGGAGATGGCCCGCCTCTCTCCCGCCACCCAGGAGAAGCTGAGCAGGACCGGCCAGATCTTCAACGTGAAAAACCCCATCGATCTGGGTCCGGCCCTTTCCATGCAGACCTTCCTGGAGATCTTCGATATCCTGCTCTCATCCGACGAGGTGGACGGGCTCCTGCCGGTGCCGAGCCTCTGGCACCCCATGGTGATCGATGCCATTGTCGAGCTGGTGAAGAAATGCCATGCATATGGCAAGCCTGCAGCGATCTATACGCCCAACGCCGTGCACAAGACGGTGAGCTACCGGCAGAAGTATCAGGTGCCGCTCTTCGAGTCGCCCGAGGAGGCGGTCCGGGCACTGGAGGTCTCCTACCGGCAGTACCGTTATGCAGAAATGAAGGATGCGCTCCGGAACCTCGCCGGTGCCGGGCACCGGGAAGAGCATCTGATCGCCCAGGGCACGCTCTGAGAAGGTCCGGCCCGGTCATCGAGAAAGATTGTCTGCGGGATCGATCGGCCGGTTCCCTGTGGAAGACAGCGCTTCTTCGTATGCCTGAAGGGAACCCCGGTTCCCGCATATGCTCGAATGCGGGCAGGACCGGACCGCGCTCCCTTTTCCCGGCTCCCGGGAACGAACCTGTTCAAGCCTGCGTCAGGATGTAGTCTGTTTTTTCGTCCCCGGCGCGGGGATGATGGTCCTGAGGATATCCTCCTTGCCGATGATGCCCACGAGCCTGTTGTCTTCATCCACCACCGGGATGGTGTGGATCTTTTTATCCACCATGATCGTCGCGATATCCTCCACGGGTGTTTCAGGATGAACGCACACAGGGTCGGGGGTCATGGCGTGCTCGACTGTGGTGGCCGCGATCTTCTCCAGCTCTTTTTGCACCTGCCAGCTGGAGCGCAGGGGAATGAGCGCATCGAGCACCACGAAGTACGAGGGCAGGGGGATCTTCTTCTGCTGGGTGACGAGATCGTCCTGGCTGAGAATGCCCACGATGGCGCCGTTCTCGTCCACCACCGGAGCGCCGTTGATATGGTTGTCCATGAGAATTCCGGCTGCAGTGACGACCTCCATGCCGGGCGAAAGGGTGATGACCTTTGTGGACATGATGTCTTTTGCCGTGAGCATGCCTCCTCCTTCTCTTTTTCTTCATCTCTAAGATAGTGGAACACTCTATGATTTGCAAAGGAAAGTATCCTGATTCCTGATACCCCATGAACCCGTGGAAAGAAAGCCCGCGCACTAAAAGGCGGTCCGGGAGAGTAGATGAGACGGGCACATTTCGTCCCTGTGTCAGATATTATCAGCTTTGAGCAAAGCACGAGGTTGAATCCTTCCGGCAAAGAGTGGTATAAGCGGCAGCGCTCAATCGGTGAAAATGAAAGGGAAAAATTATGAAAATCGGCATCATAGGGCTCGAGAAGTCCGGCAAGACAACGATCTTCAATGCACTTACCGCTTCCGACGTGCAGACCAACGCCTATGCCTCGTCGCGGCCTGAACCGAACATGGCCGTAGTTGCGGTGGCAGACCCGCGGGTTGACCGGCTCAAGGAAATGTACCAGCCCCGGAAGACCACCTATGCAACCATCGAGTGCGTTGATTTCGTGGGCTTTTCGTCGGGAGAAGACAAGAAGGAGATCTTCACCGCATCCGAGCTGGCACTGGTGAAGACTGCCGACGCCCTTGCCCTGGTGCTGAGGAACTTCCATGACGAGATCGTCGACGGCATCCTGGGGCCGCCCGATCCCTTGGCCGACCTGGAGACGATTATCACCGAGCTCGTGCTCTCCGACCTCATCCTGGCCGAGAACCGGCTCGAGCGGATCGAGCACTATGTCAAGCGGGGTGCGTCTACCCCTGAGATGGAGATCGAGAAAAAGGCCCTGCTCAAGGTCCGCGAGGCCCTGGAGAAGAATGCCCTCATCAGCTCTCTCGACCTCTCACCCGATGAGGTCAGGCAGCTTAGGGGGTTCCGCTTTCTCACAGAAAAGCCTTTGATGGTCATCGTGAACTCCGACGAGGAACGGTTCAACCATAGTAGAGACCTGCTGGCAGCCATCCAATGCACCATGCCCGCGGTCGAGTTTGCCGGCAGGTTCGAGATGGAACTCTCCAGGCTTTCCCCGGATGACGCCCGGGAATTCATGGAGGACATGGGCATCGAGACATCCGCCCGCGACCGGCTCACCATGCTCGCCTACCGGCTGCTGGGCTATATCACCTTCTTCACCGTGGGGCCTGACGAGGTCAAGGCGTGGACCGTCATGAAGGGCGATACGGCCGTGGATGCGGCGGGAGCGATCCATTCCGACCTTGCCCGGGGGTTCATCAGGGCGGAATGCTTTTCCTACGACGACCTCATCCGGCACGGCAGCGAAAAGGCCCTCAAGGACAAGGGGCTCTTCAGACTCGAGGGCAAGAGCTACCTGGTTCAGGACGGCGACATCATGAGCATCCGGTTCAGTGTGTAGCTGGAAAGATGCAACCCGCACGATTTCCGCTGCCTGAACAGTCGCCGGGCCGTCTGTTCACCCCGGGAGAAAAAGCCCTTGATCTTTCCCGGAATGCGCCGGTGTGATAACCTGGTGCACAGGAGGGCATGGGAAAAGACGATGAAAACCGGGTATGATCAGATCACTCCCTTTGTTACCAAGGACGGGTCAGTCATCCGGGAGCTCATCCATCCCAGGCAGGGGGCGGATACTCGCCAGAGCCTCGCAGAGGCGACCGTCCTTCCGGGATCAGAGACCGTTCTCCACCGGCACCATAAGGCAGAGGAGATCTACCATGTTACCCGGGGACGGGGCACCATGACCCTGGGCGGTGATATATTCGATATCGGGCAGGGAGACAGCATCCTCATCCCGCCGGGCACGCCCCACAGGCTCCAAAATTCCGGACAGGAGGATCTGGTGGTCCTGTGCTGCTGCTGTCCGCCCTATAGCCACGAGGACACCGAGCTGCTCCCTGAAAAATAGGGGGCACTCCCGAGCGAGGTCGCATTCCCAATGGGGAGAACGCCCGCTGTTCTCCTTTTGCAGGTTCCCCGGGGCCATGCACTGTCAGCCGGCCGCCTGTTGCGATGACCGGCGCTCCGGCAGGAGGGACATCAGTTGGGGGGGGAAAGATGAAAAAGGCGGTCATCATCGCTGCGGCAGCCGGTCTGCTCGTTGCCGCATACCTGGTTCTGTCGCCGGATCAGCCGGTCCGGAATGCCGAGCGTGCCAGGGGACCGATCGTCTGCTTCGGAGACAGTCTCACCTATGGAACCGGGGCGTCTTTGGGCATGGATTATCCCTCCCAGCTCTCCGGCCTCCTGGGTGTCCCCGTGATCAACGCAGGCCGGCCGGGAGACACGACCGCAGACGCATTAAAGCGGCTCCACCAGGATGTCCTGTCCCACTCTCCGGGGATCGTGCTCATCACCCTGGGAGGCAACGACCTCAAGAACCGCCTTCCCCGGCAGGAGGCGTTCGCCAACCTCAAGGCGATCATCGAACAGATCCAGGAAAGCGGCGCCCTCGTGGTGGTGGGGGGCATCCGCGTGCCCCTGCTCGGCCGAGGCTTTGATGAAGAGTACGAGCGGGTGTGCAGTCAGACCGGGGCCCTGCTCATCCCGGACATCTTCGAGGGTCTGCTCGGGCGCGATGAATTCATGAGCGACCCCATCCACCCCAACAACGAGGGGTATCGGATCATTGCCGAACGCTTTCATGCAGCCCTGCGGTCGTATCTGTGAGGACTCGTTTCAGGGAAGGGGGCTTCAGCGGGGTTTCTGTTGGCGGGGGATCGGTTATTAAAACGGTCCTCGATTGCCTCCTCGAAGAACACGCGCTGCTCTTTCAGATGGGTTTCCGGGCTGCAGCCGGGAAATCACGGATTCTTTACCGACTTTGCCCGAATCTTGAGGATATATGCGGAAGAAACATTCGATCGGGCCCGGTCCGGGTCTATGGCCCGTTGCCTGGAAATCGCGGTAGTCAGATATTCCGACAGGTTCGAAGATGCAGTTGCACTATTTAAATAATTGATATTATTGTAATTGATGTTTTCCCGGCACAGAAATGGAGTCGATCACTACTGTCCAAAATAAATTCAATTAATGATTTGGGACGAGACAAATCAATGAGTTAGGCTTGAGATAAGCGATATTTCATGACCTGGTTCCCCTT